>NZ_JBHJVK010000012.1:30067-149894 GCF_042264695.1 Kitasatospora sp. NPDC056138 | reverse complement strand
ACGAAATCTCGCGCGGTCCCCGCGCCCCTGTGCGCTCGTTGAAGGGCTTCCCCGGCGGGAGGCTTCAGCCGCCGATCTGGATCCCGGCCATCCGCTTCCACTCGTACCCGCCGGTCTTCACCTTGAGGCCCAGCTCGCCCTCGAAGCTGTCGTGCAGCGTCAGCCCGGACAGTTCGGCGGCCCGGCGGCCGATGGCGTAGGTCGGGGCGACCTGGTCGCCCCACGCGCCGTCCGCGCCCACCAGGACGATCCGGGTGGCGGTCCGGCCGACGTACTCGACCACGCCCTCGGCGGTGCCGCCGTGCTGCCGGGCGAAGCTGTCGATGTGCTTGGCGATGCGCTTGGCGCGGCGCTCGGCGCGCGCGTCCTGCGGGGCGGTGGTGGCGGTCTCTGCGCTGGTCATGCCCGCATGCTACCGACCAGTAGTCAGGCTGGCGACGGGAGCGCCGTGTGCGGCGGGCCACACCCCCGTCGTCCTCGCGCCCGGGCCGCACGGGCGCTGCCGCCCGGTGGCGGTCGACGGCGGTCGGCAGCGGCAGGCGGCACCTGACGGAGAACCCCCGGCCATCTGACACAGAAAGGCCCGACCTGGGCAGGTCGGGCCTTTCCGGAGGGTCGGTCAGAGGAACGGATCCACCGCGACGACTACGAAGAGTAGTGAGAGGTAGGTGATGGACCAGTGGAAGAGCCGCATCTCCTTCAGCGCGGCTCCCACGATCCCGGCCTTGGCCCTGGCGTACAGGCCGTGCGCCTCCTTGAGCCAGAAGGCACCGAGCACCACCGCCGCGGCCGGGTAGAGCAGGGTGGTGTGCGCCAGCGGCCACAGGGCCAGCGAGACGGCCACCATCACCCAGGAGTAGATGACGATCTGCTTGGCCACCGCCAGGTTGCCCTTGAGCACCGGGAGCATCGGCACCCCGGCCTTCTCGTAGTCCTCACGGACCTTCATCGAGAGCGGCCAGTAGTGCGGCGGCGTCCAGAAGAAGATCACCAGGAAGAGCACCAGCGCCGACCAGGACAGCGAGTCGGTCACCGCCGCCCAGCCGACGAAGACCGGCATGCAGCCCGCGATGCCGCCCCAGACGATGTTCTGGGTGGTCCGCCGCTTGAGGCCGAGCGTGTAGACGAAGACGTAGAACAGCAGGGCGGACAGCGCCAGCCCGGCGGACAGCCAGTTCACCAGCAGCCCGAGGAAGAGCGTGGAACCGACCGCCAGCGCGATACCGAAGACCAGCGCCTCGCGCGGCGACACCATGCCGGTGACGATCGGGCGGCGCTCGGTCCGGGACATCACCGCGTCGATGTCGCGGTCGATGTACATGTTGAGCGCATTGGCGCCGCCTGCCGACAGGTAGCCGCCGACGACGACATACAGGACCAGCAGCAGGTTGGGAACCCCACGCTGTGCCAGGAACATCACCGGGACGGTGCTCATCAGCAGCAGCTCGATGATCCGAGGCTTGGTCAGTGCGACGAATGCCCCTACACGGGCCCCGAACGGCCGGCGCGCAGGGCTCGCCCCGACCGCCCCGGCAGGGCGGCTCTCGACGGCGGTCACGAACACCCCAACTCAAGATGAATCTTCACAGGCGCCCTTGGGACCGCTTGGTTGCCGTCACGACCGCGCTGCGCGTACCACGCCACCTTAGACGCTCCATATCTCCGCACCGGCCTCGGGGTACCCCGGCGAGGCGCAAGCGCACACCGCCGGGTGAACCCCCGCAAACCGCCTGCTCGCCCGTCTTGTCCTGTGGACGCGCAAAGCCGATCGATCCGGGTCAGGGTAGGACAAGGTGTGTGCGGCCTCCTCCGGGAACCGCGGCCACGAACTCCTGGTTGTCCCGGCACGCAGGGTGAGGCCCGGTCTGGCGGTAGGCTCGCACAGAGAAGCGGGATCAACCCTCCGTGACCGGCACCTAAATAACGTCAGGACCACAATGACGTGGCCGACCGGTCCCTCACGGGGTCACTCTTCATTTATGGAAGGAGCCCTGACTCAGGGTGAGCACCACGCCGACGAACACATTCGAGTGGACCGAACTGGACCAGCGGACGGTCGACACCGCCCGGGTCCTGGCCATGGACGCCGTCCAGAAGGTGGGCAACGGCCACCCGGGGACGGCCATGTCGCTGGCCCCCGCGGCGTACCTGATCTTCCAGCGTTTCCTGCGCCACGACCCCACCGACCCCTCCTGGGCCGGCCGCGACCGCTTCGTGCTCTCGCCCGGGCACACCTCGCTGACGCTGTACACCCAGCTGTACCTCTCGGGCTACGGGCTGTCGCTGGACGACCTCAAGGCCTTCCGCGTCGCGGGCAGCCGCACCCCGGGCCACCCGGAGCACGGCCACACCGCCGGCGTCGAGACCACCACGGGCCCGCTGGGCCAGGGCATCGCCAACGCGGTGGGCATGGCGATGGCCGCCCGGTACGAGCGCGGCCTGTTCGACCCCGAGGCCCCGGCGGGCGAGTCCCCGTTCGACCACACCATCTGGGCCATCGTCTCCGACGGCGACCTCGAGGAGGGCATCTCCGCCGAGGCGTCCTCGCTGGCGGGCCACCAGAAGCTGGGCAACCTGGTCGCGCTCTACGACGACAACCACATCTCGATCGAGGGCGACACCGAGACCGCCTTCTCCGAGGACGTCCTGGCCCGCTACGAGGCGTACGGCTGGCACGTCCAGCGGGTCACCCCGAAGGCCGACGGCGACATCGACGTGCAGGCCCTGGCGACCGCGCTGGACGCGGCCCGTGCCGAGACCGGCCGTCCGTCGATGATCGCGATGCGCACCATCATCGCCTGGCCGGCCCCGAACGCCCAGGACACCGCCAAGGCGCACGGCTCGGCGCTCGGCGAGGCCGAGATCGCCGCCACCAAGAAGGTGCTGGGCTTCGACCCGCAGAAGCACTTCGAGGTCTCCGACGCGGTCGTCGACCACGCCCGCGAGGTCGTCCAGCGCGGGAAGGCCACGCGCCACGAGTGGGAGAAGGGCTTCCACGCCTGGCGCGAGGCCAACCCGGAGCGCGCCGCCGAGTTCGACCGGATCACCGCCGGCGAGCTCCCCGACGGCTGGGAGAAGGCCTTCCCGGTCTTCCCGGCCGGCAAGGACGTCGCCACCCGCAAGGCCAGCGGCGACACCCTCAAGGCGCTCGGCTCGGTGATCCCGGAGCTGTGGGGCGGCTCGGCCGACCTCGCGGAGTCCAACCTCACCACCATCGACGAGGACAGCTCCTTCCTGCCCGAGGGCAACGCGCTGAAGTCGGCCAGCCCCTACGGCCGGACGATCCACTTCGGCATCCGCGAGCACGCCATGGGCTCGACCATGAACGGCATCGCGCTGCACGGCAACACCCGGGTCTTCGGCGGCACCTTCCTGGTGTTCTCCGACTACATGCGCCCGGCCGTCCGCCTCGCCGCGCTGATGAAGCTCCCGGTCACCTACGTCTGGACGCACGACTCGATCGGCCTCGGCGAGGACGGCCCGACCCACCAGCCGGTCGAGCACCTGGCCGCGCTGCGCGCCATCCCCGGCCTGTCGGTGGTCCGCCCGGCCGACGCCAACGAGACGGCCGTCGTCTGGCGCGCCATCACCGAGCGGCACGCCAGCCGCCCCGGCCCGGTCGGCCTGGCGCTCACCCGCCAGGGCGTGCCGACCTTCGACCGCGAGGTCTTCCACTCGGCCGACGGCGCCGCCAGGGGCGGTTACGTGCTGGCCGAGGCGTCCACCAGCGCCCCGCAGGTGATCCTGATCGGCACCGGCTCCGAGGTCCAGCTCGCCGTCCAGGCGCGCGAGGCCCTGGAGGCCGACGGCATCGCCACCCGCGTGGTGTCCATGCCCTCGATCGAGTGGTTCAACGAGCAGGACCAGGCGTACCGCGACAGCGTGCTGCCGCCGAACGTCCGGGCCCGCGTCTCGGTCGAGGCCGGCATCGCCCAGGGCTGGCGCGAGCTGGTCGGCGACGCCGGTCGGATCATCAGCCTGGAGCACTACGGCGCGTCCGCCGACTACAAGGTGCTGTTCAACGAGTTCGGCCTGACCGCCGACGCCGTTGCCAACGCCGCCCGCGCCTCGCTCCGCACGGTCGAGGCCGTCTCCCGCTAAGGGACACCTGGGCCGGGGTGGCCGACCGCACATCGGGTGCCCCGGCCCGTCTGACCACCCCACAGCAGACGAACGAAGACGAAGAAGAGGATGAAGCACCATGACTGACGCACTGAAGCGCCTCAGCGACGAAGGCGTGGCGATCTGGCTGGACGACCTCAGCCGCGACCGGCTGAACAGCGGGAACCTGGCCGAACTGGTGCAGAGCAAGCACGTGGTGGGCGTCACCACCAACCCGACCATCTTCCAGAAGGCCATCGGCGGCGGCAGCGCCGCCTACCAGGGCCAGCTGAAGGACCTGGCGGTCCGCAAGGTCACCACCGACGAGGCCGTCCGCATGATCACCACCTCGGACGTGCGCGACGCGGCCGACGTGCTGCGCCCGGTCTACGACGCCTCCAACGGCCGCGACGGCCGGGTCTCCATCGAGGTCGACCCGCGCCTGGCGCACGAGACCGAGCCGACCGTCGCCGAGGCGAAGCAGCTGTGGTGGCTGGTCGACCGCCCGAACGTGTTCATCAAGATCCCCGCCACCAAGGCCGGGCTGCCCGCCATCTCCGCCGTGCTCGCCAAGGGCATCAGCGTCAACGTCACGCTGATCTTCTCGCTGGAGCGCTACCGCGCGGTGATGGACGCCTACCTGACCGGTCTGGAGCAGGCCAAGGCCGCCGGCCTCGACCTCTCGCAGATCGAGTCGGTCGCCTCGTTCTTCGTCTCCCGCGTGGACACCGAGATCGACAAGCGCCTGGACAAGATCGGCGGCGAGGCCAAGGAGCTCCGCTCCAAGGCCGCGGTGGCCAACGCCCGCCTCGCCTACCAGGCGTACGAGGAGGTGTTCTCCAGTGACCGCTGGAAGGCCCTGGAGGCCGCCGGCGCCAAGGCCCAGCGCCCGCTGTGGGCCTCCACCGGCGTCAAGGACCCGGCCCTGCCGGACACCATGTACGTCACCGAGCTGGTTGCCCCCGGCACCGTGAACACCATGCCCGAGGCCACCCTGGACGCCACCGACGACCACGGCCAGGTCACCGGTGACACCATCACCACCAACTACGCCGACGCCAAGGCCGTGATGGACGCCATCGCCGCCGCCGGTGTCGACTACGACGATGTCGTCCAGGTGCTGGAGGACGAGGGCGTAAGCAAGTTCGAGCAGTCCTGGAACGAGCTGCTCGACACCGTCACCGCCAGCCTGGCCGGCTTCGCCACCGAGAAGTGATCTCACCCGCTCACATCCACCGAAAGCGGAGCCACTCCAGTGAGCACTGACTTCCCCGAGGTCGAGCAGGGCGAACCCCCGCTCGTACCCTCGAACCCCCTGCGGGATCCCGCAGACCGACGGCTCCCGCGCATCGCGGGGCCGTCGGGCCTGGTCATCTTCGGTGTCACCGGCGACCTGTCGCGCAAGAAGCTGATGCCGGCCATCTACGACCTCGCCAACCGCGGTCTGCTGCCGCCGGGCTTCTCGCTCGTCGGCTTCGCCCGCCGTGAGTGGGAGGACGAGGACTTCGCGAAGGAGGTCCACGACGCGGTCAAGCTGCACGCCCGCACTCCCTTCCGGGAGGAGGTCTGGCAGCAGCTCGCCAAGGGCATGCGCTTCATCCAGGGCAGCTTCGACGACGACGACGCCTTCGAGAGCCTGCGCAAGACGATCGAGGACCTGGACGCCGCGCAGGGCACCAGCGGCAACTTCGCCTTCTACCTGTCGGTGCCGCCGAAGTCCTTCCCGATCGTGGTCCAGCAGCTCAAGAAGCACGGTCTGGCCGACCCGCCGCAGGGCTCCTGGCGCCGCGCGGTGATCGAGAAGCCGTTCGGCCACGACCTGGAGAGCGCCCAGGAGCTGAACCGGATCGTCCACGAGGTCTTCCCCCGGGACGAGGTCTTCCGGATCGACCACTACCTGGGCAAGGAGACGGTCCAGAACATCCTGGCGCTCCGGTTCGCCAACACGATGTTCGAGCCGATCTGGAACCGGTCGTACGTCGACCACGTGCAGATCACCATGGCCGAGGACATCGGCATCGGCGGCCGGGCCGGGTACTACGACGGCATCGGCGCCGCCCGGGACGTCATCCAGAACCACCTGATCCAGCTGATGGCCCTCACCGCGATCGAGGAGCCCGCGTCCTTCCACCCGAAGGCGCTGGTCGCCGAGAAGCTCAAGGTGCTGAGCGCGGTCAAGCTCCCGGCCGACCTGGGCAAGCACACCGTGCGCGGCCAGTACGCGGCCGGCTGGCAGGGCGGCGAGGAGGTGCTCGGGTACCTGGACGAGGACGGCATCGACCCCAACTCCAAGACCGACACCTACGCGGCGATCAAGCTGGAGATCAACAACCGCCGCTGGGCGGGCGTCCCGTTCTACCTGCGCACCGGCAAGCGCCTGGGCCGCCGGGTCACCGAGATCGCGGTGGTCTTCAAGCGCGCCCCGTACCTGCCCTTCGACGCCTACGCGACCGAGGAGCTGGGGCAGAACGCGCTGGTCATCCGGGTGCAGCCGGACGAGGGCGTGACGGTGCGGTTCGGCTCCAAGGTGCCCGGCACCTCCTTCGAGGTGCGCGACGTCACCATGGACTTCCAGTACGGCGAGTCCTTCACCGAGTCCAGCCCGGAGGCGTACGAGCGGCTCATCCTGGACGTCCTGCTCGGCGACGCCAACCTGTTCCCCCGGCACCAGGAGGTCGAGCTCTCCTGGCGGATCCTCGACCCGATCGAGAAGTACTGGGACACCCACGGCAAGCCCGCCCAGTACCCGGCCGGGACCTGGGGGCCCGCCGAGGCGGACGAGATGCTCGCACGAGACGGCAGGAGCTGGCGTCGGCCATGAAGATCGACCTGACCAACACCACGTCCAGCAAGATCAACGCTTCGCTGATGGACGCCCGCCGGGCCAGCGGAGCCGGCGCCGCCGGCATGGTGCTCACCCTCGTCATCGTCACCGACGAGGGCAGTGCCTACGACGCGCTCAAGGCCGCCAACGACGCCTCGCGCGAGCACCCGAACCGCACCCTCGCGGTGATCAAGCGCGCCGGACGCTCGCCCCGGGCCCGGGCCGAGACCCGGCTGGACGCCGAGATCCTGGTCGGCTCGGACGCCGGTTCGGGCGAGACCGTCATCCTGCGCATGCACGGTGAACTCACCGCGCACGCCCAGTCGGTGGTGCTGCCGCTGCTGCTGCCCGACGCCCCCGTGGTGGTCTGGTGGCCGGAGAACGCACCCCAGCACCCGGCCCAGGACCCGCTGGGCGCGCTCGCCCAGCGCCGGATCACCGACGCGGTCACCGCGGAGTCCCCGGTCGGCCAGCTCGCCCAGCGGGCCGAGAGCTACGCCCCCGGCGACACCGACCTGGCCTGGACCCGGATCACCGGCTGGCGCTCCATGCTGGCCGCGGCCCTGGACCAGCATCCGGCGAAGATCGTCTCCGCCGTGGTCGAGGGCGAGCCCTACAACCCGAGCGTCGAGCTGCTCGGGCTGTGGCTGATGACCCGGCTGCGCGTCCCGGTCGAGCGGGTGGTCACGGCGGGGCCCGGGATCACCTCGGTCACCCTGCGCACCAAGGACGGCGCCATCGTCCTGGACCGCCCGGACGGCCTGATGGGCACGCTCTCCATGCCCGGTTCGCCCGACCGCCAGGTCGCGCTCAAGCGCCGGGAGACCTCGGAGCTGATCGCCGAGGAGCTGCGTCGCCTCGACCCGGACGACATCTACGCGACCGCCGTCCGCACCCCGGTCGACCGGCTGCAGGAGCCCGCCCCGGCGGACCCGCAGTCCGCGGACCCGCAGTCGGCCGCGGGCGCGGACGGCGCGGCAGCGGACGGCGCAGCAGCGGACGGCGCAGCAGCGGACGGCGCGGCCGATGCGGCCGAGGACGACAAGGCCGAGAAGGGCGCCGCGAAGAAGGCCGCTCCCCGGAAGCGGTCGGCATCGTGACGGCTGCCACCACCCCGCAGCTGGTCGTCCACCGCGACAAGGAGCTGATGGCCCAGGCGACCGCCGCCCGGCTGATCACCCGGATCGTGGACGCCCAGGCCGCCCGTGGCACCGCTTCGGTGGTGCTCACGGGCGGGCGCAACGGCAACGCCCTGCTCGCCGCGATCGCCGCCTCCCCGGCGCGCGACGCGGTGGACTGGGCCAACCTGGAGCTCTGGTGGGGCGACGAGCGCTTCGTCCCCGCCGCGGACCCGGACCGGAACGCCGTCCAGGCGCGGGCCGAGCTGCTCGACGCCGTCCCGCTCGACCCGGCGCGGGTGCACGAGATGCCCGCCTCGGACGGGGTGGACGGCTCCGACGTGGAGGCCGCCGCCGCGCGGTACGCCCAGGAGCTGGCCCACGCGGCCGGCCCCGGCGACCACGCCGGTGTCCCGGCCTTCGACGTGCTGCTGCTCGGCGTCGGCCCGGACACCCATGTCGCCTCGCTCTTCCCCGAGCACCCGGGTGTCCGGGAGCGCGAGCTGACCGTGATCGGCGTGCGCGGGGCGCCCAAGCCGCCGCCCACCCGGATCTCGCTCACCCTTCCGGCCATCCGGGCGGCGCGCGAGGTCTGGCTGCTCGCGGCCGGCGAGGACAAGGCCGACGCCGTCGCGATGGCCCTCTCCGGGCCCGGCGAGATCCAGGCGCCGGCCTCCGGCGCCCGCGGTCTCAGCCGCACGCTGTGGCTGCTCGACCGCACGGCGGCCACGAAGATCCCGGCCGGTCTCTACCCGCCGGCCTAGCCGTCGGGAGCATTCGGGGCTGAACGGCGGTGCGGTGCACCGCCGTTCAGCCCCGTTCCGCTGTCCGGAGCGCGCCGTCTAGACCGACCGGCGGGTACGGACCAGCAGGAACACCACCAGCGCGGCGGCCAGCACCAGGCAGATGCCGGACTCGACGCCCTGCAGCGGCCAGTAGTCCGAGGCGCGGTGCACCTCGCTGTACTCCCTGGCGTTGCCCAGGCAGGCCGCGTAGTCGCTGCTGGACGTACAGGCGTCGATGGCCAGCCGGGTGCCGTCCGGGAGCTGGTAGCCCTGGCCGAAGCCCCACACGTCGTTGGGCAGCGAGGACCGCGGGACCAGCATGGTTTCCGAACTCCACAGGTACGGGCGGACCACGGACATCCCGTACTGGAGCGCCGCGACCACCGCGAGGGTCACGCCCATCGCCGGGACCACCCGGCCCAGCAGGGCCCCGACGGTCGCGCCGACCGCCAGCGCCAGCAGCACGGTGGCGATCAGTACCGGCCCGCCGGAGACGATGAACACGCGGGCGGACCAGGCCACCCCGGAGACGTCGTTTGCGGAGGGCTGCCAGAGCCAGCGGTAGAGCATCATCAGCGTCGCGGAGCCGAGCGCCCCGACCAGCCCGGCGGTGACCAGTTTGGCGGCCGTCCAGCGACGCCGGCCGACCGACTGCGCCAGGACCAGCCGCCAGGTGCCGCTCTCCAGCTCCCGGGCGAACAGCGGCGCCCCCACGAAGACTCCGGCCATCGCGGGCAGCAGCAGGAGCAGCAGGCCGATCCCCTTGATCAGCAGCCCGTAGCTCTCCCGGAACTGCTCCACCGCCTGCTGCATGCCCACCCCCTGGCACCGGGGGTCCAGGCTGATCTCGGCGCAGCCGGCGATGTGCTTGGTGTCGATGTAGTCGACCATCTCGCTGCGCAGGAACGGGAAGGCCACCACGGCCACCGCGATGACGGCCAGCCAGAGGGCGATCGTCAGCCGCTGCTGACGCCACATCAGCCAGCCGAGGCTCTGCCGGGCCGACCGCGGACGGACCGGTGTACGCGTCCCGGCCTCGGTGGCGGTGCTCAGGTGGGTGCTCATGCCGCCTCCCCCGCAACGGCCGGGCGGGCCTCGTCGGTGAGCAGGGCGGGCGCGCCGGAGGCGCGCAGGTGGGCCAGCAGGAGTTCCTCCAGGGTGGGTGTCTCGGCGTGCCAGCTGCCGGGCAGCGGCCCGCGCGGGCGGACCAGTGCGGTGAGTTGGCGCCCGCTGCGGCGGGTCTCGATCACCTGGTGCGGGGCGAGCTCGGCCGGCGTCCCGTCCTCGGCGACGGCCGCGGTGACGAGCAGGTGGGCGTCGAGGAGCTCCTCGATGTCACCCGCAAGGAGGACCTTGCCGTCGGCGAGCAGGACCAGGTAGTCGCAGGCGTCCTCCAGCTCGGCGACCACGTGCGAGGACATCAGGACGGTGGTGCCGCGCTCGGCGGCCTCCGCCATCAGCAGGCCCATCAGCTCGTGGCGGGCCACCGGGTCGAGGTCGGACATCGGCTCGTCCAGGATCAGCAGGTCGGGCTGCTTGCCGAGGGCCACGGCGAGCGAGACCCGGGTGCGCTGGCCGCCGGAGAGCGAGCCGATCCTGGCGGAGCGCGGGAACCGGCCGCCGGCCAGCACCGCCTCCGCCTTCGCCTGGTCCCAGCCGGGGTTGAGGTCGCGGCCCAGGCGCAGGGTCTCGGCGACGGTGAAGCCGCTGTAGAGCGGCTTGTCCTGGGCGACGTACCCGATCCGGTCCCGGTTCTCCGCGGCGTCCAGCGGGCGGCCGAAGACCTCGACGGTGCCCTCGGTGGGCATCAGCAGGTGCGCGGCGATGGACAACAGGGTGCTCTTGCCGGCCCCGTTCGGGCCGACCATCGCGCAGATCCGCCCGGCGGGCAGCCGGAAGGAGCAGTTCCGCAGGGCCCAGCCGCGCCGGTAGCGCTTGCCGAGGCCGTCGGCCTCCAGGGCGGACATCCGGGTCCCGGCGTGCCCGCCCGGGTCGCCGGAGTACAGCTCGGTCATAGGTTCCCCTTGTCTTTCGCGGCCGCGTCCCCGGGACGGGCCGTGTACTCCTCGTCGACCACGGCCGCGACCAGCGCGGTGACGTCGTCCCGGTCCAGCCCCGTCTGCCGTGCCTTGGCGGCCCAGACCGCCAGTTCGGCCCGCAGCGGGGAGTCGGGAGCCGCCTCCTCGTGCGCGAGCGTGCGCAGGACGAAGGTGCCGAGGCCGGGGCGGGGGGCGACGAGCCCCTCGCGCTCCAGTTCCCGGTAGGCCTTCAGCACCGTGTTCGGATTGATGGCGGTGGCTTCCACCACCTGCTTGGCGGTCGGCAGCCGGTCCCCCGGCACCAGCAGGCCGAGCCTGAGCGCCTGCTTGGTCTGCTGCACGATCTGGAGGTAGGTGGCGACTCCACTTCGCCGGTCGATGCGATAGTCGACCACTTGCACCACCATTCCACTAGTTAATTAGTGGAATGGTGGTGCAAGAGAGCCCCGCTCGTCAACCGAGGCCGACGACGGGGCTCATCGAGGTGAAAAAAATAGGGCCGGGCCAACGGCCCAGCCCTGGTTACTGCGGTGACGCCCGCTCAGATCTCGCCGCGCAGCTTGGCGAGCGCCTCGGCCAGGATGGCCTCGCCGTCCGCGTCGGTACGGCGCTCGCGGACGTACGCGAGGTGGGTCTTGTACGGCTCGTTGCGCGAGGGCGCCGGCGGGTTGTGCTCGTCCTGGCCGGCCGGGAAGCCGCAGCGCGGGCAGTCCCAGGTGTCCGGGATCGCAGCCTCGGCCGCGAAGCTGGGACGCGTCTCGTGCTTGTTGGCGCACCAGAAGGAGATCCGGTTACGGGGGGCGGACTCGCCGCGCTCCGCCTCGCCCATCGGGCCGGCGCCTACTCTGCTGCCACGGATGGCGTTGCCACTTGCCACGGTCTGACTCCCTGCGTATCCACTGCCGCCCGCCGCTATCTGCGGACGGTGGCGAAGTCGTCCCAGTGTAAGCGGGAGTTAAGGATCTGCCACCACCGCCTCCGGGCGCATTTCAGCATAAGCGCCCGGGAGACGGACCGTCAGTTCCCCGGCCGACTCGGCCGAGCCGAAGGACCGGTTGCCCGCGGGCAACCGCAGCCGGACTACTTGTACTTGAGCAGCAGACCGAGCACCACGATGCAGGCGAACCAGCCGATGCCCACGATGATGGTGATGCGGTCGAGGTTGCGCTCGGCCACCGCGGAGCCGCCGCCGGCCGACATCGCGCCGCCACCGAACATGTCGGACAGGCCGCCGCCCTTCCCCTTGTGCAGCAGCACCAGGAGGACCATCAGCAGACTGAAGATGATCAGGGCAATCGAGAACCCGAGAACCACGGCGGGGACCAACTCTCTCGTATCTTCGGCGAAGGGGCCGGGCCGCCAGAAGCGGTCCGGCCCCAAAGCCTACGTTGCTGCGGCGGCGTTAGCCTACTGCCTGCTCGCGGTAGCGCACGATCTTGACGAACTCGTCGGCGTCCAGCGAGGCGCCGCCGATCAGGGCACCGTCGATGTCGGCCTTGGCCATCAGACCGGCCGCGCTGGAGGACTTCACCGAACCGCCGTACAGGATGCGGACCTTGTCGGCCAGCTCGGCGTCGTACAGCTCGGCCAGGCGGACGCGGATCGCCGCGCAGACCTCCTGGGCGTCCTCCGGGGTCGCCACCTCGCCGGTGCCGATCGCCCAGACCGGCTCGTACGCGACGACGATCTGCTCGGCCTCGGCCGCCGGGACGTCCTTCAGCGCACCGTCCAGCTGCGCCAGGGTGTACTCGACGTGGGTGCCGGCCTTGCGGATCTCCAGCGGCTCGCCGATGCACAGGATCGGCAGCAGGCCGTTGCGGTAGGCCGCCTTGACCTTGGCGTTGACGATCTCCTCGTTCTCGCCGTGGTACTGGCGGCGCTCCGAGTGGCCGATGGCCACGTAGGTGCACTTCAGCTTGGCGAGCATCGGCCCGGAGATCTCACCCGTGTACGCACCGGAGTCGTGCGCCGAGAGGTCCTGGGCGCCGTACTTGATCTTCAGCTTGTCGCCGTCGACCAGGGTCTGCACCGAACGCAGGTCGGTGAACGGCGGCAGGATCGCCACCTCGACCGCCTCGTAGTCCTTCTCGGCCAGCGCGAAGGCCAGCTTCTGGGTGTGGGCGATGGCCTCGAGGTGGTTGAGGTTCATCTTCCAGTTGCCCGCCATCAGCGGGAGACGCGTCGTCATGCGATCAGCCTTCCAGGGCGGCGAGTCCGGGAAGGGTCTTGCCCTCCAGGTACTCGAGGCTCGCGCCACCGCCGGTCGAGATGTGCCCGAACTCCGTCTCGTCGAAGCCCAGGATGCGGACGGCTGCGGCGGAGTCGCCGCCTCCGACCACGGTGAATGCGTCGCTGTCCTGCAGGGCCTGAGCGACGGACTTGCAGCCCTCGGCGAACGTCGGGTGCTCGAAGACGCCCACCGGACCGTTCCAGAACACCGTCGCGGCGTCGGCCAGCTTCGAGGCGAACAGCTCCCGCGTCTTCGGGCCGATGTCCAGGCCCTCCTTGGTCGCGGGGATCTTGTCCGCGTCGACGATCTCGAAGTCCGCGACCGGCGCGTGCGTCTTGGTGTCCGGGAAGTGCGCGGAGACCGCGACGTCCACCGGCAGGACGAACTCGACGTTCTTGGCCTTCGCCCGCTCCAGGTACTCCAGGACGGTCGGGATCTGGTCCTTCTGCAGCAGCGAGATGCCGACCTCGTGACCCAGGGCCGCGAGGAAGGTGTACGCCATGCCGCCGCCGACCAGGATCTTGTCGGCCTTGCCCAGCAGGCTGTCGATCACGCCGAGCTTGTCCGAGACCTTGGCGCCGCCGAGCACCACCACGTACGGACGGGCGACCTCGTCGGTGAGGCGCTTGAGTACGCCGACCTCGGTGGCGATCAGGTCGCCGACGGCGTGCGGCAGTCGGGCCGGCAGGTCGTAGACCGAGGCGTGCTTGCGGTGCACCGCGCCGAAGCCGTCGCCGACGTAGACGTCGGCCAGGGCGGCCAGCTGGTCTGCGAAGGCACCGCGCTCGGCGTCGTCCTTGCTGGTCTCGCCCGCGTTGAAACGCAGGTTCTCGAGCAGCGTGACCTCGCCGTCGGCCAGGGCGGCGACGGTGGCCTTCGCGCTCTCGCCCACCGTGTCGGTGGCGAACGAGACGGACGTGCCGAGCACCTCACCCAGGCGCACGGCGACCGGGGCGAGGGAGAACTGCGGGTCGGGCTCGCCCTTCGGGCGGCCCAGGTGCGAGGCGACGACCACGCGGGCGCCGCGCTCCAGCAGCTTGGCGATGGTCGGGGCGACGGCGCGGATCCGGCCGTCGTCGGTGATCCGGCCGTCGGACAGCGGGACGTTGAGGTCGGCGCGGACGAACACCCGCTTACCGGCGACGTCCAGGTCTTCGATGGTCTTCAACTTCGTTCTCCCGGGGGAAGGTGACGCCTGGCGACGGCACAGCACCGTGCCATGAGGAAGAGTGAGGGTGCGCAGAGGAAGGGCCCGGACGGCTCGACTGCCTTCCGGGCCCTGCCCCTTACATCACGTCAGCTCCGGCAGGTCAGAGCTGGCCACCGACGAGGGTGGTCAGGTTGACCAGGCGGTTGGAGTAGCCCCACTCGTTGTCGTACCAGCCGAAGACCTTGACCTGGTTGCCCTGGACCATGGTCATCAGGGAGTCGAAGATCGTGGAGAACGGCGAGTTCACGATGTCGGAGGAGACGATCGGGTCCTCGGTGTACTGCAGGATGCCCTTGAGGCTGCCCTCGGACGCCTTCTGGAAGGCCGCGTTGACCTCCTCGACGGTGACCTCGCGCTCCAGCGTCACGACCAGGTCGGTGATCGAGCCGGTCGGGACCGGGACGCGCAGCGAGGTGCCGTCCAGCTTGCCCTTGAGCTCCGGCAGGACCAGCGCGGTGGCCTTGGCGGCACCGGTCGAGGTCGGGATGATGTTGATCGACGCGGCGCGGGCGCGGCGCAGGTCCTTGTGCGGGAAGTCCAGGGTGACCTGGTCGTTGGTGAACGCGTGGACCGTGGTCATCAGGCCCTTGACGATGCCGAAGTTCTCGTTCAGCACCTTCGCCAGCGGCGCCACGCAGTTGGTGGTGCAGGAGGCGTTGGAGATGACCGTGTGGTTCGCCGGGTCGTACTTGTCGTCGTTGACGCCCATGACGATGGTGACGTCCTCGTCGGTGGCGGGCGCCGAGATGATGACCTTCTTGGCGCCGGCGGTGACGTGCTTCTTGGCCGCCTCGGCCTTGGTGAAGATACCGGTGGACTCGATGACGACGTCCGCACCCAGCTCGCCCCAGGGGAGGTTGGCCGGGTCGCGCTCGGCGATGACCTTGAAGGTCTTGCCGTCGACGGTGATGCTGTCGGAGGTGTGGCTGACCTCGCCCGGGAAGGTGCCCAGGATCGAGTCGTACTTGAGCAGGTGTGCCAGGGTCTTCGTGTCGGTCAGGTCGTTGACACCGACGATCTCGATGTCCGCGCCCTGGGCCTTAACCGCACGGAAGAAGTTGCGGCCGATGCGGCCGAATCCGTTGATGCCTACCCGGATCGTCACGAACCGATCTCCTTATTAGGTACGTCGGCCCTATTGCCGACGGGGTGGAATTTGGGATGTCCCCGACCACCCACGACCCTACCTCTCCCGGGCTCGCCTGGGCACATCGCCTCTCCGTCAAGCCCATGGCGTGGCGGCCCCGCAGGCCCTCCCCGGCCCCTCGGTCCCACCCCGGCAGGGCAGTTGATCCGGGCCGCCCGACGGCCTGCTACCTGCGCCGGTGACGCGGGGGGCGAAACCGGGGTCGGCGGCCCCGGCACGGAACGGCCGGTGTCCACGATGTGGTACACCGGCCGTTCGGAAGATGAAACGGTGCTACTCCGTCAATCGGATCCGGTCAATTGAGCGCCATCTCGTCCGTCAGGTTGGCCTCGGTGCTGGGCAGGCCCAGCTCGGCGGCGCGCTTGTCGGCCATCGCCAGCAGCCGGCGGATCCGTCCGGCCACCGCGTCCTTGGTCAGCGGCGGGTCGGCGAGCGCCCCCAGCTCCTCCAGCGAGGCCTGCTTGTGCTGCATCCGCAGCTGACCCGCGGCGGCCAGGTGCTCGGGCACCTCGTCCCCGAGGATCTCCAGTGCGCGGGCCACCCTGGCACCGGCCGCGACCGCCGCGCGGGCCGAGCGGCGCAGGTTGGCGTCGTCGAAGTTGGCCAGCCGGTTGGCGGTGGCCCGGACCTCGCGGCGCATCCGGCGCTCCTCCCAGGCCAGCACCGACTCGTGCGCGCCCAGCCTGGTCAGCAGCGCACCGATCGCGTCGCCGTCCCTGATCACCACCCGGTCCACCCCGCGCACCTCGCGGGCCTTGGCCGGGATGCCGAGCCTCCGGGCCGCGCCGACCAGCGCCAGGGCCGCCTCGGAACCCGGACAGGTGATCTCCAGGGAGGAGGACCTGCCCGGCTCGGTCAGCGAGCCGTGCGCCAGGAAGGCCCCGCGCCAGGCCGCCTCCGCGTCACACGTCGCCCCGGAGACCACCGCCGGGGGCAGTCCCCGGATCGGCCGCCCGCGCCCGTCCACCAGCCCGGTCTGCCGGGCCAGCAGTTCGCCGTCCTTCACCACCCGCACCACGTACCGGCTGCCGCGTCGCAGGCCGCCGGGGGCCATCACCACCAGGTCCGAGGAGTGTCCGAAGATCTCCAGCAGGTCCTTGCGCAGCCGTCGCGCCGCCATGCCGGTGTCCAGCTCCGCCTCGATCACGATCCGGCCGCTCACAATGTGCAGACCGCCCGCGAACCGCAGGATCGCCGAGACCTCCGCCTTGCGGCAGCAGGCCCGGGTGACGGGGAGCCGGCTGATTTCGTCCTTCACCGCTGCCGTCATCGCCATGGGCCGATCCTTCCATGTGTCCGGAAAATCCGGTCGTACGCAGCCGCCAAGAGCTCCGGGTCGTGTCGCGGTGTCCCGTCCGTCCTGGCCACCTTGCCGAGGACCAGGGCGGCGCCCATCCGCTCGGCGGCCTTCTCCAGGCCCTCCAGGTCGGCCACCCCGAAGGCCCCGCCGGTGACCGCCTGCTCGTCCACCAGGATCGCATCCACCGCCAGCTCCGGGGCGTGGTCGGCGATCACCTCCAGGTGGCGCTGCGGGGTGAAGCCCTCGGTCTCCCCCGGTTGCGGGGCCAGGTTGAGGGTCAGCAGCCGACGGGCCCGGGTCTCGGTGAGCGCCTTGGCCAGCTCGGGGACCAGCAGGTGCGGCAGCACGCTGGTGAACCAGGAGCCCGGACCGAGCACCACCCAGTCCGCCTCCAGCACCGCCTCCACCGCCTCCGGCACGGCCGGCGGCTCCTCGGGCAGCAGTCGGATCGACTGGACCGTGCCGGGGGTGACGGCGACGTCGGCCTGGCCCCGGACGAAGCTGATCTCGTCCGGGCGCTCCGGGTCGTGGCCGCGCACCTCGGCCTCGATGTCCAGCGGGACGGCCGACATCGGCAGCACCCGGCCCTGTACGTTGAGCAGGCGGCCGACCCAGTTGAGCGCCTCCACCGGGTCGCCCAGCTTCTCCCAGAGCGCGACGATCAGCAGGTTGCCGACCGCATGCCCGCCGAGCTCGCCGTCCCCGGTGAAGCGCTGCTGGATCACCTCGGACCAGGTGCGGCCCCAGTCGTCGTCGCCGCAGAGTGCCGCCAGCGCCTTGCGCAGATCCCCGGGCGGCAGCACACCGAGCTCGGTGCGCAGCCGTCCGCTGGAGCCGCCGTCGTCGGCGACGGTGACCACGGCGGTGAGCTCGGTGGTCAGGCGGCGCAGCGCCGAGAGCGAGGCGGACAGCCCCTGGCCCCCGCCCAGCGCGGTGATTCTGGGCGCGCCTGGGCGAGGCCTGGGTGCCGCCTGTTCTCGCCGGTCGGCAGACCTGTGCTGGAGCTGCTGCCGCACTGGCGAGTATCCCGTCACACCGACCCCACGTTCCTGTTTCATACCCCGGTGAGCGGCCGGCGGGGCGGTGTTGTCACTCCCGCAGGCTCACTCCCTGCCCATGTCGCGGTGGACCAGCACCGTTTCAACGCCGTCCGCGATCAGACGTTTCGTCAGACGCTCGGACATCGCGACGCTGCGATGCTTGCCACCGGTGCAGCCTACGGCAAGGGTCATGTAGCGCTTGCCCTCCCTGCGGTACCCCTCGGTCACGATCTTGAGGAGCTCGGCGTAGCCGTCGAGGAACTCGTTGGCCCCGGCCTGCTGGAAGACGTAGTCGGCGACGTCACCGTCGGTGCCGGTACGGGCCCGCAGCTCGGGCACCCAGTGCGGGTTGGGCAGGAACCGGCAGTCCACCACCAGGTCGGCGTCGACCGGAAGACCGTACTTGAAGCCGAACGACATCACGGTGGCCCGCAGCTCGGGCTCGTCGTGGTCGCTGAACTGCGCGTCCATCTTGCTGCGCAGCTGGTGGACGTTGAGGTTGGAGGTGTCGATCACCAGATCGGCCTCGCCGCGCAGGTCGCGCAGCAGCTCGCGCTCCTGGCTGATGCCGTCGACGATCCGGCCGTCGCCCTGCAGCGGGTGCGGGCGGCGGACCGACTCGAAGCGGCGCACCAGGGCGTCGTCCGAGGACTCCAGGAAGACCACCCGGAGCCGGACGCCGCGCTTCTCCAACTCGTCCAGGGAGGTCAGCAGGTCGTCGAAGAACTTGCGGCCCCGGACGTCGACCACGACGCCGATCCGGGGCACCGCGCCCTGGGAGCGGGCGCCGAGGTCGACCATGGTCGGAATGAGGGCCGGCGGGAGGTTGTCGACGACGAACCAGCCCAAGTCCTCCAGACACTTGGCGGCGGTGCTGCGGCCGGCTCCGGACATCCCGGAGATGATCACCAGCTCTGGGGCGCTCTCTCCCCCGGCCTTCGGCTGGGAGGTCCCCCCCTGCTCGGACACTGTCACTTCGGTTCCCCGCTTTCGGTGGTTCTGCTGAGGAGAACGCGTCTGGCGTCGCCGGGCATCCCTGTCTCACCCGCGGGAGTGAAACCGGAGCACGAGGACTGACGGGCGGCGTCGGCCGTCACGGCGTCTCCTGCGGTGCGTCGTCTTCAATGATCTCGCCGGTTGCGGTGTTCACCGCAGGTGCGGCCGGTGTACGGGAGGCCAACGCTGCGGCAACAGTTTCCGCCGTCCGCCTGCCGATGCCCGGGACCTCGCAGAGTTCGTCCACGGTGGCCGCGCGCAGTTTCTTCAGCGAGCCGAAGTGCTTGAGCAACGCTTTCCGGCGAGTCTCGCCGAGACCTGCGACGGAGTCCAGCTCCCCCGCCGTGAACCGCTTGGCGCGCTTGCTGCGCTGGTACGTGATCGCGAAGCGGTGCGCCTCGTCGCGGACCCGCTGGAGCAGGTACAGGCCCTCGCTGCTGCGCGGCAGCACCACCGGGTCGTCCTCACCGGGCAGCCAGACCTCCTCAAGGCGCTTGGCCAGCCCGCAGAGTGCGACGTCGTCGATGCCCAGCTCGTCCAACGCCCGCTTGGCGGCGGCGACCTGGGGCTGACCGCCGTCGACCACCAGCAGCTGGGGCGGGTAGGCGAAGCGGCGCGGACGGCCGGTCTCGGAGTCGACCGGGCCGCTCGCGGTGGTCTCGTCGTCCTCCTCCGGGACGGCCCACTCGCCGGTCTGCTCTCGCTCCTGGAGGTAGCGGCGGAAGCGCCGGCTGATCACCTCGTGCATCGAGCGGACGTCGTCCTGGCCCGCGAACCCCCGGATCTGGAACCGGCGGTACTCGCTCTTGCGGGCCAGCCCGTCCTCGAAGACCACCATCGAGGCGACCACGTCGTCGCCCTGGAGGTGCGAGATGTCGAAGCACTCGATCCGCAGCGGGACGGAGTCCAACTCCAGGGCGTCGGTGATCTCCTGGAGGGCCCGGCTGCGGGTGGTCAGGTCGGAGGCGCGCTTGGTCTTGTGCAGCGCCAGCGCCTGCTGGGCGTTGCGCTGGACCGTGGCCATCAGGTCCTTCTTGTCGCCGCGCTGCGGCACCCGCAGGTCGACCTGGGCACCGCGCAGGCCGGTGAGCCACTGCTGGACGGGCTCCAGCGGCCGGGGCAGCTCGGGGACCAGCACCTCGCGCGGGACGGACTCGGTGCCGCCGCCGTAGAGCTGCTGGAGCGCGTGCTCGACCAGGGCGGCGGTGTCGACGTCCTCGACCTTGTCGGTGACCCAGCCGCGCTGGCCGCGGACCCGGCCGCCGCGGACGTGGAAGATCTGCACGGCGGCCTCCAACTCGTCCTCGGCGAGGGCGAACAGGTCGGCGTCGGTGCCGTCGCCGAGGACCACCGCGTTCTTCTCCATCGCGCTTCTGAGGGCGGCGATGTCGTCGCGCAGCCGGGCCGCGCGCTCGTACTCCATCGCGACGGCGGCCTCCTGCATCTGCTGCTCCAGGCGGCGCAGGTAGCCACCGGTGCGGCCGGCCATGAAGTCGCAGAACTCCTCGGCCAGCGCGGCGTGTTCGGCCTGCGAGACCTTTCCGACGCAGGGCGCGGCGCACTTGCCGATGTAGCCGAGCAGACAGGGCCGGCCGACCTGCCGGGCGCGCTTGAACACGCCGTTGGAGCAGGTGCGGACGGGGAAGACCCGCAGCATCAGGTCGACCGTCTCGCGGATCGCCCAGGCGTGCCCGTACGGACCGAAGTAGCGCACGCCCTTCTTGTGCGCCCCGCGCATCACCTGGACCCGGGGGAACTCCTCGCCCAGGGTGACCGCGAGCTCCGGGTAGCTCTTGTCGTCGCGGTACTTGACGTTGAACCGCGGGTCGAACTCCTTGATCCAGGAGTACTCCAGCTGGAGCGCCTCGACCTCGGTGGCGACCACCGTCCACTCCACCGAGGCGGCGGTGGTGACCATGGTCGCCGTCCGCGGATGCAGGCCCGCGATGTCCTGGAAGTACGAGGACAGGCGCGGCCGCAGGCTCTTGGCCTTGCCGACGTAGATGACCCGCCCGTGCGCGTCACGGAACTTGTAGACACCGGGCGAGGTCGGGATCGCACCGGGCGCCGGGCGGTACGTGGAGGGGTCGGCCATGCCTCTACCGTACCGATCCGCACCGACACTCCGGAGGCCGTCCCGAACACCGGTCACGGTGACCGGTGTTGTATGGGAGCGGCGTGGACCGGCGGTCAGGCGGGTGTGACCTCGAGGCTGCCGCCCTGCACGGTGACCTTGTACTCCGGCAGCGGGCTCGGCGCCGGGCCGTCCTGGACGGCACCGTCCGCGATCGCGAAGCGGCTGCCGTGACAGGGGCACTGGATCTGGCCGTTCGCGACCTTGTCCACGACGCAGCCCGCGTGGGTGCAGACGGCACTGAACGCCTTGTACTGACCGGCCGTCGGCTGGGTCACCACGATCTTCTTCTCGCGGTAGACCGCGCCGCCGCCGACCGGGACGTCCGTCGCCGGGCCGACGGAGACCGGACTGGCCGGCTGGCCGGCGGCCTTGGTCGACTTGCCGCCGGCGGCGCCCGTGGCCGAGCTGTCGCCGGTGGACGAGGAGGAAGCGGACGAGGAACAGCCGCTGACCGCGACTGCACCGCCGACGGCCAGCACGGCGCTCGCGCCGCACAGCAGCGTCCGGCGGGAGGTCTCGGGCGTGGCGGCAGTGGGGTTCTCGACGGCCTCGGACATCGGTGGCGTCTCCCTCGGGGCGGGGTAGGGGCAGGACCGGCGGCAGTCTATGCCCGCAACCTTTGAACGCCCGACCGGCCTCCTCGGGAGCACGGGGAGACCCCTCGGGGGCGCGGGGAGCCGCGCGACCGACCGTGCACGGTCCGAGCCACAGGGCACCCGGTCAGCCGTGCACCGCCAGGGGCGCGGGGAACCGTGCGCGGGACCACGCGCCTCCGTGGAGGGCTGGTCGCGCGGTTCCCCGCGCCCCTGATGTGCCGGCCCGATCGCGCTCGGCCCCCGGGCTCCCGGGGGAAGGCGCTACTTCTTCGCGGCGGCCCGCTTGCGGGGGGCGGCCTTCCTCGGCTTGGCCGGGGCCGGGGCGTCGACCTGGCCGTCGCCCAGGATGTCGCGGAGGAACTTGCCGGTGTGGCTGGCCGTGGTCGCGGCGATCTCCTCGGGCGTGCCCTCGGCGACCACCGTGCCGCCGCCGCTGCCGCCCTCGGGGCCCATGTCCACGACCCAGTCGGCCGTCTTGATCACATCGAGGTTGTGCTCGATGACGATCACGGTGTTGCCCTTCTCCACCAGGCCGTCGAGCACCTTGATCAGCTTGCTGATGTCCTCGAAGTGCAGGCCGGTGGTGGGCTCGTCCAGCACGTAGACCGTCCGCCCGGTGGAACGCTTCTGCAGCTCGGAGGCGAGTTTGACGCGCTGCGCCTCACCGCCGGACAGCGTCGGCGCGGACTGGCCGAGCCGGACGTAGCCGAGGCCGACGTCGTTGAGGGTGCGCAGGTGGCGGGCGATCGCCGGGACGGCCTCGAAGAAGTGCAGGGCCTCCTCGATCGGCATGTCCAGCACCTCGGAGATGGACTTGCCCTTGTAGTGGACCTCCAGCGTCTCCCGGTTGTAGCGGGCGCCGTGGCAGACCTCGCAGGGGACGTAGACGTCCGGCAGGAAGTTCATCTCGATCTTGATGGTGCCGTCGCCGGAACAGTTCTCGCAGCGGCCGCCCTTGACGTTGAAGGAGAAGCGGCCCGGCAGGTAGCCGCGGACCTTCGCCTCCTGGGTCTCCGCGAAGAGCCTGCGGACGTGGTCGAACACGCCGGTGTAGGTGGCCGGGTTGGACCGCGGGGTGCGGCCGATCGGCGACTGGTCGACGTGCACCACCTTGTCCACCAGGTCGGTGCCGGTGATCCGGGTGTGCCGGCCGGGGACGCTGCGGGCGCCGTTCAGCTCGCGGGCGAGGTGGGTGTAGAGGATGTCGTTGACCAGGGTGGACTTGCCCGAGCCCGAGACACCCGTGATCGCGGTGAAGGTGCCGAGCGGGAAGCCGACCGTGACGTCCTGGAGGTTGTGCTCGCGGGCGCCGTGCACGGTGATCTGCCGCTTCCTGTCCCGGTCGCGGCGGGCGGCCGGGATCGGGATGGAGCGCTTGCCGGAGAGGTACTGGCCGGTCATCGACTCCTTGTTGGCCAGCAGCTCCTTCAGCGATCCGGAGTGCACCACCTTGCCGCCGTGCTCACCGGCGCCGGGGCCGATGTCGACCACCCAGTCGGCGGTCTTGATGGTGTCCTCGTCGTGCTCGACCACGATCAGGGTGTTGCCGATGTCACGCAGCCTGACCAGGGTCTCGATCAGGCGGTGGTTGTCCCGCTGGTGCAGGCCGATGGACGGCTCGTCCAGCACGTACAGCACGCCGACCAGGCCGGAGCCGATCTGGGTGGCGAGCCGGATGCGCTGGGCCTCGCCGCCGGAGAGGGTGCCCGCGGCCCGGTTCAGCGAGAGGTAGTCCAGGCCGACGTCGACCAGGAAGCGCAGCCGCTCGTTGACCTCCTTGAGCACCCGCTCGGCGATCTGCTTGTCCCGCGCGGTCAGCTTCATCGCACCCAGGAACTCGGCGCAGTCGCTGATCGACATCGCCGAGACGTCCGCGATCGACTTGTCCTGGATGGTGACCGAGAGGATCACCGGCTTGAGGCGCGTGCCCCGGCAGGTCGGGCAGGGCACCTCGCGCATGTACCCCTCGAAGCGCTCCCGGCTGCTGTCGCTCTCCGCCTCGGAGTGGCGGCGGGTGACGAACGGGATCGCGCCCTCGAAGGAGGTGGTGTACGAGCGGTCGCGCCCGTAGCGGTTGCGGTAGCGGACCTCGATCTGGGTCTTGTGCCCGTACAGCAGCGCCTTCCTGGCGCGGGCGGGCAACCCGGCCCAGGGGAGGTCGGTGCGGAAGCCCAGCTCGCCTGCGAGGGCGTCCACCAGGCGCTGGAAGTACTCCTTGGTGTGGCCCTGGGACCACGGGTGGATCGCGCCGTCCTCCAGCGAGCGCTCCGGGTCGGGGATGACCAGCTCGGGGTCGACCTCCATCCGGTTGCCCAGGCCCGAGCAGTCCGGACAGGCGCCGAACGGGGAGTTGAAGGAGAAGGAGCGCGGCTCCAGCTCCTCGAAGGAGACGTCGTCGTACGGGCAGTAGAGGTGCTCGGAGAACATCCGCTCGCGCTCGGGATCGTCCTCCGGCAGATCCACGAAGTCGAGCACCACCATGCCGCCGGCCAGCTTGAGGGCCGTCTCGACGGAGTCCGTCAGGCGCCGCTTGGCGCTCTCCTTGACGGTGAGGCGGTCGATGACCACCTCGATGGTGTGCTTCTCCTGCTTCTTCAGCGTGGGCGGCTCGGTCAGCTGGACGGTGACGCCGTCCACCCGGGCACGGGCGTAGCCCTTGGACTGGAGGTCGGCGAAGAGGTCGACGAACTCGCCCTTGCGCTCGCGCACCACCGGGCTGAGCACCTGGAAGCGGGTGCCCTCGGCGAGTTCGAGCACCCGGTCGACGATGGCCTGCGGGGACTGCTTGGCGATCGGGCGGGAGCAGTGCGGGCAGTGCGGCTTGCCGATCCTGGCGAACAGCAGACGCAGGTAGTCGTACACCTCGGTGATGGTGCCGACCGTGGAGCGCGGGTTGCGGTTGGTGGACTTCTGGTCGATCGAGACCGCCGGGGAGAGGCCCTCGATGAAGTCCACGTCGGGCTTGTCCATCTGGCCGAGGAACTGGCGCGCGTACGAGGACAGCGACTCGACGTACCGCCGCTGGCCCTCGGCGAAGATCGTGTCGAAGGCCAGCGAGGACTTGCCGGACCCGGAGAGGCCGGTGAAGACGATCAGGGAGTCCCGCGGCAGGTCGAGCGAGACGTTCTTGAGGTTGTGCTCGCGAGCACCGCGGACGATGAGGCGGTCTGCCACTGCTTCTGGCGCCTTTCCCGGGGGAGATGGCTTCGACGACTGCGCAGCCGGCCGGCGATGGGGCCGGCTCCATAGTCAAGTGAGCAATCGAGTGATTTCTTCCAGCTTGCCGCAAGTCAGCCTACTAGCTCAGACGTTCGATTATCGAGCCTGTCCAGCCGAGACCACCCGAACGAGTGAAGGGCCGCCCCCGAGCCCCTCCCCCGGTGGGAGAAACCCCCTGCTCATGAACCCTGCGGGCCGGTAGCGTCACCGGTGTCCGTCGCCGATGCCGGTGTCCGTCACCGGTGTCAACGAGCACGCACCCGTCCGGGCAACGCTCCGGCCGGGCCCCGCACTGGAGGAACCATGGCCGATGCCGAGACCGTCACCGCCGCACTGAAGGCCGTCGCGGAGTCCACCGACCGGCTGCTGCACACCGTCACCGAGCTGGACCCCGGGAGCGTCGGGGAGCCGTCCGCGCTGCCCGGCTGGAGCCGCGGCCACGTGCTGGCCCACCTCTCCCGGAACGCCGACTCCCTGGTCAACCTGCTGGACGGCGCCCGGACCGGCCGGGACATCCCCCAGTACGCGAGCGAGACGGACCGCGAGGACGGCATCCGGTCCGGCGCCGCCCGCCCGCTCACCGAGCAGCTCGTCGACCTGGAGGCCAGCGGCGCACGGTTCGCCGAGGCCGCCGCCAAGCTGTCCGACGCCGACTGGAGCGCCCCGGTCCGGCACCGCAGCGGCGCGGTCTTCCCGGCCCTGCACCTCCTCGCCAAGCGCCGCCAGGAGGTGGAGTACCACCATGTCGACCTCGCCGCCGGCTACACCCCCGAGCACTGGCCCGAGGACTTCGCCGCCGCCGAACTGGTCCGCCTCGCGGGGCAGTTCGCCGTGGCACAGGTCCCGGCCGTGCTGCTTCTCGCCGAGGACACCGGCACCCGGGCGCAGCTCGGTCCGCTCGGTGCCGAACCCGGGCTGACCGCCGAGGGCCCCCTCCGGGCACTCACCGCCTGGGTCTCCGGCCGCTCGGCCGGGGCCGGCCTGCGGCTTGGGCGCGGCGGCGAGCTGCTGCCGGACGCCGTCCGCGCACTGCCACAGCTTCCGCCGCTGGGCTGAGCGGGCCATGATTCAGTTGACCGGCACGACCAGTGGCCGGTGCCGGTCGCTCGGTACGAGTGCCCGGCACCGGCCCAGGACTGACGAGGAGCAGCGACGCGATGACGTACCACGGAGCGGTGAAGGTCGGCGGCCCGCCGGCCGTGCGGGAGCTCGCCCACCTGATCATCACCAAGATCGCGGTCGGCCCGTTCGAGAACAACGCGTACCTGCTGCGCTGCCGGGCCACCGACGAGCAGCTGCTGATCGACGCCGCCGCCGAGGCGCCGCTGCTGCTGGAGTCGGTCGGCGAGCAGCTGGCCACCGTGGTCACCACCCACCAGCACCACGACCACTGGGCCGCGCTCGGCGAGGTGGTCGCCGCGACCGGTGCGCGGACGGCGGCCGGCCGGATCGACGCCCCGGGCATCCCGGTGCCCACCGACCTGCTGCTGGACGACGGGGACGTGCTGCGGGTCGGCCAGGTCGAGCTGCGGGTCCGCCACCTGGCGGGCCACACCCCGGGCGCGATCGTGCTGGTCTACGACGACCCGCAGGGCCACCCGCACGTGTTCACCGGCGACTGCCTCTTCCCGGGCGGGATCGGCAACACCCAGAAGGACCCGGAGCGGTTCGCCCGGCTCTTCCGGGACGTCACGGAGAAGATCTTCGACGCACTGCCGGACGAGGCCTGGGTCTACCCCGGCCACGGCGGTGACACCACCCTCGGCGCCGAGCGCCCGCACCTCGAGGAGTGGCGCGAGCGCGGCTGGTGAGCGCGGTCGGGGCGCGGTTCCCCGCGCCCCGGCCCCGTCCTCGAACCTCGACCTCGAACCCGGCCCCGGCCCCGGCTAGCCCTCCACCTCCGCGGGGCTCTCCTGCGCTGCCCTGCGGGAGGCGACCAGGCTGGTGGTCGTGGTGACGGCCAGGACCAGCACGATGAAGCCCAGCGAGAACGGGATGCCGATCTCCGGCACGTGCACACCGCTCTCGTGCAGCGCGTGCAGCACCAGCTTGACGCCGATGAAGCCGAGGATCACCGACAGGCCGTACGAGAGGTGGACCAGCTTCTTCAGCAGGCCGCCGATCAGGAAGTACAGCTGGCGCAGACCCATCAGCGCGAAGGCGTTGGCGGTGAAGACGATGTACGGGTCCTGGGTCAGGCCGAAGATCGCGGGGATCGAGTCCAGCGCGAACAGCACGTCGGTGGTGCCGATGGCCAGCATCACGATCAGCATCGGCGTCATCAGCCGCTTGCCGTTCTCCCGGATGAAGAGCTTGGTGCCGTGGTACTTGTCCGTCGAGGGGAAGCGCTGCTCGATGGACTTGAGCAGGCGGTTCTCCTCGAACTCCGCGTCCTCCTCGTCGGCGCGGGCTTCCTTGATCAGCTTCCAGGCGGTCCAGATCAGGAAGGCGCCGAAGATGTAGAAGACCCAGGAGAAGGTGGTCACCAGGGCGGCGCCGCCGGCGATGAAGACCGCACGCAGGACGAGCGCGATGATCACGCCGACCATCAGCACCCGCTGCTGGTAGATCCTGGGCACCGCGAACTTGCTCATGATCAGGATGAACACGAACAGGTTGTCCACGCTGAGCGACTTCTCGGTGATGTACCCGGCGAAGAACTCACCGGCCGGCTGCGAGCCGGAGTGCCACCACAGGAAACCGCCGAACAGCAGCGCCAGGACGACCCAGACCACCGTCCAGGTTCCGGCCTCCCTGATCGACACCTCGTGCGGCTTGCGGCCGCCGATGAAGAAATCGGCCACGACCAGTGCGATCAGCACACCGATGGTGCCGACCCACAGGCCCACGGAAACGTCCACTTTCTGCTCCTCCGGCAAGTAGGCGAGTCATGCACGTCACTGCCGGAGGTCTCTTCCGCCCGTGTGCCCCCACGCGAGAACACACGGGCCAGCGCCCCGGGGCGCACCGCCACAGAAAGGGGGCGCCCGTGCTGACGGGACAACTGCGGGGGAATACTCCCCTCCGCTGCCGTCAACACTAACAGGATTTCCAAGAGAAGGTAAAGAAGGTAAAGGACCGTCAGGGGGGACCGCGGGGCGCCCCTACAGATAGGGCTCGATCGCGGGCAGCAGGTCCTGGAACGTCCGGGACTTGGCCGGGGCGCCGATGGCCTGCATGCCCCAGCCGCCGCCGGGCTCCCGGAACACCTTGGCCATGATCTGGCCGGTGTGCGGGCCGCCGCCGGTCAGCTCGTAGCGGGCCAGCTCCTGGCCGGTGCTCTCGTCCACCAGGCGGCAGTGCGCGTTCTGCACCTCGGTGAAGGTCTGGCCGGTGTAGGAGCTGACGGTGAAGACGATCTGGGTGATGTGCGCGGGGACGTGCGTCAGATCAACCAGGATCGACTCGTCGTCGTCACCCGCGCCCGACCCGCCGACCAGGTTGTCCCCGGTGTGCCGGACCGAGCCGTCGTTGCTGATCAGGTGCTGGAAGAAGACCACGTCGGACGGGGTCTTCTCGGCGTAGAGCAGGGCGGAGGCGTCCAGGTCGATCTCCCGCCTGCGCAGGCCGAACAGCCCGCGCTTGGGCGCCGCCGCCCAGCCCAGGCCCATCCGGACCAGACTCAGCGACTCGCCCGAGCCCTTCTGCAGGCTGACTCGTTGGCCCTTGGCCAGATTCACCGACACGGTGCTGTCCTCTCTCTCCTCAGCCCGGCGGGCGGGTCGCCCGCTGCGGCTGCACGGCGGATCACCCCGTTGCCGTCCCCCGGCTGAGGCCCCCAAGGTGCGCGCCTCCCCCGTCGGCGCCGGTGCCCGGACAGGCCCCGCACCTGCGAGGGAGTACCCGCAGGCCAGCCTAGGGCCTGCGGGTACACGTCTGTCGATGGCCTACCCGCTCGCACCGGGGACGAGACCTCGGCACCGCGCAGAAGTCAGGCCATCCCGGCCTCGCGCATCTGCCGCAGCTCCTTCTTCAGCTCACCGATCTCGTCCCGCAGGCGGGCCGCGACCTCGAACTGGAGCTCCGCCGCGGCGTTGTGCATCCGGTCCGTCAACTGCTGGATCAGATCCGCGAGTTCCGCCGCCGGGAGGCTCTTGGCCGGCTTGCGGTCGGCGCCCAGCGCGGGCACCGGAGCGGCCTTGCCCTTCTCCCTGCCGCGGTAGCCGGTGGCGAGCAGCTCCTCGGTGTCCATGTCCTCCCGGGCCAGGGTGTCCAGGATGTCGCCGATCTTCTTGCGCAGCGGCTGCGGGTCGATGCCGTGCTTCTCGTTGTACGCCTGCTGGACGGCGCGGCGGCGGTTGGTCTCCTCGATCGCCAGCTCCATCGCCGGGGTGATCCGGTCCGCGTACATGTGCACCTGGCCCGAGACGTTGCGGGCGGCGCGGCCGATGGTCTGGATCAGCGACGTCCCGGAGCGCAGGAAGCCCTCCTTGTCCGCGTCCAGGATCGCCACCAGGGAGACCTCGGGCAGGTCGAGGCCCTCGCGGAGCAGGTTGATGCCGACCAGTACGTCGTACTCGCCGGCCCGCAGCTCGCGCAGCAGCTCGACCCGGCGCAGGGTGTCGATGTCGCTGTGCAGGTAGCGGACCCGGATGTCGAGGCCGAGCATGTAGTCGGTCAGGTCCTCGGACATCTTCTTGGTCAGCGTGGTGACCAGGACCCGCTCGTCCTTCTCGACCCGCTTGCGCACCTCGTGCACCAGGTCGTCGATCTGGCCCTCCGTCGGCTTGACGATCACCTCGGGGTCGATCAGGCCGGTCGGACGGATGATCTGGTCGACCACGCCGTCGCCGCGCGAGAGCTCGTACTTGCCGGGTGTCGCGGAGAGGTAGACCGTCTGCCCGATCCGGCCGAGGAACTCCTCCCACTTCAGCGGACGGTTGTCCATCGCCGAGGGCAGCCGGAAACCGTGCTCGACCAGCGTCCGCTTGCGGGACGCGTCGCCCTCGTACATCGCGCCGATCTGGGGCACCGTCACGTGCGACTCGTCGATCACCAGGAGGAAGTCCTCCGGGAAGTAGTCGAGCAGCGTGTTGGGGGCCGTGCCGGGCTCGCGGCCGTCGAAGTGCATCGAGTAGTTCTCCACGCCGGAGCAGCTGCCGATCTGGCGGAGCATCTCGATGTCGTACGTGGTGCGCATGCGCAGGCGCTGGGCCTCCAGCAGCTTGCCCTGCTTCTCCAGGGTGGCCAGGCGCTCCTCCAGCTCCTTCTCGATGCCGGTGATCGCGCGCTCCATCCGCTCCGGGCCCGCCACGTAGTGCGAGGCGGGGAAGACGTAGACGGAGTCGTCCTGGCTGATGATCTCGCCGGTGAGCGGGTGCAGGGTGTAGAGCGCCTCGATCTCGTCGCCGAACATCTCGATCCGGACGGCGAGTTCCTCGTAGACCGGGAAGATCTCGACGGTGTCGCCCCGGACCCGGAAGGTGCCGCGGGTGAAGGCGACGTCGTTGCGGGTGTACTGGATGTCCACGAAGCGGCGCAGCAGCGCGTCCCGGTCGATCTCCTCGCCGACCTTGAGCGGGACCATCCGGTCCACGTACTCCTGCGGGGTGCCGAGGCCGTAGATGCAGGAGACCGAGGCCACCACGACCACGTCGCGGCGCGTCAGCAGCGAGTTGGTGGCCGAGTGGCGCAGCCGCTCGACCTCCTCGTTGATCGAGGAGTCCTTCTCGATGTAGGTGTCCGTCTGCGGGACGTACGCCTCGGGCTGGTAGTAGTCGTAGTACGAGACGAAGTACTCGACCGCGTTGTTGGGGAGCAGCTCGCGGAACTCGTTGGCCAGCTGGGCGGCCAGGGTCTTGTTCGGCGCCATCACCAGGGTGGGACGCTGGAGCTTCTCGATCATCCAGGCGGTGGTCGCCGACTTGCCGGTGCCGGTGGCGCCGAGCAGGACGACGTCCTTCTCGCCCGCCCGGATCCGGCGCTCCAGCTCGGCGATGGCCGTCGGCTGGTCGCCGTTGGGCTGGTAGGGGCTGACGACCTCGAAGGGCGCCACTGACCGCTCGATACTCGTGATGGGTCGCACGAGTCCACCGTACGACCCGCCACCGACAACGCGGACCGGCCGGTACCGGTCCCGGCCCGCGAAGGGCACGCAAAGGACGCAGGCGCGGCACCGGTCCGGTCCGGCGGCGGCAGCGCCGGCCGAGTCGCGCCCCCTCCCGTCCCCGGGCACCGGGGCGGCCGCCCGCCGGCGTCAGGCGGACTTGGCGCTGTCCCGGGCCAGGGCGACCAGGCGGGATATCGCGCGCAGGTACTTCTTGCGGTAGCCGCCGCGCAGCATCTCCTCGGTGAAGACCTGGTCGAACGGGAGGCCGGAGGCGGTGATGGGCAGCTCGCGGTCGTACATCCGGTCGGCGAGGACGACCAGGCGCAGGGCGGTGGACTGGTCGTCGACCTGGTGGACACCGCGCAGGAAGACCGCCTGGACGTCGTCCAGCAGGGCGCCGTAGCGGCTGGGGTGGACGGCCTTGAGGTGCTCCAGCAGACCGTCGAAGTCGTCCAGCGAGGCGCCCGGCGTGCGCGCGGCCCGCTCGGTGACCACCTCGTCGGTGTACGGGGGCGGGGCCTCGGGCAGGCCGCGGTGGCGGTAGTCCTGGCCGTCGATCCGCAGCGGGCGGAAGTGGGCCGACAGGCCCTGGATCTCGCGCAGGAAGTCGGCGGCGGCGAACCGGCCCTCGCCGAGCTTCTCGGGCAGGGTGTTGGACGTGGCGCAGAGCTTGACGCCGTTCTCGACCAGGCGGCTGAGCAGGGTGGAGACCAGCACGGTGTCACCCGGGTCGTCCAGCTCGAACTCGTCGATGCACAGCAGCCGGTGCCCGGACAGGGTCTCGACGGCGCCCTTGAAGGTGAGCGCGCCGACCAGGTTGGTGAGCTCGACGAAGGTGCCGAACGCCTTGGGGCCCGGCGTGGCGTGCCAGAGCGAGGCGAGCAGGTGGGTCTTGCCGACGCCGTAGCCGCCGTCGAGGTAGATCCCGGCGGGCCCGCTGGGCGCGGGGGCGGCGCGGCGGAACCAGCTCCGCCTGGGGGTGGTGCTCCCGCTGTTGAGCGAGGCGGCGAACTGCTCCAGGACCTGGACGGCCTCGTACTGGCTGGGCTGGGAGGAGTCCGGCAGGTAGCTGCCGAAGCTGACGCCGGCGAACCGCGGTGGCGGCACCATCTCGGCGACCAGCCGCTCGGCGGGCACGAGGGGCCGGCGGTCGGCGAGGGCGACCGGTCCGGCGGCGGCTATGGCGTCGGCGGACGCCGGGGCGGCCGTGGTGTCGGGGTGTGAGGCAGCGGGCACGTCAGTAAAGGGTACGCGCCTCCGTGGAAGACTCGGTCCCATGCATCAACTGATCAGCCCGCTCGGCCCGCCCCGGCAGGACGTCTCGTCCCTGGAGTCGCTGGCCGCCGTGTACGCGTACCCCGAACAGGTCGGGCAGGGCCGGGCCTGGCTGCGGGCCAACATGGTCGCCTCGCTGGACGGCAGCGCCCGGCTCGAAGGGCTCTCCGAGGGCCTGTCCGGGGACGCCGACAAGCGGATCTTCGGGGTGCTGCGGGCGCTCTCGGACGTGGTGCTGGTCGGCGCCGAGACGGTCCGCGCCGAGGGCTACCGGCCGGCCCGGGCCCGGGCGGAGTTCGCGGCGGCCCGCAAGGAGGCCGGGCAGGCGCCGGCCCCGGCCGTCGCGATCGTCTCCCGCAGCCTGGCGCTCGACCTGTCGGCACCGCTGTTCACCGAGCCCGTGGTGCGCACGGTGGTGATCACCACCGAGGACTCCCCCGCCGACGCCCGCCGTGCGGTGGCCGAGGTCGCCGACGTGGTCGTCGCGGGCGAGGGCTCGGTCGACGTGACCCGGGCGGTGGCCGCGCTCACCGAGCGGGGCTGGACCCGCCAGCTGACCGAGGGCGGCCCCCGGCTGCTCGGCGAGCTGGTGGCGGCCGGGCTGCTGGACGAGCTCTGCCTCTCGCTGGCGCCGCTGCTCACCGGGGGCGGGGCGCCGCGGATCGCCCAGGGCGCGGAAATCCCTGGCGTGCAGCGGATGCGACTGGTGTCATTGCTGGAGCAGAAAGGTTTCCTCTTCACCCGGTATCTACGCCCGGCGGCCCCGTCCTCCCCGCCCGTTCGGGATCCGGCCCGGTGACCCCGCCCCACCCGTGGCTCATGTGGCGCGTGTGCAGCGTGAGGAAAGCATCCGCCGGGCACTATGGGAGGGGACACCGGACCCGGGGGCCTGCGACTGCGAAGGGACTCACGTGTTCAAGACGGTACTGATGATCGAAAAGGCGCTCTCCGACGCCGATGTGGAACTGGTCACCACGCTCCACGGCGACGAGCAGGTCTCGTTCGTCGTCCTGATGCAGCCCCGCGGCAAGCAGGACGAGCTGCTCCGCGCCCTCGACGACGTGGCCCTGGGCCACCTCGACAAGGCGGTGCACGAGCACGAGGAGTCCGGGGCCCCCACCGTCGCGAGCGAGTCCCTGGAGCACAGCCTGCGCCACCTGCGGACCGCCGGGGCCGAGGCGAGCGGCGAGGTGGTCGAGGAGAATCCGCTGGACCGGCTGCGCGAGGTGGTCGAGCACAGCAGCGCCGACGAGGTCCTGGTCCTGACCTCCCCGCACTTCGTCGAGGAGTTCTTCCACCGCGACTGGGCCTCCCAGGCGAGACACAAGGTCGGCGTCCCGGTCCTCAAGCTGTTCGCCAGCGACTCCTGAAGGTCCCCGTCCCGGTAGTGCAGAATCGTCCTTGCGGAACGCCCGCAAGGACGATTCGCGTCTCACCACGCCCGACCGCCCCACTCGGCCACGCCCGCCGGCCCGACCTCGTACGGAGCACGCCTTGAACGACGCCGCGCACGACCTGCACGCCCCGCACTTCATCGGAATCGGCGGCGCCGGCATGTCCGGACTGGCGAAGATCCTCGCGGTCCGCGGCGCCAAGGTCTCCGGCAGCGACGCCAAGGAGTCCGAGACCGTCCTGGCGCTGCGCGCCCTCGGCGCGGACGTCCACGTCGGCCACGCCGCCGAGCACCTCCCGACCGGGACCAGCAGCGTCGTGGTCTCCAGCGCGATCCGCTCCGACAACCCCGAGCTGGCCGCCGCCCACCTGCGCGGCATCCCGGTGGTGCACCGCTCCGACGCGCTGGCCGCGCTGATGGGCGGCCGCCGGGCGCTCGCCGTCGCCGGGACGCACGGCAAGACCACCACCACCAGCATGCTCGCCGTCAGCCTCGCCGAGCTGGGCCTGGAACCCTCGTACGCGATCGGCGGCGACCTGGACGCCCCCGGCTCCAACGCCCACCACGGCGCCGGGGACATCTTCGTGGCCGAGGCGGACGAGAGCGACCGCAGCTTCCACAAGTACGCCCCCGAGGTCGCGATCATCCTCAACGTGGAGCTCGACCACCACGCCAACTACGGGTCGATGGAGGAGATCTACGAGTCCTTCGAGACCTTCGTCGGCCGGATCGTGTCCGGCGGCACCCTGGTGATCTCCGCCGACCACGCCGGTGCCCGCGAGCTGACCTCCCGGGTGCGCGGCCGAGGCGGGCTGAACCTGGTCACCGTCGGCTCCGCCGAGGACGCGGACGTCCGGGTGCTCTCGGTGGCCCCGCGCGGCATGACCAGCGAGGTCACCGTGGAGCTCGACGGCGCCGAGCTGACCTTCACCGTCTCCGTCCCCGGCCGCCACTACGCGCACAACGCCGTCGCCGCGCTGGCCGCGGGTGTCGCGCTGGGCATCCCCGCGCAGGACCTGGCCAAGGCGATCGGCAGCTACACCGGCGTCCGCCGGCGCCTCCAGCTCAAGGGCGAGGCCGCGGGCGTCCAGGTGATCGACTCCTACGCCCACCACCCGACCGAGATGACCGCCGACCTGGAGGCGATCCGCGAGGCGGCCACCGGGCGGGTGCTGGTGGTCTTCCAGCCGCACCTGTTCAGCCGGACCCAGCAGCTGGCCGAGGAGATGGGCCGGGCCCTGGCGCTGGCCGACGCCTCGGTGGTGCTCGACATCTACCCCGCCCGCGAGGACCCGATCCCCGGCGTCACCAGCGAGCTGATCATCGACGCCGCCCGCCGGGCCGGTGCCGACGTCCGCGCCGAGCACGCCTTCGCCGCCGCGCCCGCGCTGCTGGCCGGACTGACCCGGCCGGGCGACCTGCTGCTCACCATGGGTGCGGGCGACGTCACCAACCTCGGCCCGGAAATCCTCGAGCACCTCGCGAGCGTTGCAACCAACGCCTGAACCGAGCCCTGACGTCGCCGAGGAGCCCGCGATGAGTTACGAGATCGAGAAGTCCGACGCCGAGTGGCGCGCCCAGCTCAGCCCCGAGGAGTACCACGTGCTCCGCCAGGCCGGCACCGAGCCGCCGCACGTCGGCGAGTACACCGACACCAAGACGGTGGGCGTGTACAGCTGCCGGGCCTGCGGAGCCGAACTGTTCAGCAGCGAGACCAAGTTCGACAGCCACTGCGGCTGGCCCTCGTACTACGCACCGCTGGCCGAGGACCGGGTGGAGTACCTGGCCGACGAGTCGCACGGCATGCGGCGGGTCGAGGTCCGCTGCGCGCGCTGCGGCGGCCACCTCGGGCACGTCTTCGAGGGCGAGGGCTACGGCACCCCGACCGACCAGCGGTACTGCATCAACAGCATCTCGCTCACCCTGAAGCCCGCCCCGTAGCCGGCTGCCCGGGGGCGCTCCGAGCCGGGGCGCCCCCGCGGGGGCGTTGCCGGACACGTGCCGGCGGGCCCGGCTCATCTGCCAGACTGATCATCTGTCAGAACGGGCGAGAGAGGGACCAGGGGTGGCACGGCGACGCAGCTCAGGAGTACTGACCATACTGGCTGAGGCGCAGCGCCAGCAGGCCCGGCAGCAGGAGGCGCAGCGGCGGGCCGCGGTGGCCGCCCAGCGGCAGTACGAGCGGGAGCAGCGCGAAGCCCAACGGGCCGCCGCGCAGGGCCAGAAGGAGGCGCTCCGCGCCTACCAGCAGGGCCGGGAGGCGGACGCCGCCCGGCGCACCGCCGAGCTGGAGGAGCGCGTGGCCGCGCTGCGCGGAGTGCTCCAGAGCGGCCTGGGCGGGCCGGTGTTCGCACTGGCGAACCTGCAACGCCCGGCCGTGGTGCCGCCGTTCGACCCCGGGCCGCTCGGCGTCCCGGTCCCGATGCCGGACCAGACCCGCTACCTGGTGCCGCCGCTGACGGGCCTGCAGGCGGCGAACCCGACCGCCCGGCGCCAGTACGACGAGCAGTCCGCGCACGCCCGGGCCCGGTTCGAGCAGGACTGGCACGCCGCCCAGGCCGCCGACCAGCAGCGGCGGCAGCAACTCGACCAGTACCGGGCGCAGTACGAGGCCTGGGCCGCCGACCGACGCCGGGCCGCGACCGGCCACGCCGAGCAGGCCGTCCGGCTGGCCGCCGAGCTGCGGGGCGGCTCGGCGGCCGCGGTGGCCGAGTTCTTCGAGACCGCGCTGGGCTGGCGCGAGGACTGGCCGGAGGGGTTCCCGCAGGACTGCGTGACCGCCTGGGACGAGGCCGCCGGGCAGCTCGTGGTGGACTGGCGGCTGCCGGGCTTCGAGGTGGTCCCGGAGATCGCCAGGTACCGCTACGTGAAGTCCACCGACCAGGAGGCCGAGGTCGCCCGGTCCGCCACCGAGCGGAAGGCCGTCTACCGCGAGGTGCTGGCCCAGTGCGCGCTGCGGGTGCTCGCCGAACTGTTCCTGGCGGACGCCGACGGGCGCCTCGCCTCGGTGGTCTTCAACGGCTTCGTGGAGGCGGTCGACCCGGCCACCGGGCGCGAGGAGCAGCGCTACCTGGTCTCGGTGGCGGTCGAGCGGGCGGTCTTCGGCGCGGTCGCGCTCGACCGGGTCGAGGCGATCGACTGCCTGGTGGACGGCCTGCAGGGACGGCTCTCGGCCCGGCCGGAGAAGCCCGAGGCGGTACGCACCGAGCGGCTCGCCGAGGAGGTCGGCAGCTTCGGGACGGACGGCTCCGACGAGGACCCCGACCTCTTCGCGATGGACCCGCTGGACTTCGAGAAGCTGCTCGCCGAGCTGTTCCGCCGGCTCGGCTACCAGACCCGCACCACCGAGCGCAGCGGGGACGACGGCGTGGACGTCATCGCCGAGAACCCGGACCCGATCACCGGCGGCCTGTTCGTGATCCAGGCCAAGCGCTACCGCAAGACGGTGAGCCCGACCGCCGTCCGCGACCTCGACGCGACCATGGCCCACTTCGGCGCCAACAAGGGCATCCTGGTCACCACCTCGGGCTTCGGCCCCGGCTCCCGCCGGTGGGTCGAGGGCAAGCCGCTGACCCTGATCGACGGGCCGATGCTGGTCCAGCTGCTCAAGGAGAACGGGCTGCCCGGACGGCTCGGTCCCGCCACCCTCCCCCTCCCCGCCCAGGCCGCACCGGCCGGGGCCGCCGCGCCCGGCACCGAGCCGGTGCCGCTCACCCCCGGCGCGAACGTGGTCCTGCCGGCCGCCGAACTCGCCGAGCTGTCGGTGCGGTTCGGCTCCGCCGGGGCCGAGGCCGACCTGACGCTGCTGCTGCTCACGGCCGACGGCACGGTCCGCGGCGACGAGGACTTCGTCTTCTACCACCAGCCCGGTGCCGAACGCGGGGCCGTGGTCCTGCACCCCAAGCAGGGCGCGGGCGGCGACCGGACCACCGAGAGCGCCACCGTACGGCTGCTCGCCCTCCCGGCGGCGGTCCACCGGGTCGCGGTGTCGGTGAACATGGACACCGACACCGGCGCGAGCTGCGCCGAGCTGCTCGGGGCGACCTTGGAGGTGCGCGGCGCCGCGGGCTCGGCCTGGGCCTTCCGGCCGCCCGCCGACCCGGCGGTCTCGGCGATGCTGGTCGCCGAGCTGTACCGCCACCGGGCGGGCACGCCGGACGAGGTCTGGAAGCTGCGGGCGGTCGGCCAGGGCTGGTCGGACGGCCTGGCCGGTCTCGCGCGGGCGCACGGGGTGCAGGTGTCCTGAGCGGCGTCCGGCTGCGGGCGCCGTCCGGGTGGACCGCGGCGAAGGCGGCCGGCCGACCGGTTCGGCGACCAGCAGGCGGTCGTGCCGGCCAAAGGCGGCGTCGGCGACGGTCCGGCGGACGGCGTCGGGAGTCATCAGGAGGTGCGGGCGGCCCCGCTGTACGCGGCGGAGGCCGCCTCGGCGTCGGCGGGACGGACGTCACGGATCATCAGGGTCGCATGCCGGTCACGGTGGCCATCGGCCGCGACCGCGCGCATCCGGTTCTCACCGGGTGGTGGAAAGCTCAAGTTCAGCTCTGAGTTTGCCGGGTGCGGGTTGGCAACCGGCCGCCCCGGATAGACCCTCTGCAAGGGGGACGTGAGAGCGCAACGACGCCCTCTCTCCGGTCTGATGACACGTACATCCCATTCTCTGACTCAATTGTTCTGTCCGACGCTGTTCGGCGAGCCCTCCGAAAGGGGGCGGATCCTTATGACGTCTTCTGCAAGTACCTTGCCCCGACTGGGAGTCGGGATCGGTTGGCGGGCAGAGATCGACACCGTGGTGGAGCGGCTGCCCGGCCTGGACTGGGTCGAGGTGGTCGCCGAGAACCTCTGCCTCGACCACCTGCGTGCCGGTGAGCTGCCCGAGTCGCTGCGGGTGCTGCGGGAGCGCGGCGTGACCGCCGTCCCGCACGGGGTGGCACTGGGCCTCGGCGGCGCCGAACCGCCCGATCCCGACCGCCTGTCGCGGCTGGCCACGGCGGCCCTGGCCCTGGATGCCCCGCTGGTCACCGAGCACCTGGCGTTCGTCCGGGCGGGCGGGGTCGAGGCGGGCCACCTGCTGCCGGTGCCGCGCTCACGGGACTCGCTGCGGGTGATCGCGGAGAACGTCCGGATCGCCCAGCAGGAGCTCCCGGTGCCGTTGGCGCTGGAGAACATCGCCGCCCATCTGGCCTGGCCCGAGGACGAGTTCACCGAGGGCGAGTTCCTGGCCGAACTCGTCGAGCGGACCGGTGTGCGGCTCCTGGTCGACGTCGCCAATCTGCACACCAACCGGGTCAACCTGGGCCTGGACGTCGCCGCCGAACTCGACCGGCTGCCGCTGGAGGCCGTCGCCTACGTCCATGTTGCGGGCGGGATCGAGGTCGACGGGGTCTGGCACGACACCCACGCCCACCCGGTGACCGGGCCCGTGCTGGACGTCCTGGCCCAGCTCTGCGAGCGGGCCGTGCCACCCGGCGTCCTGCTGGAACGGGACGACCACTACCCGCCGCCCGCCGAACTGGCGGGTGAGCTCGACGCGATCCGCGCAGTACTCGACGGGGAGTTGGAGCATGTCTGAGCACTTCGAGTACCTGGCCGAGGGGGGCGACCCGGAGCTGGTGGTGGCCCGGGCACAGCTGGCGCGGCGCCAGGCCGAGCTGCTGTCCGCGCTGGTCGCGGGCGGCCCGGTGCCGGAGGGCTTCGACCGGGAACAGGTCCGGATCCAGGCCCAGGGCCTGCTCGTCAAGCGCCGGGACACCGTGGCCAGGGTGGCGCCGGAGGTCCCGCGGATCCTCGGCACCCAGTACCGTCCGCTGTTCCGCAGGTACGCGCAGCAGGGGCCGGCCGTCGGGGGCTACCGGGCGGATGCGCGGGCCTTCGCCGAGTGGGCGGTCGACTGGGCTGCCGTCGGCGCACCGGACACGCCCTGGCGCCCCGCCCTGGAGCGCTGGCTGCGGCCCGCCGAACCGCCCCGCCGCCGCCGGCGCCGCTTCCACGGCTGACCGGGCCCGCACAGCCGGCCGACCACCGCACCCGCACCCGCACCCGCCGCAGGCAGCGGGCGCCGGCACCAGCACCAGCACCAGCACCAGCACCAGCACCAGCACCAGCACCGGACCGCCTCACCCGGCCCGGTGGTTCGACTCACGTACGGGGGAACCGAGATGTGGTACACCGAGTTCGCCGCCGCCACCGCCCTGTTGGTGGGCGCGGGCCTGTGGACGTCCAGCGCGCTGCAGCGGATGCGCCGGGTACCGAAGCCGCAGGGACTGCCCGGCCGCGGCCTGCCGCTGCCGGACGCCGCCTTCCTCGCGGGCGGCCCCGCCCGGGCCGCCGAGGTGGTGATCGTCCGGATGCAGCAGGAGGGCCGGCTGATCGTCTCCAGGGACGGGCTGGCCACCGTGACCGACCCGCATCCGCAGGACCCGGCCGAGGTCGTGCTGATCGAGGCCGCCGGCCCGAACCGGCAGCGTGAACTGGCCCTGCTGCGGCGGGCGGTGATGCGCAGCCCGGAGATCCAGCAGATCGGCGACCGGCTGGCCGAACGCGGGTTGATGCGGCGGCCCGAGCTGTACCGCGCCGTCGTCCGGGCCCGGCGGGTGCTCCAGCTCTCGCTGCTGGTCACCGTGGTGCTGGGGGTGCTGACCACCGTCCTCTGGGCCACCCAGCCCACACCGGACCGGGACACCAGTACGCCGCCGTTCTTCGCCTTCTTCGGGCTGCTGCTGCTCGGGGCGGTCTGGCTGACCGCGACCAGGCCGGGCAGGAGCCGGGTCACCCCGGCCGGACTGCGCCAGCTGAGCCTGATGAAGACCGGTTCCTCGCCGTGGCGGCCGGCCGTCGGGGCCAGTGCGGCCACCGCGGTGCTCCTGGGCGCGGTCGCGCTGGACGGCGTGGAGACACTGGAGGACGAGGACCTGCGCAGCGTGCTGAAGGACCGGTCCCGCTCGGCGGTCGGCGGCGGTTCGAACGACCCCCTCTACGGAGCCGCCTTCGGCGCCGACGCGGGGGCGGCGGTGGCCTGGTGCTCGTCCTCCTCGCCCGACAGCGGTTCCGGCGGCTCGCACGGCGGCTCGCACGGCTCCTCCTGCGGCTCGTCGAGCGGCTGCGGTTCCTCCTCGGGCCACAGCGGCGGCTCGCACGGCCACAGCTGCTCGTCCGGTCACAGCTGCTCGTCGGGGCACAGCGGCTGCTCGTCCAGCAGCTGTTCGTCCGGGAGCAGTTGCGGCTCCAGCTGCGGTTCGTGAGCCGCCCGGCGGTCACAGTTCGATATCACGAACCGGAAATTCACTTCCCCGAACGGCCGGTCAGGTCTAGAAACAGCCCCATGTGGTTGCTCTTTCTGATACCCGCCTTCCTGGCTGCCGCGCTCTCCTGCCTCCGGCTGGTCAGGGTGACAGCAACCGCAGACGCACTCTCCGGGGCCGAGACCGGCCGGCCCTCCGACGCCACCGGGATCGGCCTGTACGAGACCGCGTACCTGGCCGGGGGCCCGGCGCGGGTGGTCGATCTGGCGCTGGTGCTGATGGCCGCCCAGGGGCGGCTTCACCTGGCGCACACCGGCTGGACCAGCGTGGTGGACCCGCAGGGCCGCAACCGGCTGGAGCGCACGCTGATCGAGGGCATCGGCCCCGAGGGCCAGTGCCGGACCTCCGGGCTCCGCGCCGAACTCGCCACCCACCCGGCCGTGCTGGAGATCGGCGGACGGCTGGTACTGGCGGGCCTGGCCACCCCGGCGATCGTCCAGGAGGCCACCTCGACGGCGGTCCGCCAGGTGCGGCAGGCACTGCTGCTGAGCCTGCTCCTGCTCGGGACGTCCATTGCGCTGGCGCCCGACCCGGGGGACGCGGGGGCCGCCGTCGCCTGGTTCGCCCTGCCCCTGGTCCTCACCAGCGGGACGCTGCTGATGGCCCGGGTCGACGTCCACCCCTACACCCGCTGGGCCACCCACGCCGGGCAGCAGGCACTGCACGCGGTCCACTCGGCCCCGGGCGGCACCGAACAGGAACTGCTCACGGCCGTCGCCATGGTCGGCCCCGCCGCCCTGCCGGACGCCCGGCTCCGCGCAGCCCTGCGCAACTGAGGCCGGTCCGACGACGCCCGCCGGGCGCGGGGCTCCGCAGCAGCGGCCCCGCGCCCGGTGGTTGCTCAGCCCGGGCCCGCCCGGACCAGACCGCTCAGACCAGGCCGTTCAGACCAGGCCGTTCAGACCAGGCCGTTCAGCAGCTCGGCGACCGGCTTGCGGCGGCCCGTGTAGAACGGGACCTCCTCGCGGACGTGCAGCCGGGCGCGGGACGGGCGCAGGTCGCGCATCAGGTCGACGATCCGGTGCAGCTCGTCCGCCTCGAAGGCGAGCAGCCACTCGTAGTCGCCGAGCGCGAACGACGCCACCGTGTTGGCCCGCACGTCCGGGTAGCCTCGCGCCATCTTGCCGTGCTCGGCGAGCATCGCGCGCCGCTCCTCGTCGGGCAGCAGGTACCACTCGTAGGAGCGCACGAACGGGTACACGCAGACGTACTCGCGGGCGACCTCGTCGGCGAGGAACGCCGGGATGTGCGACTTGTTGAACTCTGCCGGGCGGTGCAGCGCCATGTTGGACCAGACCGGCTCCAGGGCGCGGCCGAAGCCGGTGCGACGGAAGCGGTTGTACGCCTCCTGCAGGTTGTCCGAGTCCCCGGAGTGCCACCAGACCATCACGTCGGCGTCGGCACGCAGGCCGGACACGTCGTAGGTGCCGCGCACCGTGACGTCCTTCGCGGCCAGCTGCTCGAAGAGCTCCTCGACCTCGGCCGCCAGCGCGGCGCGGTCCTCGGGCAGCTCGCTCTTGAGCTTGAACACCGACCACATGGTGTAGCGGATGACCTTGTTGAGGTCGCGGGCCTTCTTCTTCTCGGGCTGCTGTTCAGTGGACTCAGTCATGCGCCCATTGTCCCTTCCGTGACGTGTGCGCCGGGCGCCGGGGTCAACACCTCGTCGACCGCCCGGCGGGCACTGGCGATGCAGGCGGGAATCCCCACCCCGTCGTAGGCGGCACCGCAGACCGCGAGGCCGCCGACCCGCGCCACCTGCGCGCGAATCCGTTCCACCCGCTCCAGGTGGCCCACCGGGTACTGCGGCAGACCGCCCCGCCAGCGGGTCACCGCGGTGTCGTACGGCCGCGCACGCAGGCCCACCGCCGCCCCGAGGTCGGCCAGCGAACGGGCGACCAGCTCCTCGTCCGGCAGGTCCAGGGCGTGCTCCTCGCGGTGGCGGCCCAGCGAGGTGCGCAGCACGAAGGTGTCGGGCGCACCGCGGTCCAGCCAGCCCCACTTGTTGGAGGAGAAGGTGGACGCCTTGATCGCCCGGCCGTCGGCCGGCGGCACCAGGAAGCCGCTGCCGGTCAGCGGCACGTCCAGCTCCGCCCGCCGGAAGGCCAGCGTGACCAGGGCCATGCCCGCGTACTCGACGGCGTCCAGTTCGGCCGCCGCACCGGGTGCGTCGGTGCGCAGCAGCCGGGCGGCCTGCGGGGCCGGGACGGCCAGTACCACCGCGTCGGCGTGCAGGCTCTCGCCGCCGGTGACGACCCGCCAGCCCCCGGGGGTGCGGCGCAGCTCGTCCACCGGGCTGTCGGTGCGCAGGTCGGCGCCGGCCTCGCGGCAGGCGGCGGCGACCGCCTCGGGGAGCGTGCCGATACCGCCCTCGATCCCCTGGAACACCGGTCCGGCGCTCGTGGGCCGCGTCGCCAGCTCGTGCACGGTGTCGAGCAGCGAGCCGCCGCTCCGGGCCACCGGCAGCAGCGCGGGGACGGCGGCGCGCAGCGAGATCTCGTCGGCGTGCCCGGCGTAGACGCCGCCGAGCAGCGGCTCCACCAGCCGGTCGACCACCTCGCGGCCGAGTCGCGCGGCGACGTACGCGCCGATCGGGACGTCACCGTCGACGGGGGCGGTGGCCTGCTCGTGCCGGACCCGCTCCAGCCCCGGGTCGGAGAGCACCCCGGAGGCGGCCAGCGCGTCCAGGTCGCCGGGCACGCCCATCACCTGTCCACCGGGGAGCGGCCGCAGCGCGCCCCTGGTCCAGATCGCGGCCTTCGCCGTGCTCGGCGGCTCCAGTGCCCCGGCCAGGCCGACCTGCCGGGCCAGCTCCACCGCCTCGGGACGCCGGGCGAGCATCGACTCGGCCCCGAGATCGACCCGTACTCCGCCGACCTCACCCGCCCGCAGCTTCCCGCCGAGCCGCGCCGACGCCTCCAGCAGCGTGACCCGGGCATCCGCGCAGGCCGCGAACGCGGCCGTCAGGCCGGCGATGCCGCCACCGATCACCACGACATGAGGTTCAACCATGCTCGCAGTCTTGCAGAGCTCACACCCGCGGCCTCGACCGGTGCGCCGCCGACGTCCCTCCGGACCGGCCGCGTTTCCGGGGCGTCCGGTGCCGCCCGTCGCGCCCGTCGCGCCCGCGCACCCGCGCACCCGCGCACCCGCGCACCCGCGCACCCGCGCACCCGCGCACCCGCGGAAGGATTTTCCCGGCCGGGCCGTCACATCCGGCCCTGCTGTCCCGTCTGCCTGGTGTGCCGCCGAGGTGGCGGGGGACGGACGGAAGGGCGAGGCAGTGGAGAACACCGTGCTGGTGACCGGGGCGACCGGAGTGCTGGGGCGCGAGGTGGTGACACGGCTGCGGGGTGCCGGGGTGCCGGTCCGCGCTCTGACCCGGCGGACGGAGCTGCCCGAGGACCCGGGGGTGGCGTGGTTCACCGGCGATCTGGCGACCGGTACCGGGGTGGACGCGGCGGTCGACGGCGTCCGCACGGTCGTGCACTGCGCGAGCGACGCCCGGCACTTCAGGCAGGACCTCCCCGCCCTGCGGAACCTGATCACCGCGGCGAGGCGCGTCGGAGTCGAACACGTCGTCAACATCTCGATCGTCGGCGTCGACCGGATCACGTACCCGTACTACGCGGTCAAGCTGGAGGGCGAGCGGATGCTGGAGGCGTCGGGGCTCGGCTGGAGCAACCTGCGCGCCACCCAGTTCCCGGAACTGCTCAACACGGCGCTCGGCTTCCTCGCCAGGCTCCCGGTGGTCCTGGCCCCGTCCGGGACCGGGTTCCAGCCGGTGGACCAGGGCGAAGTGGCCGACCGGCTGGTCGAGTTGGCGCTCGCCGGACCGGCCGGACGGGTGCCGGACCTGGCCGGCCCGCAGGTGCACCCGGCGACCGAGCTGGCCAGAAGCTGGCTGCGGGCCGCGGGCAAGCGCCGTCCGGTGCTGGCGGTGCGCATCCCGGGGAAGGTCGGCGCCGGCTTCCGCGCCGGTGCGCACACCGCCCCCGACCGCGCGGTGGGCCGGCGCACCTGGGAGCAGTACCTGGCCGAACGGGTCGCCCGCTGACCGCGCACCCGCCGTCCGGGCCGCCCGGCAGCGGACCTGCACCACCGGGCAGCCGGCAGGGGCGCGGGGAGCCGCGTACGGGGTCCTGCGCCTGCGCAGGACCCCACTCGCTCGGCTCGCCGCGCCCCCGGTGGGTCAGCGGGCGCTGGTCTCGTGCACGAACTCGACCAGCTTGGTCAGCGCGTCCGGGTCCATGCTCGGCATGACGCCGTGGCCGAGGTTGAAGATGTGGCCGCTGCCGCCGAGCGCCTGGGCCGCGTGCAGCACCTCGCGGGCCTTGGTCTCGACCACCTGGGTGGGCGCGAAGAGCACGGCCGGGTCGAGGTTGCCCTGCAGGGCCTTGCCGTGGCCGACCCGCTCGGCGGCGACGTTCAGCGGAACCCGCCAGTCCACGCCGACGACGTCCGCACCGGCCTGGCCCATCAACCCGAGCAGCTCACCGGTGCCGACGCCGAAGTGGATCCGCGGCACGCCGTAGGGGGCGACGGCGTCGAAGACCTTGGCGCTGGCGGGCATCACCGAGCGGCGGTACTCGTCCGGGGCGAGCGCGCCGACCCAGGAGTCGAAGAGCTGGATCGCCGAGGCTCCCGCCTCGATCTGGATCTTGAGGAAGGCGGAGGTGATGTCGGCCAGCCGGTCGACCAGCGCGGCCCACAGCTCGGGCTGGCCGTACATCATGGCCTTGGTCTTCTCGTGGCTCTTCGACGGGCCGCCCTCGACCAGGTAGCTGGCCAGGGTGAACGGCGCACCGGCGAAGCCGATCAGCGGGGTGGAGCCGAGCTCGTCCACCAGCAGGCCGACGGCCTCGGTGATGTACGGCATGTCGTCCGGCTCCAGCGGGCGCAGCCGCTGGAGGTCGTCGAGGGTGCGGATCGGGTCGGCGATCACCGGGCCGACGCCCGGCTTGATGTCGACGTCGATACCGACCGCCTTCAGCGGCACCACGATGTCGCTGAAGAAGATCGCCGCGTCCACCTTGTGCCGCCGCACCGGCTGGAGGGTGATCTCCTTCACCAGCTCGGGCCGCATGCAGGAGTCCAGCATCGGGATGCCCTCGCGCACCTTGAGGTACTCGGGCAGCGAGCGGCCGGCCTGGCGCATGAACCACACGGGCGTGTGCGGCACCGGCTCGCGGCGCGCGGCGCGCAGGAGCGGGGAGTCGTACGCCGCGCCCCGGCGCGCGGGGGGCTGCTGACCGGTCTGGGCTGGCGGGGTCGCCGCGGAAGTCTCACTCACGGTCCAAATCTTCGCATGCGCCCCGGACCGGCCCCTCGGCGGCGAGTCGTGCGTTCCTCCAAGATCTTCGAGCGGACCCGCCCCGGCACGCCGCAGGTGCGAAATGTGCTCGGATTGCGGCGCCGACCGACCTAGGCTTCCGCTCATGGCAGCGGTCGGCGGGCACCCCGCACACGGTGGTGGAACGGGCAAGGAGTCGGCGCCGATCGAGTTCCGCGCAGCGGTCGAGGCACTCGGCACGGCGCGGCTGCGGCCCGAGCTGCAGCTCTCGGCCGCCCCGGCACCCCGGCGCCTGGCCCCGTACGCGTACGCGCTCACCGCGACCGTCGAGGTGGAGGGCGAGGAACTGGCGGACGGCCGCCTGGTGCTGCTCCACGACCCGGCCGGGCAGGAGGCCTGGCACGGCGACTTCCGGGTGGTCACCATGACCCGGGCCGAGCTGGAGCCCGAGATCGCCGACGACCCGATGCTCTCCGAGGTGGGCTGGTCCTGGCTGCTGGACGCCCTGCAGACGCACGGCGCCGGCTACGCCGAGCCCGGCGGCACGGTCACCCACGCCTCCTCGCACTACTTCGGCGCGCTCGCCGACCGGGAGCCGTCCACCGAGATCGAGATCCGGGCGTCCTGGACCCCTGCGGACGGCCGCTTCGAACGGCACCTGGCGGCCTGGGGCGACCTGCTCTGCGCCTGCGCCGGCCTGCCACCGAGCACGGTGGCCCCGCTGCCGGACGCCCCGTCACTCGGCGGGGTGGTCCCGATGCCCGCCCGACGGCGCCCGCGCTCCCACTGAGGAGCGACGGGCGGCCCGTTCGAGTCCTGCGCGGGGCCAAAGCCACCCGCAGGACTGACGGCGTGTGACTTCACTCCTGGTCTGTGTCAATTCGCCGTCCGGTCCTGATCGACACGCGCTACTTTGGATCGAATCTGTGCGATTTCAAGGCATGTCGCATCAGTCATCTGCGCGATTTGTCCGTATTGTTACTCACTAGATCGTGATCTTTCGCTAAAGCCGGGCACGGTTGATGCCGAAGGTGTCTGTGACCCTTTCCAAACGCGGAACACTCCGACCGCCCCCTCGGGGTTCCGTCCGCCACTCCCCGCAGGAGGCCCCTGGTGTCGGTCCTTCTTGAGCACCCCACAAACGTGGTCGCATACCGCCCGACCAAGCCCACCGCAATGGTGGTCATTGCTGATCCCCGTGTCCGAAACACCGTCACCCGGCATCTCTGGGCGCTCGGTGTCCGTGACGTCATCGAAGTCTCCTCGATCGCCGAGGCCCGCCCCCGGGTGGCCACCCCGCGCGACATCTGCGTCGCCGACGTCCACCTCCCGGACGGCTCCGGGCTGACCATCCTGGCCGAGACCCGTGCGGCGGGCTGGCCCAACGGCCTGGCGCTCTCCGCCGCCGACGACATCGGCGCGGTCCGCAGCGCGCTCGCCGGCGGCGTCAAGGGTTACGTGGTCACCGGTACCCGGACCAACATCGCCATGCCCGGCCGTCCCGGGATGCCGCTCGGAGCCGCCGGGCTGGGCGGCCGGATGCGGCGTCCCGGGATGCCAGGCATGCCCGGTGCGGTCGGCGCCCCCGGTGCCCCCGGAGCCCCCGGCGCTCCCGGTGTGCAGCCCGCCGCCTACCGGGAGCTCTCCGGCCGCGAGGTGGAAGTGCTGCGGCTGGTCGCCGAAGGGCAGTCCAACAAGGCGATCGGCGTCGCCATGGGTCTGTCCGCCCTCACCGTGAAGAGCCACCTCGCCCGGATCGCCCGCAAGCTGGGCACCGGAGACCGGGCCGGGATGGTCGCGGTCGCGCTGCGGACCGGCATCATCCACTGACGTCCACCGGTATCCGCGTGCCGTACCTCAGCAGCCGACAGCAACAACAGGCCACGTGGCAGCCCGGAGGAACGTTTCCTCCGGGCTGCCGCCTCTCCGGCTCGGCTTTCGGGTGACGGGCCGAAACGGCCTCCCTGGCCCCATCTGACGGGCCCGGGGGGCGCTGGCATATGTCCGAATACGGTCTGACCAGTCCGACAACACTCCCGGTTGCGGGTGCCGTCGTACCCTTGGGGGGTGACCGACGCCGTAGCAGCCATCCCAGAAGAGACAGCCCCGGTCCCGCTCCTTGAACCCAGGGAGGGGCTCCCGCCCGTTGTGGTGGACGAGAGGGTGCTTGCCGAGACGATCGCAGCCTTCGCCGCCGGCAGCGGTCCGGTCGCCGTCGACGCCGAGCGGGCCTCCGGCTACCGCTACGGGCAGCGCGCGTACCTGATCCAGCTGCGGCGCTCCGGCGCCGGTACCGCGCTGATCGATCCGATCGCCTGCCCGGACCTCGGTGCGCTCGGCTCCGCGCTGGCCGACACCGAGTGGGTGGTCCACGCGGCGAGCCAGGACCTGCCCTGTCTGGCCGAGGTCGGCATGCGGCCGCGCCGCCTGTTCGACACCGAGCTGGCCGGCCGGATCGCGGGCTTCCCCCGGGTCGGTCTCGGACCGATGACCGAGAGCGTGCTCGGCCTCTCGCTGGCCAAGGAGCACTCGGCGGTGGACTGGTCGACCCGTCCCCTGCCGGAGCCCTGGCTGCGGTACGCCGCTCTGGACGTCGAGGTGCTGGTCGAGCTGCGGGACGCACTCGAACGGGAGCTGGACGCCCAGGGCAAGCTGGGCTGGGCCCTGGAGGAGTTCGCCGCCATCGCCGACGCACCCCGGCCCGCCCCCCGGGTCGACCCGTGGCGCCGCACCTCGCAGCTGCACAAGGTGCGCCGCCGGCGCCAGCTGGCCGCCGTCCGTGAGCTCTGGCAGGCCCGGGACCGGACCGCGCGGGAGCGGGACGTCTCACCCGGACGGGTGCTGTCGGACGCGGCGATCGTGAACGCGGCGCTCGCGATGCCGCAGAGCGTGCCGGCCCTGCAGGCCGTACAGGGCTTCGGGCCGCGGGTGAACCGCAGGCAGCTGGAGCAGTGGCTGGCCGCGCTCGACCGGGCCAGGGAGATTCCGGAGGCCGAGCTGCCGCCGGCGACCGCGCCGCACGACGGACCGCCGCCGCCGCGGGCCTGGGCCGAGAAGGACCCGGTGGCCGCCGCGAGGCTCTCCGGCGCCCGGGCTGCCGTCACCGAGCTGGCCGAGGCCAGGCGGCTGCCGGCCGAGAACCTGATCACGCCGGACCTGGTCCGCCGGGTCTCCTGGGAGCCGCCCGCCGCGGCCACCCCGGAGGCCGTCGCCACGGCGCTGCGGGCGCTGGGCGCCCGCCAGTGGCAGGTCGACCAGGTGGCGCCCGCCATCTCGGCCGCCTTCGTCAAGGCGGCCAACGGCACGGCACAGGGCTGAACCCACGGCCGATCGGGTCGGCCGCCCTCCAGGGGCGCGGGGAACCGCACGAAATCACGGACAGCGGTGGTGCAGCGGCCTTCGGGCCGGTGCCCGCCGGTACCGACCGATTCGCGCCGTTCCCCGCGCCCCTGCCGGTTTCACCCGGCCGGCCGACGGGCTGCGCAGATCGGACGTGGTGCGGGACACACGGGGTGATCCGGGCGCTGCCCCTGGGCAAGGTAGTTACCGGCGGGTAGCATGACCGTGAAGCAGCGCCGCTCCAAACCTTGGGACGTCGACTGCGTTAAACGTCATGTCCCCTGGGAGGAGAGCCCCCGTGCCTCGTACCGCGAGGGACGTCGTCTTCGTTGACGGCGTCCGCACCCCGTTCGGCAAGGCCGGCCCGAAGGGCATCTACCACGAGACCCGTGCCGACGACCTGGTGGTCAAGTGCATCCGCGAGCTCGTGCGCCGCAACCCGAACCTGCCCGTCGAGCGCATCGACGAGGTCGCCGTCGCGGCCACCACGCAGATCGGTGACCAGGGCCTGACCATCGGCCGTACCGCCGCCCTGCTCGCCGGCCTGCCGAAGTCCGTCCCGGGCTACGCGATCGACCGGATGTGCGCCGGCGCGCTGACCGCCGTGACCACCACCGCCGGCGGCATCGCCTTCGGCGCGTACGACATCGTGGTCGCCGGTGGCGTCGAGCACATGGGCCGCCACCCGATGGGCGAGGGCGTGGACCCGAACCCGCGCTTCGTCTCGGAGAAGCTGGTCGACGAGTCCGCCCTGTTCATGGGGATGACCGCGGAGAACCTGCACGACCGCTTCCCGCACCTGACCAAGGAGCGCTGCGACGCGTACGCCGTGCGCTCGCAGGAGAAGGCCGCCAAGGCGTACGCCAACGGCGACATCCAGCCGGACCTGGTGCCGATCGCGATCCGCAACACCAACCCCGAGGTCGGCGAGACCGGTTGGGGCCTGGCCACCACGGACGAGCCGATGCGCCCGGGCACCACGATGGAGAGCCTGGCCGGCCTGAAGACCCCGTTCCGTCCGCACGGCAACATCACCGCGGGCAACTCGGCCGGTCTGAACGACGGCGCCACCGCCTCGCTGCTGGCCGCCGAGGACGTCGCCGAGGAGCTCGGCCTCCCGGTCAAGATGCGCCTGGTCTCGTACGCCTTCGCGGGTGTCGAGCCCGAGGTCATGGGCATCGGCCCGGTCCCGGCGACCGAGAAGGCGCTGGCCAAGGCCGGTCTGACGATCGACGACATCGGCGCGTTCGAGGTCAACGAGGCGTTCGCCGTGCAGGTGCTGTCCTTCCTGGACCACTACGGCATCGCGGACGACGACGAGCGGGTCAACCCGTACGGCGGCGCGATCGCCTTCGGCCACCCGCTGGCCTCCTCGGGCGTGCGCCTGATGAACCAGCTGGCCCGGCGCTTCGAGCAGCGCCCCGACGTCCGCTACGGCCTGACCACCATGTGCATCGGCTTCGGCATGGGCGGGACCATCATCTGGGAGAACCCGCACTTCGAGGGTGGTAAGTGACCATGAGCACCACTGAGCTGCTGCAGCGCGGCGCCGAGCTGTTCCCCGGCGAGGTCGTCACCACCGCGCACGTCCGCCACCTCGACCTGCCGCTGCAGGCCGGGAAGCTGGCGCTGATCACCCTGGACAACGGCTTCGACCACACCAAGCCGACCACCTTCGGCCCGGGCTCGCTGATCAAGCTGTCCGAGGCGCTGGACCAGGTCGAGGCCGAGGTCGCCGAGGGCAGGATCGCCGCGGTCGCCATCACCGGCAAGCCGTTCATCTTCGCGGTCGGCGCCGACCTCAAGGGCGTCGAGATCCTCAAGGAGCGCGAGGACGCGCTGGCCATCGGCAAGGGCGGCCACGAGGTCTTCAAGCGGATCGCCGCGCTGTCCGTCCCCAGCTTCGCCTTCTACAACGGCGCGGCGATGGGCGGCGGTGTCGAGGTCGGCCTGCACTGCACCTACCGCACCGTCAGCTCGGGCGTCCCGGCGTTCTCGCTGCCCGAGGTCTTCCTCGGCCTGGTTCCCGGCTGGGGCGGCTGCAGCATCCTGCCGAACCTGATCGGCCCGGCCAAGGCCGTCAAGGTCATCATCGAGAACTCGATGGCCCAGAACAAGCAGCTCAAGGGCAAGGAGGTGTTCGAGCTCGGCATCGCGGACGCGATCTTCGAGCCGGCCGACTTCCTGGAGCAGTCGCTGCTGTGGGCCGCGAAGGTCCTCAAGGGCGAGACGGTCGTCGAGCGCGAGGAGATCGACCGCGGCAAGGCCTGGGACGACGCCGTCGCCTGGGGCCGGATGGTCGCCGACGCCAAGGTGCACGGGGCCGCTCCGGCCGCGTACAAGGCGCTGGACATCATCGCCCAGGTCAAGGACCAGGACCTGCAGGCCGGTTTCGACGCCGAGGACGTGGCGCTCGCCGACCTCATCATGAGCGGCGAACTGCGCAGCGGCATCTACGCGTTCAACCTGGTGCAGCGTCGGGCCAAGCGTCCGTTCGGCGCGCCGGACAAGTCGCTGGCCCGTCCGGTCAGCAAGGTCGGCGTGGTCGGCGCGGGCCTGATGGCCTCCCAGCTGGCGCTGCTGTTCGCCCGCCGCATGGAGGTGCCGGTCGTACTGACCGACATCGACCAGGAGCGCATCGACAAGGGCGTGGGCTACGTCCACGGCGAGATCGACAAGCTGCTGGAGAAGGGCCGGATCGGCAAGGACAAGGCCAACAAGCTCAAGGGCCTGGTCAGCGGTCACCTGGACAAGGCGGTCGCCTTCGGCGACGCGGACTTCGTGATCGAGGCCGTGTTCGAGGAGATGGGCGTCAAGCAGAACGTCTTCGCCGAGCTGGAGGCCGTGGTCTCGCCGACCACGATCCTGGCCACCAACACCTCCTCGCTGTCGGTCACCGAGATGGCGTCCAAGCTCCAGCACCCGGAGCGCGTGGTCGGCTTCCACTTCTTCAACCCGGTCGCGATCCTGCCGCTGCTGGAGATCGTCCGCGCGGAGAAGACCGACGACGCCTCGCTGGCCACCGCCTTCGGCGTGGCCAAGAAGCTGAAGAAGACCGCGGTGCTCGTCAAGGACGCCCCGGCGTTCGTGGTGAACCGCATCCTGCTCCGCTTCATGGACGCGATCCAGGGCGCGATCGACGAGGGCACCCCGATCGAGACGATCGAGAAGGCCGTGCTGCCGCTCGGCCTGCCGATGTCGCCGATCGTGCTGCTGGAGCTGGTCGGCCCGGCCATCGCGCTGCACGTCTCGGAGACCCTGGCCGGGGCCTTCCCGGAGCGGTTCACCGTCTCCGAGAACCTCAGCAAGCTGGTCAAGGCCGGCAAGCGCGGCTTCTACACCTGGGTAGACGGCCAGCAGGTCCTCGACCCCGAGGTGCTCGAACTGCTCTCCTTCGGCGACACCGTGCTGACCGAGGAGCAGGTCCGCGAGCGGGCGCTGGACGCCGTCGCGCAGGAGATCGGCCTGATGCTGGACGAGGGCGTCGTCGGCGAGGCGCAGGACATCGACCTGTGCATGATCACCGGCGCCGGCTGGCCCTTCCACCTGGGCGGGATCACCCCGTACCTGGACCGCGAGGGCGTCTCGGAGCGCGTCAACGGCAAGCGCTTCCTGGCTCAGGGCGTGGCCTCGGTGCCGGCCGTCTGACACCCTCACGGGCCGAAGGACGGGACTCCGGCGCCCGTGGGCGGGTGAGGACGACACCGCCTGGGCAGCCAACCCACCGGGCCGGGACCGCAGTTGCGGTCCCGGCCCGGTGGCGTACCCGTGCGCCGGTACCGAACTCGTGGACGGTAAGGCGGCCTTCGGCTAGGGTTGACCGTCTGTTTGCCCAATCACGATCAAACCTGCAGGGGAATTCGGTATGCAGTACGGAGCGCCTCGCCACCCCAAGGTGTTTCTGGCAGGTGACTCCGGTGTGGCGACCCGCCCGGCGAGCCTCGTTCCGATGACCGGCTGGGGCCAGACCATGCAGCTGTTCCTGCACCCCGAGATCGAAGTGGTGAACTGCGCCCGGCACGACTCCAGTTCCAGGAGTTTCGGCGACTCGGGCCGCCTGCAGTGGATCCTCGACCAGCTGATACCGGGCGACTACCTGCTGGTCTCCTTCGCGCTGGGCGACAAGAAGACCGACCCGGAGCGGCACACCAAGCCGTTCGGCTCGTACCAGGACCACCTGCGCCGGTACGTCGAGGGGGCGCGCGACCGACTGGCCCACCCCGTCCTGGTGACCGGCCACGAACGGCGGACCTTCGACCCGCACGGGAACCTGCGCTGGTCACTGGGCCAGTACGCGATGGCGATGCGTGAGCTCGCGGCCCAGACCTGCACGCCGCTCGTCGACCTGCACGCCCAGAGCCTCGACTGGTGGAACCAGCTGGGCCCCGAGGGCACCAAGCAGATCTTCCTCCAGCTGGAGCCGGGCGAGCACCCCAACCACCCGGAGGGCGTCAGCGACGACACCCAGCTGCGTCCGGTGGGTGCCGTCGAGTGCTCCCGCTTCGTCACCCGGTCGCTCGCCGAACAGGGCATCGTGCCACCGCACTGGGTGGTCAACCTGGAGCAGCCGCAGTTCCCGCCGGAGGCGCTGGGCTGGCTCGACGACGCGACGTACGAGGCCCTGGCGCACGCCCGTGCGGTGCCGACCGGAGCCGTACGGTGAGCGTCCTGTGCAGCCCGGCTCCGATCCGAGGAGAGTCCCGCCGATGGAGCATCTGATAGCCCGCGTCCAGGCCGTCCACCAGACCCGCCCCGAGCTGTCGATGACGGCCGACCTGACCTCGCAGGCCGACCCGGCCCTCCCGCTGCTCCCCGGGCAGCGGGTCGACTTCAGTCTGACGGTGACCCCGGTCGGGCACGGCTTCCGCTACTACGCCTACGTGATGGAGGAGCCGCTCACCGAGCTCGCCGCACTGAAGTCGATGCGCGGGTTCGGACACATGGAGAAGGCGCAGAAGTACGGCACCTACACCCGGGCGAACACCCCGCGCACCCTGACCTTCACCCTCGAGATCAAGCAGGCCGTCCCCGGCGACGGCGTGCTGCTGCCCGCCATCTCCGCCGGAGTGATCGCCGCCGAGGGCCAGAAGCTGAGCGGCTGCCAGCCGATCGCGCAGCGGGCCTACCGGGTCGTCCCGGCCCTCGCGCCGCCGAAGCTGCTGGTGGTCGCGCCCGGGATGAACGGGATGCTGCCGGGTCTGGCGCACGAGTTCGGCCCGGACGCCCGGCTGGTCGGCGTCTCCCCGCCGCGGCGCGGCATGGTCGGCGTCGCCCCGGACGGAAGCGTCACCTACTTCCCCGAGCAGGGCTTCGTCGGCTACGACCGGCTCTTCTACACCGTGGAGAACGGCTCGCGCGGGATCGCCCGGGGCGAGATCACCGTCTTCGTCGGGCACCCGTACGAGATGCCCGGCCTGCTCGCGGCACCGACCGGGTACCTGCAGCCCGGGCCCACGGCCAGGTAGGAAGCAACCCCTACGTGACCACCCATCGCGGCCGAATCGCGGTCGCCGCCGTCGCGGTCGCCCTGGCGATCCTCTGTGCCTACCTCGGCGTCCGGTACTCCGCCGACGACGCGGCCACCAACTGCCCGGACGGCTCCTTCTGCCTGTACGGCGGCAAGGACGCGCACGGCCCGGTGCTCTCCGGCGGTCCCCTGGCCGCCCACGAGGACCGCGCCGGGGCCGGCGACGGTGCCGTCCACTCCGTGCTCAACCGCAGCACGTACTGGGCCTGCCTGTACCAGAACGCCGCCTTCGGCGGGGCGGTGAAGACCTTCGCCCCCGGGGCCGAGGAGAGCTGGGACGGATTCGGCCGCACCTCCGGCGGCGGGTTCGGCTCGGTCAAGCCCGCCAAGTCCCAGGCCGGCTGCCTGAACGGCTACGAGCGGTGCCCCGAACGCTCGCTCTGCCTCTTCCAGGAACCCAGCGGACGCGGCCCGATGAAGTCCTGGACCGACGACGCCTCCCGGTACGGCAACGACTGGCCGGGCCACGCGGCCTCGGTGTGGAACCGTTCCGTCTCCACCGCCTGTCTCTACCGCAGTGCGGGCTACACCGGCCAGTGGACGGTCGACGGGAAGCGGTACGCCGCCTTCGTCGTCCCGCCCGGCAACAGCGTCACCCTCACCGGTCCGTACGCCCAGGCGGTGGGCTCGCACAAGCTGGTCACCGACCCGGACGCCTGCTGACCCCGTCCGCCCCGCCTGCCGACCCTGTCGATAAGGATCCGATGAGCACGCGTTTTCTCGCCGGGCTGCGCCGACTCGCCGTGGCCGGTGCGGCGGTGGCGACGGTCGGGGTGCTGCCGCCACCGCCCGCCTCGGCGGCCCAGGCCGAGGACCTGCTGGGCCGGCCGTCCGCCGTCACCGTGCTCGCGCCCGGCCTCACCCGCACCACCTACCCGGGCGGCGGCAACAGCTGGCTGGCCGTCAACGTGCTGCGGATCGACCCGGACGCGGCACCGCTGACCCTGCGCAGCACGGTGGGCGAGGCCGCCGGCAGCGCCGAGCCGGTGAGCCGGCAGCTCTCCCGGCCCGACCTGGAGCCGCCCGCGCTCGCCGGGGTCAACGGCAGCTTCTTCGACGACGACCTGATGAAGAAGTACAACCTCCCCGAGGGCGACCCGGAGGGCGTCTCGATCCAGGGCGGCGCGCTGCTGAGCGAGGCGAGCGGTGGCGGTGTGCTGCTGCTGCAGCACGGCCGCCCGTACATCACCACGCTGAAGACCGACATCACGCTGGCGGCTCCCGGTGCGACCACCGAGGTGCACGGCATCAACCGGCATCCGGGGCGGATCCCGTGGGAGATGCCGGTCTCCCGCAAGGGCGACCGCGCGGTCGGCTTCCAGGGCGACCTGGAGGCCGACCCGGGCAGCCAGGTCTTCACCGACCCGGACGAGATCGTGCTCTTCACCCCGGAGTTCGGCATCCCGACCCCGGCTCCGCTGACCGGCTCCGAGGCGCCGGCCGCCGCCGACCCGGGCGTGGAGGTGGTGCTGGACCACAGCGGCACGGTGCTCTCCTTCCGGCAGGGGCGCGGCGGCACCGACGTCCCGGCCGGGGGCAAGGTGCTCCAGGGCATCGGCCAGGGCGCCGAGTGGCTGACCAGGCACGCCCGGCCGGGCCAGCAGCTCACCCTCACCGAGAAGGTGACCGACGTCCGGTTCGGCGACGAGATCCCGCTCAGCCGCTCGCTCTTCGCCGTCTCCGGGCGGCTGATCATGCGTCAGGACGGCAGGAACGCCTACACCGGGTCCGGCGGCGACCGGCACGCCAGGACGGTGGTCGGGGTGGACGGCGGGGGGAAGGTCCTGATCGTCACCGTCGACGCCGACGACGACCACCCCGGGATGGACTACAAGCAGCTCGGCACCCTGCTGGAGGCGCTCGACGCGACCGACGCGCTGAACATCGACGGCGGCGGCTCGACCACCCTGGTGGTCGACGGCTCGCTGGTGAACAAGCCGTCGGACGGCGTCGAACGCCCGGTCGCCGACTCGGTCTACGTCGGTCCGGGCGGCTACGGCGTCCCCGCCTAGGACGGTCCGAGCCGGGGCCCGCGGAGCGTCAGGCGTAGCCCCCGGTACACGGGTTCCGGAGTCGACCGTACGAGCGGGCGCTGGTTAGACTTCTGGGGCTTCCCGGGGGGAGGCGGACATCTACCAGGGGCAGGCCGGCGAACTCCATGAACTCAGCACTTCCCACACCCGTGCCGAACATGGCGACGGTCGACCGGCGCGCGGTGGTGTCCGGCACCGACACCTCGGGGCCGGTGCCGGTGGAGTACAAGTTCCGCCCCGCCGACGGCGACGCCCGGCACCTGATCGTCGTCTTCTCCGGCTTCAACGCCCCCAACGGCTACCACTTCGCCGGCCGCTCGCTGAACGACCTGCGCGCCAACGTCCTCTGGATCCGCGACCACTTCGACGAGCACTACAGCTACTACATGTGCCGGGACATGTCGTTCGACATCGAGTTCTCGGTGCTGAACCTCATCGACCGCACGCTGGCCGGACTCGGCCTGACCCGTGACCAGGCCAGTCTGCTGGGCGTGTCCAAGGGTGGCAGCGCGGCCCTGTACTACGGGCTGAAGCACGGCTTCCGGAACATCGTCACCGTCGTCCCGCAGTTCCTGATCGGCGACTACGTCAGGGACCGCGCCGTGACCGGCCGCTACATGCTGGGCACCGACATGCCGCAGCAGCACGTCGACGTCCTCAACGGCGCCATCACCGAACAGCTGAAGGCCTACGGCGCCCAGGGGCACAACGTCTACCTGTTCACCTCCGAGGCGGACGAGCAGTACGAGACCGAGATCAGCCCCCACCTCAACCTGTTCTGGAACTGCGCCAACTTCAACCTCATCCGGACCAACTCCCCGATGGTCCGCCAGCACGGCGAGGTCTCCGGCTACAACCTGCCGATCATCTCCGGCGTCCTGGCCGCCCTCACCGACGGGGCGCAGCCGCGGATAGGCTTCCTGGAGAACGGCGACCAGGCGGTCGACGAGCACAGCCGGCACCACCACCTGGCCGAACTGCGCCGGTCCGAGACCCTGCTGGCGGTGCTCCAGAAGCAGGACATCCGCGGCAACAACCTCCAGCTCAGCGGCCATGCCTTCATCCCCGGTGACGCGGGCTGCGGGCCGGTCCAGACGGTGAAGCAGCTGGTCCTGGAGAGCGGCGGACGGGTGCTGGAGTTCCCGCTCGCGGCGGCCGAGGCCAAGTACACCTACAGCCGCTACTACGACCGCTACGCCTGCGACTACCCCGACGCCGGGTTCGAGCCGGAGAACAAGGCCGGGATACCGCTGAACGGCGTGCCCGGCGGCTCCTACGAGCTCTCGGTGCGGGTCAGCAGTCCGGCCGAGGGGATCGACCGCCGTACCCCGCTGGTCGCCCAGCGGCCCTTCGACCTGCGCCGGCCCGCCGGCGGGGTCGAGGTCTGCCTGCTCGGGGACGAGCAGGGCGTGCGGCTGATCCGCCGGCCGATCGTGGGCCACTTCTCCCAGGAGACCGCCTTCTCGATGGAGAAGAGCTGGCAGAAGGGACGGATCTTCCACGTCGAGGGCGTGTTCTTCGTCCACGGCCTGGAGGCCGCCGAGCGCGGGCACTCGACGTACTACCTGGTGCTGCGCAACGCCCAGGCGACGTACTCCTACCGGCTCGGGATCTCGCGCAAGGCGCCCGTGGTCCGGGCCCATGTGCGGCGCGGTGACTTCGGCAACTACGAGTTCGGCTACTTCGCGACCTCGGGCTACAAGGGCATCGACCTGAAGAACGCCGCCGCCGGGGAGTACGAGGTGCACATCTCGATGAGCCGGGGCGGCTCGCTCTTCTCGGTCGCCGCCGGCGCGATCACGCTGGCCTGAGGGCGGCGCGCCCCGGGGCGCGCCGCCCTCAGCGCCTGTTGAGCGCCTCGATCGCGTTGAAGACGCGTTCGCTGTTGCGGGTGTCCCGGGGGCCGAAGAAGGCCTCCACCCGCTCGCGGTACGGGCTCTGCATCACGAAGCCTCCGGCCATCGAGGCGATCACCTCGTCCACCGCGTGCTCGACCGTGCGGCAGGCCGGTCCGAAGCCCTCGCTGAGGATGTTCAGGTACCCGAGCCGGTAGTGCTTGCTGTAGAACTCGTCGAAGTCGAAGGGGACGTAGACCAGCGGCGTCCCCATGTAGACCACGTCGAAGAACACCGACGAGTAGTCGGTGACCATCAGCGAGCACTCCTTGATGGCGTCCTGCACGTCGCGGGTCGCCGGGTCGGCCACCTCGACCGAGGGGTGGTCGGTGCTGAAGTGGTGCAGGTACGGCCGGATCTCGTAGTGCGGGAAGAACTCCAGCGTCACGCCGAAGTGTTCGAGCGCCGCGAGCAGGCGCGGGTGCTTGATGAACTCGGAGAAGAAGCGGTAGTACTCCGAGGAGGCGAACGGGATCTTCGGCTGGGCCGCCCGGTTGTAGGAGGGTGCCACGATGTCCCGGCGCCAGGTGGGCATCAGCAGGATCCGCCGGTCCTTGCGCACCTGCTCCAGCGCGTCGAAGCGCGGCAGACCGGTCTGCGCCACCCGCTTCGTGCCGTAGCCGAACTCCTCGGCGATGTAGCGGTTCTCGGCGGCGGCCGAGGTGACGAACATGTCCACGCTGGTGACGTGCCGCTGGGCGGACTGCGAGACGTCGTTGTAGATGACGCCGTGCTGCAGGAAGACCCGCTTGTAGCGCAGCAGGTCGCCGTAGGTGGACAGGTAGGCGCGCTTGTGGGTGCCGCGCGGGGTGAGGTAGGCCTCCAGGTCGTACGGGCTGATCAGGTTGGTGGCGTGCAGCATGTAGAGCCGGTGCCGGGTGGACCCGTGGGCCAGCACCTTGCCGTACCGCTTGACCTTGCCCCAGTCCGGACTGGTCCGCTCGATCACGTAGTAGGCGTTGCGGCGCTTCTTGTTGCTGCGCATCCAGCGGAAGAAGTGCAGGCCGTTGTCCTGCGCGGTGTCCTGGCGCTCGCCGATGATCCAGATGTTGCGGTGGTGCAGCAGCGGGTAGGTCAGCCAGTAGCCGAGCCTGGTGCGCCAGCCCTTGCGTCCCGGCAGGCTCCTGCGCAGCTGGCTCGCCCCGCGCCTCAGGGCGCCCGGCACGCGGCCGAAGGCCGAACCGGCGAGGACGTCGAGGCGGACGGTGCCGTGCGCGTCCACGGTCAGTTCGTACTTGCGCCGGCCCACCCGGTGGACGCCCTTGTAGCGGTACAGCGACATGCGCGCGGTGACCGGGATGTCCACCCGGTGCTCGCCGTCGTCGATCCGGACGAAGAGCTCCTGCCGGCCCGTGCCCGCCTGGGCCAGGTGGCTGTCCCGCACCCGGGCGTGGAAGCCCGCGTAGAGGTCCTTCTCCTTGCGGACGTGCCAGCGGTCGCGCCGGTAGTCCTGCTCCAGCGGGGCGGTGACCTCGCCGCGCGCCGAACGCAGCACCAGTTCCAGGCGGTTGAGCAGGGGCTCGGCGAGGTCCACGCCGGTCATCGACAGCAGGCCCTCGAAGTGCAGGACCCCGTCGACGGATTCGGCGGCCTCCAGGATCGCGCTCTGCTTGTCGACCCGCAGCAGGGCGCACTCGGTACCGGTCCCGGACAGCTGCCGGTAGAGCCCGTGCTCGTCCGCGTAGAGCTGCGGACGGTCCTTCGGCGGCTCGGTCGGGTCGCAGAAGACCTCCAGGCTGCCGGTCTTGGCGGCGTAGTGCAGCAGCCTGGACTGCGGCTGGAGCGCGTACTGCCTGATCAGCTCGTCGGGGATCGGCGCGTACTGGGCGCAGACGGCGGGGAAGATCTCGGCGAGCGCCTGACGGCTCATGATCCGGTGCAGGCTGCGCAGGTACGGCTGGTAGTTGCGGACCACCATCCGGAAGACCGTCTCGCGGACCTTCGGCTCGTCCTGGTCGGTGAACGCCAGCAGCCCCAGGTGGAGTTGGAGCAGGTCGCGGGAGCGCTGCGGGTGGTTCCACGGTGAGTCGAGGAAGGACCCGCGCTTCTCCTCCACCCGCTCCAGGTGCACCACCCGGTCCACCAGGCTGATCTTGCGGGCCCGCAGCAGGGCGGGCAGGGCCAGCCACGCCTCGTCGAAGTGCAGGCCCTCCCCGAAGCGCAGCCCGTACTCGGCCAGCTTGAGGGTCTTGAAGAGCTTGCCGCCGATGCCGTCGGCGAAGAGCAGGAAGGGGGTGTCGGTGAGGCTCCGGATCACCCGGTCGCCGTTGCCGAAGTAGCGCTGCCAGGGCGCCTGGGTGGTGGACTGCACCGGGAACTGCGCGACATCGCCCACGATCACGTCGGCGACGTCCTGGCGGGCGGCCATCAACAGGGTGTGCAGGGCGTTCCTGGCGAGGATGTCGTCGGCGTCCACGAACATCACCCAGGGCGCGCTGACCTTGCCGAGGCCCGCGTTGCGGGCCGCGCCGGCGCCCTGGCGGGCCTGGGTGACGACGGTGACGTTGGACCGGTAGGCGGCGAAGGCGTGCAGCAGTCCGGCCGTGCCGTCGGTGGAGCCGTCGTCGACCAGGATCACCTGGGCCCGTTCGATTCCGCGCTGCACGCCGATCGACCAGAGGCAGTCCAGCAGGGTGGCCTCGGCGTTGTGGCAGGGCACCACGATGGCCGCGGTGTACTTCGCCGGCTCCTCCGGCACCGCGGGGACGCCCGGCTCGCGGGTGAACCACTGCCAGTCGACGGTGGAGCGCTTGCGTGCCGCGACCAGCTCCAGGTGCTCGGCGGCGGTGCGCATGCAGAGGTTGCCGCTGACCGTCTCGTACGCCTCGAAGAGCGCCTTGCCGACCTCGAAGCGGTACTCGTCGACCTCGTGTCCGCGGATGCACAGCGCGGTGGTGTGGCGCTTGCCGTTCCAGAGCACCTGCATCAGGAAGTTCCACCGGCCGCCGGCCTTGAGTGCCCTGCCGACGGCGTCGATGTCGACGACGGCCCGGTAGCGGATCACCCGGGGGTCGACCGAGACCAGCTCGACCGGGTACTCGTGCGCGACGCTCTTGCCCTTGCGGACCACGCCCTTGAGGCTCAGCTGGTCCTTGGCGCCGATCCGGCCGAACTGGTTGAGGATCTCCCCCTCCAGCTCGACCCGCTGGCCGTCCACCTCCAGGCGCGTCACCCGGTTGAACAGCTTCGCGTCGGCGAACGCGGCGGTGTGCAGGCCGAGCAGGGTGGCGTCCAGCTGCTGTTCGGCCCCCGGCAGGTGCAGCCCGGCGGCGGTCCAGTAGACCCTGCCGTCGCGCTCGACCACGTCGCTGGCGACCACCGAGCGGCGCTGGACGTAGTCGGCGGTGGCCACCGCCGCGTCCAGCAGCCCCTGCCGCAGGCAGTAGGCCCGGATCCGCTCGATCACCCCGCAGCGCTCGTACGCCTCGGGGGTGACGGTCTCCAGGTACTCGGCCGTGATCCGCTGGAAGGCGGCCCGGTACTCGGCGTCCCCGCTGCGCAGGACGCCCATGTAGAGCTTGAGGTCGTGGGAGAGGAACTTCAGGTCCTTACGGATCTTCAGGTCGTAGGCGCCCCGGCCCAGCAGGAACTCGTCGGCTCTCCGGTGCACCCAGACCCGGTCGGCGATGCTGCGGATCTCACCGAGCCTGCGGGTGATGGACGGGGTCTCGGAGCTGTCCTCGTAGAGCCAGCGGTAGACCGGCCTGGGGATGACGACGATGCCGTCGGCGCAGGCGTACGCCACGGTGGAGAAGAGGGTGTCCTCGTAGAACACGCCCTCGGGGAAGCGGACGTTGCCGCGCAGCAGGTACTCGCGGCGGTAGAGCTTGGCCGCGGCGATCGGGTCGGTGAGCAGGTCCGGGTAGTCCCGGATGCCGGCGAACCGCCGCTCCTCGGGATCGGCGTGCAGGTCCGCGGCCCAGAGCTTGGGCTCGCCGGTCTCCACGTTGACCCGGATCGCGCGGCCGAGGGTGAGGTCGGCGCCGGTGCGCAGCGCGGACTCCAGCAGGTCCTCGCACGCCTTGTTGGGCAGTTCGTCGTCGGCGTCCAGGAACAGCACGTAGGCACCGGTCGCCGCCGCGACGCCGTCGTTGCGGGGGGCGCCCACGCCACCGCTGTTGGCCTGACGGGATATCAGGCGGATCCGCGGGTCGGCCTGCGCGAAACCCTGGACCAGTTCGACCGTGTTGTCCTCGGAGCAGTCGTCCACCACCAGGATCTCGATCGCGTCGAGGGTCTGGAGCTGGGCCGACTGGATCGCCCGGCCGACCGTGCCCGCCGCGTTGTAGGCGGCGATCACCACCGAGACGGCCGGGGCGTGGGAGGTCACGTACTCAGTGCTCGGACGCAAGGGGGCTCACCGGATCGTGCGCAGGTACATGGTCGGGCTGTCCTCTTCCGCCTGGAACGAGCGGACGGGCTGCTGTTCCTGCCGCGGCTGGGGGCCGGCGGACTGCCGCCCCTGCCCCGGCTCGTCGGAGGGGTGCGGCGGGCGCAGGCCCGCGGCGATCTCCAGGTCCCGGCGGCGCTTGCGCAGGGCCATGTCGGCCATGGTCCGCTCGAAGTCCTTGGTGGAGAGCCAGAACTTGTACAGGATGGCGAGCTCGAAGACCGACAGGCCGACCGAGACCACCACGGTGACCAGACCGATCCGGCCGACGATCGGAGCGACGATGAAGACGCCCATCTGGAACTCGATGCCGCTGATCAGATGGGTGCGGATGCGGTGCCGCTTGAGGAAGTTGCGGGCCCGCATGTACCAGGGGAAGTTCTTCCGGAAGCCCTGGTGCAGGTCGACGATCTCGGCGTCCTGGGTCTCCAGGTGCACCTGGGCCTGGACGATCTCGGGCTGGGCGGTGTCGAGTTCGGGGTTGTCGCGGAGCAGGTCCTCCATGAAGAGCAGCGACTTGCCGCTGACGCCGTCGGTGCTGCCGCCGCTGACGGTCTCCAGCTTCTTCCGCATGCCCTGGCGCATCTTGTAGATCTGCAGCGCGTTCACGTAGCGGATCATGTCGAGGAAGATGACCAGGATGGCCAGCCAGAAGTACATCTCGGTCGGGTTGTCCCGGAACTGACCGACCATCAGGCAGAGTGCGCAGATGACGACCCGGATCCGGTCGAAGACGTAGTCCAGCCAGGCGCCGAAGATGCTGCCGTTGCCGGTGAGCCGGGCCAGCTTCCCGTCCATGCAGTCGAGGATGAAGCTGAGGTGGTAGAGCCCGGCGCCGAGGATCAGCGCGGTGCGGTCGCCGAGGGCGAAGAGCCAGGCCGAGCCGAGGCCGAGGAACAGCGCGGCCCAGGTGATCTGGTTCGGGGTGATCCTGGTGTGGCGGGCGACCCAGCGGACCAGGGGCGTGGCCACCGGGTCCACCAGGACCACGGTCCACCAGGCGTCGCGCTTCTTCAGCGTGCGGTCCCTGACCTCACCGAGGGTCATGGTTCTGCGGTGCGAGCCCCGCCCCGCCACCCGCGCCTCCGAGGAGTCGTCGTTCATGTCACCGGCCAACGCCACCGCTCGCCACGGTCCTTCCTAGAACTTCGTGCTGGCCCCGGGGGATCGCGGTGTGGGTCGCTGGGTCTGGCGCCATGAGTTCATCATGATCTCATGAACAGATTACCGGGCGGCGATGTCCGCTTGAATACGGCATTGCCAAGGAATGGTCACGCACCATCACCCGGCAAACTACCGATTTGTCACTTCTTGAGGCGGTAGATGACGGTGTCCGCGTTCACCGCGACCACCTCGTACCTGCTGTCCAGCAGGCTCTCGATCCTCGGCACCAGGACCGGCTGGTAGGGAGCGCGACCGGAGTCGTCCACCACCACCTCGGGCAGCCCCTTGGAGAGCTCCTGATCGAAGGTCTGCCAGGCGTCGGCGACGCTGTACTGCTCGCCGACGTTCTGGCTGCTGTCCTTGCCGCCGCTGTAGTTGGTCAGGAAACCCGCCGTCAGATAGCGCGTGACCGGGCGTCGGTCGGCCAGCCAGTACAGCTCCGGGTGCATGCCCCAGACCAGCACGGTGTCCTTGGGCGTGGTCTGCTTGGCGATCGTGGTGGCGACCTCGGTGGTGTGGGTCAGCTTCTGGCCCGGCCAGAACAGGGCCAGGCCCCAGAACACCGTCGCCGCGACCGTGGTGTACACCAGCACCGGCCGCCAGCGGACCTGCGAGGTGCACACCGCGCCCACCCCGAGCAGCACCAGCGGCGGCATCAGCTGCAGGTAGTAGTGCCCGAAGAAGTGGAAGCCGGTGCTCACCGCGATCACCGAGGAGAGCAGCCAGACCCACAGGTCGCCGGTCGAGCCGTGCGCCTCGCCCGCCCGCTCGGCCACCGGACGGCCCCGGTACTTCAGCCAGAGCCGGCGGCCCACCGGGGCCAGGAAGCCGAGACCGGCGGCCAGCAGGATGCCCGCGTTGCCGAAGGCCCGGCCGAGCATCTGCAGCCAGGCGCCGTCCAGCGAGGCGTAGTCGCCGCTGCCGGTGACCACCCAGAACAGGAAGCCCTTCGGCTTGGTGAGGATCACCGCGACCAGCGCTATCGGCAGTGCGAAGCCGAAGCAGATCTTGAACAGGGCGGGCCGCCAGGCCACCCCGCGGTGCCGGGCGTCCTGCCAGAGCATCCAGAGCACGGCCATCAGCACCGCCCCGCCGGTCTGCTTGGTGAGCGAGCAGAGCGCGACCGCGATCCCGGCCGCCAGCCAGCGCCGCCGCTCGGCGTACCGGAAGGCGGCCACCATGGCGGGGAGCATGAAGACCTCGAAGGTCGCCGCCTGGGTGTCCTCCGGGGAGAGGCCGATGGAGACCAGCAGGTACAGCGCCCCGGCGATCGCACCCGCCCGGTTCCCCCAGCGGCCACGGGCCAGCGAGGCCAGCAGGACGGCGGTGACCAGGTGCGCCACGATCGCCAGGACGCGCAGCGGCCAGAGCGAGAGCGACCCGAAGACCGCGAAGCAGGCCTCGTACAGCCAGGGCAGCAGCGGGGGCTTGCGGTCCACCACGGTGTCGTACAGCACTCCGCCGTCGGCCAGCATCCTGGCCTGGGTGGCCAGGTAGCCCTCGTCGGGGCTCCAGACCGGGCGGAGGAAGGAGGGGATGTGGGTGACCACCGCCAGCAGGGCCAGCACCGGAACGACCCTGGTCCAGTAGCCCGTGCGGACGCGCCCGAGCAGCCGCCGTTCCAGGCGGTCGGTCAGGCGGTCGGCCGGTGCCACACGTGTGGGGGAGTCAAGCACAGGTGACAAACTACCCGGCGGGACCGACGCCGGTGGCGTCGGTCCCGCCTTTGGATCCGATCATCTGACAGTCGTTCGATGTGCCCCTGCTCGATCGGGCGTCATCGAACCGACCGCGCTGTGTCCTTCGTCACGCCTCGACGCCGACCCGGTCGAGCCGGGCCACCGTCTCGGTGACCTTGCGCGCGATGTCCGGGGCGGTCAGGCCGATCTCGGCCAGGATCTCCTCGCGCTTGGCGTGGTCGAGGAACTCCTGCGGGATGCCGAAGTCGCGCAGCGGCAGGTCCACCCCCGCGTCGCGCAGCGCCTGGGCGATCGCCGAGCCGACGCCGCCGGCCCGGCCGTTGTCCTCGACCGTGACGACCATCCGGTGCTCGGCGGCCAGCCCCGGCAGGGCCGCGTCCACCGGCTTGACCCAGCGCGGGTCCACCACGGTGGTGGTGATGCCCTGGGCGGCCAGCAGCTCGGCGGCCTCCAGGCACATGGTGGCCATCGCGCCGACCGAGACGATCAGGACGTCGGCCCGCCTGCCGTCGGCGCCCGCGCCGTCCTCCCCGTTCTCGCGCAGCACGTCCATGCCGCCGATCCGGCCCAGGGCGGGAACCGCGGGGCCGACCGTGCCCTTGGAGTAGCGGACCACGGTGGGCGCGTCCCCGACCTCGACGGCCTCCCGCAGCTGGGCCCTGACCTGGTCGGCGTCGCGCGGCGCGGCGAGCCGCAGACCCGGGACGACCTGCAGGATCGACATGTCCCACATGCCGTTGTGCGAGGCGCCGTCGGTGCCGGTGACACCCGCGCGGTCGAGCACGAAGGTGACGCCCAGCTTGTGCAGGGCGACGTCCATCAGCACCTGGTCGAAGGCCCGGTTCAGGAAGGTCGCGTAGACCGCCACCACCGGGTGCAGGCCGTTGGTGGCCAGGCCCGCGGCCGAGACGGCGGCGTGCTGCTCGGCGATGCCGACGTCGAAGATCCGGTCCGGGTACGCCTTGGCGAACGGGGCCAGGCCCACCGGGTGCAGCATCGCGGCGGTGATCGCCACGATGTCCTTGCGCTCGCGGCCGAGGGAGACCATCTCCTCGCCGAAGACCGAGGTCCAGTCCTTGCCCGAGCTCTTGATCGGCAGACCGGTCTCCGGGTGGATCACGCCCACCGCGTGGAAGCGGTCCTCGTCGTTCTGCTCGGCGGCGTGGTAGCCGCGGCCCTTCTCGGTGATGCAGTGCACGATCACCGGGCCGCCGAAGCCGCGCGCCTTGGTGAAGGCCGACTCCAGCGCCGCCAGGTCGTGGCCGTCGATCGGGCCGATGTACTTCAGGCCCAGGTCCTCGAACATGCCCTGCGGGGCGATGAAGTCCTTCAGGCCCTTCTTGGCGCCGTGCAGGGTCTCGAAGAGCGACTGGCCGACCACGGGGGTGCGCTGCAGCGCCTCCTTGCCCCAGGTCAGGAAGCGCTCGTAGTTCTGCGTGGTGCGCAGCGTCGCGAGGTGGTTGGCCAGGCCGCCGATGGTCGGCGAGTACGAGCGCTCGTTGTCGTTGACGACGATGACGACCGGCAGGTCCTTGCAGTCCGCGATGTTGTTGAGCGCCTCCCAGGCCATGCCGCCGGTGAGCGCGCCGTCACCGATCACGGCGACCACCGGGCGGTCCTTGTGGCCCTGGATCTTGTTGGCCTTGGCCAGGCCGTCGGCGTAGCCGAGCACGGTGGAGGCGTGCGAGTTCTCGATCACGTCGTGCTCGGACTCGGCCCGGGACGGGTAGCCGGAGAGGCCGCCCTTCATCTTCAGCCGGGAGAAGTCCTGGCGGCCGGTGAGCAGCTTGTGGACGTAGCTCTGGTGACCGGTGTCGAAGAGGATGCGGTCGCGCGGCGAGTCGAAGACCCGGTGCATCGCGATGGTGAGCTCCACCACGCCCAGGTTCGGCCCGAGGTGGCCGCCCGTCTTGGAGACCTCTTCGACCAGGAAGCTGCGGATCTCCTGGGCCAGTGCGGCCAGCTGCGGCCCGGTGAGCCGGTCGAGATCGCGCGGTCCCCGAATGCGGGTCAGCAGGGCCACCCGTTCCTCCTCGTTCAAAGGGTCTCAGGCCCTCTCGGGCCCGACGGGCCTCGCTGCCCGTTTGTACCGGCGCGCTCGGCGAGTTCCGCCACGCCCGGCTGGTCGAGTCTAATGTCCACAACTCGGACTTCTGCGGCGGGCCGTGCACCTGCTGCCCGCCGAAGCCCAAGCCGCTGATTTTACGCCCTCCGCGGGCTCCGGGACGCGACCGGCGGCGGCCCGGGGCGGGGCGGGGCGGACGCCGTCGCGGGCACGGGGTCCCGGCTGCCGGCCGGTCCACGGCCCGCTGCGCCGCACGTTCCTCGGACGGGCGCGTGCGGCGGCGCGGCCGGACGCCCGGCTGTGTGCGGTGCACCGCGCCGCCGGGCGCGCCGCCGGAGGGCGTCGCCCCGTGCCGCCGGTCACGCCGCGGGAGGGCGGCTCAGCGGGGGAAGGCCCGGCGGGCGCGCCAGGTGGTGTGCTCGCGGGAGACGGCCTCCTCGGCGTCGGCCGCCAGCTTGGCCCAAGTGGACTCGGAGTCCTCCGCGTTGAGGTCCATGGTGGAGAGCTGCCCGGAGACGATCTCCAGCTCCCGGGCCGCCAGCAGGTAGGCCGCGGCCAGCGGCCGCAGCTGCTTGAGCTGGGTCCAGGCGATCACCGCTGCCGCGGCCGCCGCGCAGGCGCCGAACGCCTGAACCGAGAGCGCGCCCGCCACCTGGGCGACCGCGGCCGCGCCGCCGACGATCATCAGGGCCACCGTGGCCAGCCCCCAGGACACCGCCTGCGACTCACAGGCCTCGGCCCGCGAGCGGTACCACAGGCGCTGCCCGTCCACCCGCGCCCGCAGGTACCTGGTCCGCCGGACCGTCAGCGTGGCGGCCCGCAGCTGCCTCATCTCGTCGGTGATCTCCGCCTGCGTCCCGGGCGGCACGATCTCCGGGTCCTCGAAGGCCCGCAGCACGTCGGCCAGCTGGAGCTGGTAGCGGCTCTGCGCCTCCAGCGAGTCGGCGGGGCCCTCGAAGGGCTGCGCCCGGACCGCGTACTTCCAGGCCAGTGTCTTGACCGACTCGGCGGCGGCCCGCGCCTCGTACCAGCGGCCCTGCGGGTTGGTGTTGCGCAGGCGGTACCAGAAGTAGCCCGCGCCCAGGAAGGCGGCGACCGAGACCAGCGGGGTGGCGTCCCCGCCGCCGTCGCGGTGCGAGCCGGGCAGCACGCTGACCACCGCGGCCGCGACCAGTAACAGGATCTGCCAGCGGTACCAGCGCAGGGTCCGCTGCTGGCCCTCGATCGACGCCCGGTCGGCCGTCCAGAACGGCTCGGGCAGCAGTTCGGCCTCGCCGCTGCCGGGCGGATCCTGCTGCACCATCGCCGCTCCCCCCTCGCACCCCGTCAGCGGGCAGTATGCCCAGCCTCAACTCCCGTACACAGCGTGGTTTTCGGACACCCGAGCGGGCACAGCAGAACGGGCCGCGGGTCGGTTCGACCCGCGGCCCGTCGGGGGGAGCCCGCACGCTCCCCCCGGTGTCAGCCTCGACCTGCGGACTTCTGCGTCCGCCGGGAGACCGAGTCCAGGACGACGGCGCCCAGCAGCACCGCACCCGTGATCATGTACTGGATGGACTGGTTGACGTGCACCAGGTCCAGGCCGGTGATGATCGACTGGATCACCAGGATGCCGAGCAGCGCCGACCAGGTCTTGCCACGGCCGCCGAAGAGGCTGGTGCCGCCGATGACGACCGCCGCGATCGAGTTCATCAGGACGTTGCCGCTGCCCAGCAGCTTGTCGCCGGAGCCCTGCTGGGAGGCGATGAACAGACCGCCGAGGGCCGCCATGCCGGCCGAGATCATGTAGACCGAGATCCGCACCCAGGCCACGTTGATGCCCGCCCGGCGGGCCGCCTCGACGCCACCGCCGACCGCGAAGACCTGCCGGCCGTAGGAGGTGCGGCGGAGCACGAAGTCGCCGATCACGACGACCGCGAGGAAGATCACCAGCGGCAGCGGCAGGCCCTGGTTCTGGTTCAGCACGTACGCCGCGACCAGGGAGATCACCGCGACCACGCCGGTGCGCAGCCAGATCTCGCTCATCGGGCGGGCGGGCAGCCCGGCCGCCGTGCGGCGGCGGTGGTCCAGCAGCTGGCCGACCACGAAGAGCACGGTCCCCAGCACCGCCAGCGCCCAGGCGTAGAAGACGTCGCCGTCACCGAGGAAGTAGGTGTCCAGGTTGGCGATCACACCGTCGTTGATCAGGTTGACGGTGCCCTTGTCGCCGAGCACGTACATCTGCAGACCGCTCCAGGTCAGCAGACCCGCGAGGGTGACCACGAAGGAGGGCACGCCGATCTTGGCGAAGAAGAAGCCGTGCAGGGCGCCCATGCCGACGGCGGCGCCGATCGCGATCAGGATGGCCAGCCACTCGTTCACCCCGGAGCGGACCGAGACCACCGAGGCGATGGCGGCCGAGACACCGGCCACCGAGCCGAGCGAGAGGTCGATCTCACCGAGCAGCAGGACGAAGACGATGCCCACCCCGATCAGGCCGGGGCCGGCGATCCACTTGGTGATGTTGGTGAGGTTGTCCGGGTTCAGGAAGTTGCCGGTCAGGCCCTGGAAGATCGCCGCGATCAGGATCAGGCCGAGCACGACCGGGACGGAGCCCAGGTCGCCGCTCTTCATCCGCCGCTTGAACTCGTCGAGGTAGCCGGCGAATCCGGCCTCGCGGACCAGCAGGCGCGGGTCGACCGCGGGGGCGACGGCGGCGGGCGCGGTGTCGGCCGAGCCGTCGGCTGCCGCCTCGACGGCCTCGACGGCCTCGACAGCGGCCTCGGCGGCCGAGGTGGTGGTCGGGTCGGTGGTCACTTGGCTTCCTCCGCGAGACGCGCCTGACGCCGGGTCACCGCGTTCTCGGTGGCGCCGGTGATGGCGGAGATGATCTCCTCGTGCGAGGTGGTGGCCACCTCGAACACGCCGTTGTTGCGGCCGAGTCGGAGCACCGCGACGGTGTCCGCGACGGCCTTGACGTCGGCCATGTTGTGGCTGATCAGGATGACGCCGAGGCCGCGCTCGCGCAGCCGCTCGACCAGGTCGAGCACCTGGGCGGTCTGCTCCACGCCGAGCGCGGCGGTGGGCTCGTCCAGGATGACGATCTTCGGGTCGCCGACCAGGGCGCGGGCGATGGCCACCACCTGGCGCTGGCCGCCGGAGAGCGCGGCGATCGGGATCCGGACGCTGGGGATGCGGATCGACAGGGTGTCGAGCAGCTCCTTGGCCCGCTTCTCCATCGCGACCTCGTCGAGCGTGCCGAAGCGGCGCAGCTCGCGGCCGAGGAAGAGGTTGCCGACCACGTCGAGGTTGTCGCAGAGCGCGAGGTCCTGGTAGACGGTCGCGACACCGAGCGACTGGGCGTCGTGCGGCCGGTTGATGCCGACCTGCCTGCCCTCCCACTCGATCGAGCCCTCGTCGATCGGGTGGACGCCCGCGATGGTCTTCACCAGCGTGGACTTTCCGGCGCCGTTGTCGCCGACCAGGGCGACCACCTCACCCGCGTGCACCTCGAGGTGGACGTCGGTGAGCGCCTGGACAGCGCCGAAGCGCTTGGAGACCCCGCGCAACGCCAGTACGGGTGCGCCTGTCACGTGAACCAACTCCTTCGTTCCGTGCCGCTGGCTCTACATTCGGCGGTGGCACGGCCTGCCGCGCGCCGACCCGGGCGCGAAGGGGTAGTACGAGAAATGAACGGGCACGGCGGGGTTCTGCACGCCGCGCACGGTGGGAGGCACCCCCGGAGGGGGTCGGGGGCGCCTCCCGAACCGCTGGTACTGCTACGGCCGGAAGCCTTACTGCAGGCCCGCGGCCTTGCAGGCGTCGGCGTAGTCGGCGGTGCAGATGTCGCCCACCTTGTAGAGGCCGTCGGCGATCACGGTGTCCTTGATGTTCGCCTTGGTGACGACCTTGGCGTCCAGCAGCTTGGCCGGGATGCCCTTGTCGGTGTCGCTGTCCGCAGTGGAGGTGGCGACGGACTTGATGTCCTTGCCCTGCAGCAGGTCGACGGCGAGCTCGGCGGCGTTGTCGGCGAGCGGCTTGTACGCCTTGTAGATGGTGTAGGTCTGGTCGCCGGCGACGATGCGCTGGATGGCGTCGAGGCCCGCGTCCTGGCCGCCCACCGGCACGGTGATGCCGGAGGCCTTCAGCTGGGTGACGATGGCGGCGGCCATGCCGTCGTTGGCCGAGTAGACGGCCTGGAAGCCGTCCTTGCCCAGCTGGGTGATGGCGGCGCCGATCTTCTGGCCGGCCACGGTGGGCTTCCACTCACCGGACTGCTCGTAGACGATCTTCTTGACCTTGCTGTCCAGCACCTTGTGCGCACCGGCCTTGAACTGACCGGCGTTCGGGTCCGCGTCGTCACCGTTGATCATCACGACGTTGGAGTCGGCGGCCTTGTCCCCCAGCGCGTCGACCAGGGCCTGGCCCTGCAGCTCGCCGACCTTCTCGTTGTCGAAGGAGACGTACGCCGAGACCGGGCCGGTGGCCAGCCGGTCGTACGCAATGACCTTGACGTTCTTGTCCGCGGCTTCCTTCACCCACTGCTGGGTGGACTTCGCGTCGAAGGCGTCCAGGATGATGACCTTCACGCCCTGCGCGATCAGCGTGTCGAACTGCTGCTTCTGCTTGGCGGCAGAGCCCTCGGCGTTGCTGTACTTGACGTCGCAGTCACTGCACAGCGCCTTGACCTTGGCCTCGATGAACGGCTTGTCGAAGGACTCGTACCGGGTCGACGAAGCGTTCTCGGGGAGCAGCAGGCCGATCGACTTGGTGTCACCGGAGGAGGCGCTGTCCTTCTTGTCACCGCCGGCCTTGCCACAGGCGGCCATGGTCAGAGCCATCGAGACAGCGGCGGTGCCGATCACCGCGCGACGCGTCATTGCGTTCATGGTTGGGGGTGCCTCCCTGACAGAGCCGCAACGTTGCGGCGAGGTGGAAGGGAGTCAACCCGGCCCGGTCACTTGACGTCAATAAGTAAAACCGGAAGACCGGACATCCGAACCCTTTCGTTATCTTCCTGAAGGCGAAGCCGAGACCAACCGGCTGTGGCGGGCCTCGGCTCGACCCCGGCCCGCCCCCCGAACCCCTCAGACGTGGAGCGTCGCCGAGGCTCCCGGCTGTCGGATAGCTCCCGATTCGCCCATCTCGCTCATCACCAGCGCGAGCGCCCCGAGCACCTCCGCCCGGCCGCCCAACGTGCCCGGGACGACCGAGAGCTGACGCGCCGCGCTCGGGATGGCGTACCGGGCCACCGAGTCCCGGATCGGGGAAAGCACCAGCTCACCGGCCTCGGCCAGATCACCGCCGAGGATGATCCGGCGCGGGTTGAGCAGGTTGCACAGGGTGGCCACGCCGGTGCCGATCTGCCGCCCGGCGTCGGCGATCACCCGGCGGCAGCCCAGATCGCCCTGGCCGGCCAGCTGGACCACCTTGGTCAGGGTCAGTTCACCCGGATGGTTGGCGTTCAAAAGGTTGAGCAGGTAGCGGGAGCCGACGAAGGTCTCCAGGCACCCGCGGTTGCCGCAGCGGCAGACCGGACCCGCCTCGTCCAGGGTGATGTGCCCGATCTCGCCCGCCGTCCCGCCGGGACCCCGGTAGATCTGACCGTTGATCACCAGCCCCGCGCCGACACCGCTGGCCACCTTGATGTACGCCAGGTCGCTCAGCCCGCGTCCGGCGCCCCAGACCAGCTCGCCCAGCGCGCCGAGGTTGGCGTCGTTGTCCACGTACACCGGCATGCCGAGCCGCTGGGACAGCTCCCGGCCGGGGGCGATGCCCGTCCAGCCGGGCAGGATCGCGGTGGAGCCGAGCGCCCCGGTCTCCACGTCGATCGGGCCCGGTACGCCCAGGCCCACGCCGATCACCTTGTCGGAGCGGAACCCGGCCTGGGCCAGCAGCCGCTCCACCATCGCCTCGGCCCGGTCGAAGCCCTGCTGGGCGGAGACGTCGACGTCGATCGGCTCGCTCTCCTCGGCGAGCACCCGGTGCGCCAGATTGCCCACGGCCACCCGCAGGTGGGTGTGGCCGAAGTCGACGCCCACCACGATCCCGGCGTCCCCGCTGAGCGAGACGCTGCGGGCCCGGCGGCCGCCCGAGGAGGTGTCGGCGACCACCACGGTGCCGCCCTCCTTGAGCTCCCGGACGATGTTGGACACCGTGGCCGCCGACAGTCCCGTGCTCCGGGCGATCTCGGCCTGGGTCAGCGAGCCCGCCATCCGGACCGCACGCAGTACCCGTTCGAGGTTCGCCCGGTGCAGCGAGGACTGCGATCCCGGTGTGTCCATCGACATGATTCACCCTTCCAGGGCCCGGGGACTCGACCGTCCCCTCACCCCTGCCGCGCCTTTGCGGCGGAGCTCCGTTGCGGCCGCGGCGGTCGTCACCCTCGGGTGCCGAACCCTCCGCCGGGCCCCACTTTCAACTTCTGAACTCTATGCTCGGCCACCAGCCCGATACCGCGTCAAGACCGAAGACAGATCGTTAGGAAACCTCTGCTGAGCCGCCCCCTCGCCTGCGAATATCCGCGCGGGACCCGCACACCGGCATGGGAAGATGCCTGGCATCCATGCCTGACGAAGGAGTCCTGCGAGTGCCTGGCACCAACTTGACCCGCGAGGAGGCCCGCACCCGGGCCGCGCTTCTCCACGTGGACGCGTACGACATCGAGCTCGACCTGAGCTCGGCCCGCGAGGGTGGAACCTTCCGGTCGACCACCGTGGTCCGTTTCACCGCCGCCACCCCCGGCGCCGACAGCTTCATCGACCTGGTCGCGCCCACCGTCGCCGAGATCGTGCTGAACGGCGTGTCGCTGCCACTGGCGAACTTCTCCGACAGCCGGATCGCGCTGCCCTCGCTCGAGGCCCAGAACGAGCTGCGCGTCGTCGCCGACTGCGCCTACACCAACACCGGCGAGGGCCTGCACCGCTTCGTCGACCCGGTGGACGGCGAGACCTACCTCTACACCCAGTTCGAGGTCCCGGACGCCCGCCGCGTCTTCGCCTCCTTCGAACAGCCCGACCTGAAGGCCCCGTTCAGGTTCACCGTGACCGCCCCGAAGGGCTGGGTCGTGGTCTCCAACTCCCCCACCCCGACCCCGGTCGGCGAAGGGGACACCCGGGTCTGGCACTTCGAGCCGACCCCCCGGATCTCCTCCTACATCACCGCGCTGGTCGCCGGCCCCTACGTCGGTGTCTTCGACGCTTACGAGAAGGGCGACCAGAAGGTCCCGCTGGGCGTCTACTGCCGCCCCTCGCTGCGCGAGTTCCTGGACGCCGAGGCGATCTTCGAGGTCACCAAGCAGGGCTTCGACTACTTCCAGGAGAAGTTCGACTTCGCGTACCCCTTCGCCAAGTACGACCAGCTGTTCGTCCCGGAGTTCAACGCCGGCGCGATGGAGAACGCAGGCGCCGTCACCCTGCGCGACCAGTACGTCTTCCGGTCCAAGGTGACCGACGCGGCGTACGAGGCGCGGGCCGCGACGATCCTGCACGAGCTGGCCCACATGTGGTTCGGCGACCTGGTCACCATGGAGTGGTGGAACGACCTCTGGCTCAACGAGTCGTTCGCAACCTTCGCCGAGACGGTCTGCCAGGCCGAGGCCGCCGGTTCCCGGTGGCCGCACTCCTGGACCACCTTCGCCAACCAGATGAAGACCTGGGCGTACCGGCAGGACCAGCTGCCGTCCACCCACCCGATCATGGCGGAGATCAACGACCTGGAGGACGTCCAGGTCAACTTCGACGGCATCACCTACGCCAAGGGCGCCTCGGTGCTCAAGCAGCTGGTCGCCTACGTCGGTCAGGACGCCTTCTTCAAGGGCGTCCAGGCGTACTTCAAGGCCCACGCCTGGGGCAACACCCGCCTCACCGACCTGCTCGGCGCCCTGGAGGAGGCCAGCGGCCGCGACCTGAAGACCTGGTCGAAGGCCTGGCTGGAGACCGCCGGCATCAACGTGCTGCGTCCCGAGATCACCCTCAACTCCGACGGGCAGATCGAGTCCTTCGCCGTCATCCAGGAGGCGCCCGCGCTGCCGGCCGGCGCCAAGGGCGAGGCCGTGCTGCGCCCGCACCGGATCGCCATCGGCGCGTACGAGCTGAAGGACGGCAAGCTGATCCGGGTCGACCGGATCGAGCTGGACGTCGACGGCCCGCGCACCGAGGTCCCGCAGCTGGTCGGCGCGCACCGGCCCGCCGTACTGCTGCTCAACGACGACGACCTCTCCTACGCCAAGGTCCGCCTCGACGAGGACTCGCTCGCCGTCGTCACCGAGCACCTCGGCGGCTTCACCGACTCGCTGCCGCGCGCGCTGTGCTGGGCCTCCGCCTGGGACATGACCCGCGACGGCGAGCTCGCCGCCCGCGACTACCTCGCGCTGGCCCTCTCCGGCCTGGCCCGGGAGACCGACATCGGTGTGGTCCAGTCGGTGCAGCGCCAGGTCCAGCTGGCCCTGAACGCCTACGTCGACCCGTCCTGGCGCGAGCAGGGCACGGCCCGCTGGGCCGAGGCCACCGAGCAGCAGCTGCACGCCGCCGCCCCCGGCAGCGACCACCAGCTGACCTGGGCCCGCGCCCTCGCCTCGGTCGCCCGCACGGACCGCCAGCTCGACCTGCTGGAGGGCCTGCTCAACGGCAGCCGGACGCTGGACGGCCTGGCCGTCGACACCGAGCTGCGCTGGACGCTGCTCTCCCGCCTGGTCGCCACCGGCCGTGCCGACGAGAAGGCGATCGACGCCGAGCTGGCCCGCGACAACACCGCCGCCGGCCAGGAGCACGCGGCGAGCTGCCGCGCCGCCCGGCCGACCGCCGCCGCCAAGGCCGAGGCCTGGGCCTCGGTGGTCGAGTCCGACAAGCTCACCAACTACGTCCAGGACGCGGTGATCGGCGGCTTCCAGCAGGCCGACCAGCGCGAGCTGCTCGCCCCTTACAGCGCCGAGTACTTCGCGGCGATCAAGGGCATCTGGGAGACCCGCAGCCACGAGATCTCGCAGCAGATCATCACCGGGCTGTACCCCTCCCTGCTGGTCGAGCAGGGCACGCTGGACGCCACCGACGCCTGGCTGGACGCCTCCTCGCCCGCTCCGGCGCTGCGGCGCATGGTGGTCGAGGCCCGCGCGGGCATCGAGCGCGCGCTCAAGGCGCAGGCCGTCGACCACGCGGCGGGCGCCCGGGCCCTGGGGCACTGACCCGGGCGGTGGGCCCCACGGGCCGGCCGCGCGCGTGGCCCACGCGCGCGGACCACGCCGGGTGGGGCACACCAGTCGGGGCGCGGGGGACCGCTCGAGAGACCTGCCTCTCCGTGGAGGGTTGATCGCGTAGTTCCCCGCACCCCGCGGGGGTGCAACTCGCCTACGCTGTACGGCGGTTCGCAGCAGTGGGTTGCGCCCGCGGTTCCCCGCGCCCCTGCGGGGGCGCAACGTGCCCGCGGTGCGCATCGTCCTGACGGGCCGGCAGCCGGACGGTGAAAGAGGTGCGGCCGGGGCGGGTCGAGAGTTCGACGCTGCCGTGGTGGGCGGTGCTGACGGCGCGGACGATGGCCAGGCCGAGGCCGGTGCTGCCGGTGCTCCTGGCCCGGGCCTGGTCGCCGCGGACGAAGCGTTCGAAGATCCGCCCCGCGAGCTCCGGTTCGATGCCCGGGCCGGTGTCCGTCACGGTCAGCCGGACCTCGCCCGCGCCGCCGGGTCCGGTCGAGAGCGCGAGCGTCACCCGGGTGTCCTCGGGGGTGTGGACGCGGGCGTTGGCCAGCAGGTTGGCCACCACCTGCCGCAGCCGGTCGGCGTCGCCCGTGACCAGCACCGGCTCCTCGGGAAGTTCCAGCTGCCAGCGGTGCCCGGGGCCGGCCGCGCGGGCGTCGGCGACGCAGTCCAGCGCCACCCGGGTCAGGTCCACCTCCGCCGCGGCGAGCGGCCGCCCCGCGTCCAGCCGGGCCAGCAGCAGCAGGTCCTCGACGATCGCACCCATCCGCTGCGACTCCGCCTCGATCCGGGTGAGCGAGTGCCGCACCTCGCCCGGCACCGGGCCGGGGTGGCGCAGCGCCAGTTCGGCGTGGCCCCGGACCGCCGCCACCGGGGTGCGCAGTTCGTGGCTGGCGTCGGCCGCGAAGGCCCGCAGCCGGTCCTCGACCGACTGCCGCCGGGCGAGCGCGTCCTCGACGTGGCCGAGCATCCGGTTGAGCGCGGCACCCACCCGTCCGACCTCGGTACCGAGGTCGTCGTCGGGCACCCGGACCGGCACGGCGGCCTCACCGCTGGCCAGCGGCAGCGCGCTCACCCGCTCGGCCGCACCGACCACCCGGTCCAGCGGGCGCAGCGAGACCCGGATCCAGAGCGCCCCCGCGACCCCCGTCGAGGCCAGCGCCGCCGCGAACACCACCAGCTCGATCGTGACCAGCCGGTGCACCGCGTCGTCCAGCGGGCGCAGCGGGAGCCCGGTGACCAGGACGTCACCGTCCCGCCCGGCGACCGCTCTCAGCCGGTAGTCCCCGAGGCCGGACAGCCCGACGCTGCGGGCCGGGCCGCCGGCCGGCAGGGCGGCCAGGGCACCGCGGTCGGCGACGGTCAGCGAGACCGTGTCGTCGGTGTCGGCGGCCACCGTCCCCTCCGCCACCGCCGGATCGTCCGCGTCGCCGTCCACCACCCGGGCGGCGGTGACCGTGCCGTTCAGCAGCCAGGCACCGAAGGTCCCCGGGGCCTGGGCCCTGGTGTCGCCACGGGCGGCACCCGCGGTCGAGAGTTCCGGGTGCTCCAGGCTGGCCGCGTACCGGCCGCCGGTGTCGGCGAGCTGCTGGTCGAGCCGGTCGACCAGGAAGTGCCGCAGCGCCTGGGTGGTGGCCAGTCCGACACCCGCGCAGGTGAGTAGCAGCAGCGCGAGCAGTCCGGCGATCAGGCGGGCCCGCAGGGTGCGCGGCACCGCCCGGCGGAGCGGGCCGGCCCACTGCGCGCTCGGGCGGATCACTGCGGCGCCTTGATCACGTAGCCGGCGCCCCGGACGGTGTGGATCATCGGGGAACGGCCCAGGTCCACCTTCTTCCGCAGATAGCTGATGTACAGCTCGACCACGTGTGCCTGCCCGCCGAAGTCGTACGACCAGACCGCGTCGAGGATCTGCGCCTTGCTCACCACCTGCCGGGGGTGCTGCATCAGGTAGCGCAGCAGCCCGAACTCGGTGGGGCTGAGCTCCACCGCCTCGCCGCCGCGGAACACCTCCCTGGCCCGCTCGTCGAGCACCAGGTCGCCCAGGACCAGTGCGCCCTCCGGCACCTGCGGTCCGGCGGGCCGGGCGCGCCGGAGCAGGCTCCGCAGCCGGACCACGACCTCGGCCAGGCTGAACGGCTTGGTGACGTAGTCGTCGCCCCCGGCGGCCAGGCCGGCGATCCGGTCCTCGACGGCGTCCTTGGCCGTCAGGAACAGCACCCTGATCTCGGGTTGGACGGCGTGGATCCGGCGCAGCACCTCCATCCCGTCGAGGTCCGGCAGCATCATGTCGAGGACCACGGCGTCGGGCCGCCAGGCGTCCGCCTGCTCGACGGCCGACTGCCCGGCCGTGGCCCCGCGCACGTCCCAGCCCTCGTACCGGAGGGCGCCGCAGACCACCTCGACCAGGTCGGGTTCGTCGTCGACGACCAGGATCCGCCACGGGCGCCGCCCGGGGCCGGCTGGGTTGTCCATGCGCACATCCTGGGGGTCGTCTCGTCACCGGGAGCTGTCATCCTGCCGCCCCGCGATGAGAATGCGGTGAGATCCACCTCCGGCCCGAAGCCCGCGAAACCCACGCTGAGCTGGCAGAACGTGGATTTCGGGCGGTTCGGCGGCCACCGTTTCAGAGGTAACTGAGAGCTTCCGGTGCCAAGGTTGCTGCCGAAGCAGCCCGGATGGCAAGGAGATCCCCTGTGGCAACGCTCTCCCCCGCCGACCGCAGGCCGCACGACCTGCCCCGGCGCTCCCGGCGCACGCCCGGGCCCCGGTGCTCGGCCTGGCTCCGGCAGCTGCCCGACGAGGCGCTGCCGGCGGCCGTCCTGGCGGCGATCGCGATCGGCGGTCTGGGCGTCCTCGCCCTGTGGTGGCGCGACACCCCGTGGATCAGCGGTGCGTCCGAGTGGCTGACCGAGGCCGGCCGGATCACCGGCCTGCTGGCCGGGTACGCAGCTCCCGTCCTGCTCCTGCTGATGGCCCGCATCCCTCTGCTGGAGCGCGAGTTGGGGGCGGACCGGCTGGCCCGCTGGCACGCCGCGGGTGGCCGCTACCTGGTCGGGCTGGTCTCGGCGCACGTCGTGACGGTCAGCTACGGCTACGCGCTGACGGACGGTCGGGGCCTGATCGGCGAGGAGGTCGAGATCGTCTTCCACTTCCCCGAGATGATCAAGGCCACGCTGGGCACGCTGCTCCTGCTCGGCACCGGCGCCCTCTCCGCCCGCGCCGCACGCCGTCGGCTGCGCCACGAGACCTGGTACTACCTCCACCTGGCCGGCTATCTGGCCGTGGCGCTCGGCTTCGGCCACCAGCTGGCCACCGGAGCGAGCCTCGGTGGCGGCCCGGGGCGTGCCGCCTGGTACGCGCTGTACCTCGGCACGGCGGCCCTGATCGGCTGGTACCGGCTGGCCGTGCCCCACCTGCGGGACCGGCGGCACCGGCTGCGGGTCGCCGAGGTGCGCCCGGAGGGCCCCGGGGTGGTGTCGGTCTTCCTGACCGGCGAGCGGCTGGCGGAGCTGGGGGCCGAGTCCGGGCAGTTCTTCCGGCTCCAGTTCCAGGCGCCCGGCCTGCGCTGGGCCGCCAACCCGTACTCGCTCTCCGCTCCCCCGCAGCACGGTTTCCTGCGCTTCACCGTCAAGAACCTCGGCGACCACAGCGCGGCGGTGGCCGGGCTCCGGCCGGGCACCAGGGTCCGGGCCGAAGGGCCGTACGGTGCGTTCACGGCGCGGCGCCGACGGGGGCGCCGGGTGCTGCTGCTGGGCGTCGGGGTCGGGATCACCCCGCTGCGGGCCCTGTTCGAGACGCTGCCCGGCGAACCCGTCCTGGTCCAGCGTGCACGGCGGAGCGAGGACCTGCTGTTCCGAGCCGAGCTGGCCGCCGTGGCCCGGGCCAGGGGTGCCCGGTACCACGAGCTGCTCGGCAGCCGGGAGCAGGTCGGCGACCTCGGCTCTGCGCTCCGGCGGCTGGTCCCCGACCTGGCCGGGCACGAGGTCTACCTGTGCGGCCCGGACGCTCTCACCGTGGAGGCCGTCCGGTCACTGCGGGCCGCCGGGGTCCGCCGGTCCCGGATCCACCACGAGTCCTTCGCCCTCTGACCGCCCACCGGATTCCCAGTCAGGAGCCCACCGTGCGACGAGCCGTCGTCACCAGTACCGCCACCGTGGCAGGGGTGATCCTGCTGCTCTCGCTCAAGCCCCACGCGGGCACGGCCGCCACCGCCCAGGTGATCAGCACCGGCAGCGGGGCCGGCGCCACGGACTCCGCCGGCCCCGACCCGGGTACCGCCAGCGCCGGCCCGAGTTCCGGCCCGACGTCGAGTGCGGGTGCGGGTTCCAGTGGCTCGCGGACCGTCACCGGCGATGCCGTCGACACCCGCTACGGACCGGTGCAGGTCCGGCTGTCGCTGAGCGGCGGACGGATCAGCCGGATCGACGTCCTGCAGTACCCGTCTAGCAGCGGCCACGACCGGCGGATCAACGCCGACGCCCTGCCCACGCTCAACCAGGAGGCGATCGCCGCCCAGAGCGCGCAGATCGACGCCGTCTCCGGGGCGACGTACACCAGCGACGGCTACACCCGCTCCCTGCAGAGCGCACTCGACAAGGCGGGTGCCCGGTGAACCCGGCGGGCCCGGTGGTCCGGCACGCCGAGCACGTCATGGGCACGGTGTTCTCCTTCGCCGTCCGCGGCACCGGGGCCGGGGCCGAAGCCGGGGTCGCCGAGGCGCTCGGGCCGGTGGTCCGCCGGCTGCACCGGATCGACGAGGTCTTCTCGACCTACCGGCCGCAGAGCGACATCAGCAGGTTCGGCCGCGGTGAGCTCGCGCTCGCCCAGTGCGATCCGGCCGTGGCCGAGGTGCTGGAGCGGTGCCGCGAGGTCGCGGCCGAGACCGGCGGCTGGTTCACCGAACGGCCTGGCGGCCGGCTCGACCCGAGCGGGTGGGTCAAGGGCTGGGCGGTCGAGGAGGCGTCCGAGCAGCTGCGGGCGGCCGGTTTCGACCGGCACACCGTCACCGGCGGCGGTGACGTCCAGACCTGCGGCGGGCCCTGGCGGATCGGCATCGCCGACCCGGTGCGGCCCGGCGCCGTCCTCGGCGTGCTGGCCGGGTACGACCTCGCCGTCGCCACCTCCGGCACGGCCGAGCGCGGTGCGCACATCGTCGATCCGCACACCGGCCGGCCGGCCACCGGCCTGGTCTCGCTCACCCTGGTCGGCCGCGGGCTGGCCCTGACCGACGCCCGGGCCACCGCGGCCTTCGCCATGGGCCCCGACCTGGGCCTCGCCTGGGCGGCCGGGCACCCCGGGGTGGAGGCGCTGGCGGTGCTCCCCGACGGCACCCGGCGCCGTACCCCCGGCTTCGCCTTCGCACCGCCGCAGACCGGTTCGGCCGACCCGACCGGGCTCCCGACCGGCCGCCCCTGAGGGGTGCGCAGCGCCGGGTGCCGGCCCCGCCCGCGGTGCGCACGCCGAAACGCCGCCGGGGTCGGATCCCCCGGCGGCGTTCGCGACGTCGTGGTCCGGCTGCGACTACTTCTTCTTGCCCTTGCCGAGCGAGGGGAGCATGACCAGGCCGGCGATGATCGCGAAGAGCACCACCGGGGCCAGCACGAAAAGGCCGAGGGTCTGGGCCACGCTCAGACCGGAGCCCGGGTTGTCGCCGTCGTCCCGGGTCAGGGCCATGGCGGGCGACGACATCAGCATCATCAGCGTGGCCGCTGCGGTGACCGCACCAGCGCGCAAAGCGTTCCTCTTGTCCACGTTTCCCAAGGTACCGGCCGCTTATCAGCCCTCGCGCGCCGGGGTGCGCCTTCCGAGCGCCGCTGCGAGTGCCGCCACCAGCCGCCCGGTACCGGGTGCCGCGGCCAGCTGGTCGAGGGTGACCGGCCGGCCCGACCGATCGGCCACCGGAAGGCGCCAGTTGGGGTACTGGTCCCAGGTCCCGGGCAGGTTCTGCGGGCGCGGATCGCCGACCGCGTCCGGCAGCCAGAGACCGACCAGTTCGGCCGGGGTGGCGGCCAGGAAGCCGTACAGCGCCTCGGGGGTGAGCACCTCCCCCTCGGCGAGCAGCCCGGCCCTGGCCAGCTCCGCCCGCCATTCGGCCAACTCGTGCACCGCCTCGGCCTGCTCCTCGCCGAGCGGACGGACCAGCAGGCCGAGCCGGTGCCGCAGCTCGACGTGCTCGCCGCTGAGCCGGGCCTCGGTGCTCGGCAGGTCATGGGTGGTGAGGGTGGCCAGGCAGGCGGCGCGCCAGTGCTCGGGGGGCAGGATGGCCCCCTTGTGCCGCCAGTCCCGCTCGAACCAGAGCACCGAGGTGCCGAGGATCCCGCGCGCCGCCAGCTCCTCCCGCACCCCGGGCTCGACCGTGCCCAGATCCTCGCCGATCACCGCGGTACCGGCCCGGTGCGCCTCCAGGGCGAGCACCCCGAGCATCGCCTCCGCGTCGTAGCGGACGTACGCCCCCTGGGTCGGCGGGTGCCCGGCCGGCACCCACCAGAGCCGGAACAGGCCCATCACATGGTCGATCCGCAGCGCCCCCGCGTGCCGGGCGGACGCCCGCAGCAGCTCCGCGTACGGGGCGTAGCCGGTGGCGGCCAGCGCGTCCGGACGCCACGGCGGCAGGCCCCAGTCCTGGCCGTGCGGGCTGAACGCGTCGGGCGGGGCCCCGACCGAGATGCCCTCGGCGAGGACGTCCTGCAGCGCCCAGGCGTCGGCGCCCTCCGGGTGCACCCCGACCGCGAGGTCGTGGATCAGCCCGATCGGCATGCCCGCCCGCTCGGTGGCCCCCTGTGCGGCGCCGAGCTGTTCGTCCACCAGCCAGGCCAGCCAACGGTGGAACTCGACCCGCTCGGCGTGCTCGACCCGCGCGGCGGTGACGTGCGGACTGTCCGGCCGGCGCAGGCCCTTCGGCCAGCCGCGCCAGTCACTGCCGTGGACGTCGGCCAGCGCGCACCAGGTGGCGTACTGCTCCAACCACTCGCCCTCGCGCCGGACGAACGCCCGGAACGCCGCCTCCCGGCCGGCTCCGCGCGGCACCCGGTGCAGGATCTCCAGCGCCTCGCGCTTGAGCGCCCAGACCCCGTCCCGGTCGATCAGCCCGTCGTGCCGCAGCACCTCGTCGCGCAACCGGGCCGCGCGGGCCGGGAGTTCACCGAGATCGGCGTAGGCGAACTCGGGCACCGCCTCGATCCGCAGGTGCACCGGGTCGGCGAAGCGGCGCGAGGACGGCCGGTAGGGCGAAGGGTCGCAGGGCGCCCCGGGACGTCCCGCGTGCAGCGGGTTGATCTGCAGGAATCCCGCGCCGAGCGCGCTGCCGGACCAACTCGCCAGCTCGGCCAGGTCCCCCAGGTCGCCCATCCCCCACGAGCGCTCCGAGAGCACCGAGTACAGCTGCGCCAGGAAGCCCCAGCTCCGGCCCGTCGGCTCGGGCACCCGCTGCGGCGCCACGATCAGCACGGCGCTCTCCTCCCTCCCCCGGCCTTCGGCCGGGGGTGCCCCCTTCGCCAGGCGCACCGTCAGCCGGTGCCGCCCGAGCGGGAGATCGGCCGGCAGCCAGTGCGAACGTGCGGAAGGCAGCGTCCACACCCTGCCGTCCTCCAGCGTGAGACTCAGCTGCGCCCCGGCCGGCACGTCCAGTGCCGTCCGCCGCCCGGACCGCACCACCACGCACGGCGGCAGCAACCGGTCCGCCAGCTGGGCGCGGTGGCGCTCCAGCGACTGCCGCACCGCCTCCGGCGTCCGCGCGTCCACTCCGAGCGCGGCGAGCACCGCCACCAGCGTGTGCGCCGCCACCGTCACCGGCCCGCTGCCGGGGTCGTACGTACTGTCCACCCCGTACGCGTGCGCCAGCGCCGCCAACTCCGGTGGCGGGGGCGGAGCGTCCTCGGCGGGGGCCTGCGAGCTGCCGGCTGCTCCGGCACTGTCGAGATAAGCGGCCACTCTTGCACTCCTGCGGGTCCAGAGGGCGATTCGGACCCCACAGTCCTACCCGCGCCCACCCCACCCGACCCCGTACGACACGACCGGCCCCGGGCACCGGACGGGTGAACTTGGCCGCCCACCGCGTCAAGAACGCCTCGCCGTCCAGCCGCCGGCGAAACCTGCTGCGAGTCCGGCACGGCGGTGCAGCGGTGAACCGGCCACGGCGACCGGGCTGAGCGGTGGTCAGGAACCGTGGCGCACCGACCGCGTCGCGGCCTCCCCGGCGCCCGCGCGGGCTCGTTGGTCGGGAGGGGAATGTAGGGGACATATCATCTATACCCACCGGCCACGTTGACACCGGCCCGGGTAGCTGGTGGGGTGTGCGGCGAGTGGGGTCGAGCGTGCCGGGACCGGCTGGGAGTGTGCGGGCGCCGGGCCGGTGAACTGGGGTTTTCGGGTGCAAGGAGGCTGCTGTGCAGGCGCGGGTTTCGGAATTCGCGGGGCGGCGGCTGAGGCAGCGGATCGAGCACGGCACGGCCCTGCGTGAGGTGTTGCAGCACCCGGCCGCGCTGGCCGCGCGCCGGGCGACGGCGCGTACCGCGCGACAGCTGGCGCCGAAGACGGCGGACCGGCTGATCGCGGACCTCAAGGGGACGGAACCGCTGCTCGCCTCGGTCCGCGCCGAGCGCCGGACCGCCGGCGGCACCGGCCGCCCGGCCGGCCGCCGCCGGGCCGCGCTGCAGCTCGCGGCGACGCTGTCGGCCGCCGCCGTGGTGGGCAGCCTGCTGATCGGCTCCCCCGCCTGTGCCGCCGCCCCGCAGGAGCAGCCGGCGGTCAGCAGCGCCCAGCAGGTGCAACTCGGCACGGTGACCGATCCTCAGGTCTACCCGAGACCGCAGGAGCTGCACGCCGCCGGACGGCCCGTCAGCGTTCCCAGGAACGTGGTCCTGGTCGCCGCCGCCGATGCCGACGGGCCGGCCCTGGACGCCGTCCGGGAGGTGCTCACCTCCGCCGGGGCCGCCGAGATCACCACCATGGCCCCGCAGACCCCGGCCGCCGGTTCGCTGGTGGTGTACGTCGGTGGCCCCACCGAGGGCGCCGGCGGTACGGCCGACCGGGTGCTGCGCGACCTCGCCGCGGCGGCGGGCGCGACCGGCACCGCGGATGCGAACGGAGGGGCCGGCACGGGCACCGCCGTCCCGTCGTTCGTCGGCCTGCCCACCGGCGGCTACCTGCTGACGACCGGCCAGCTGCCGACCGACGGCGGGACGTACGGCGCGGTGGTGCTCGCCGGGGCGGACAAGGTCGGGACGTTCAACGCCGCGCAGAGCCTGCGCCAGCTGCTCGCCCCGGTCCCCGCCGGGCAGGGCCAGGGCGACGGCGCCAAGGGCTTCCCGGCCGTCAGCATCCGGGACTGGCCGAGCGGTGCGCCGGTGCGCGGCATCGCCGAGTCCTTCTACGGCACCCCGTGGACCACCGACCAGCGGCTGAGCCAGCTGGACTTCCTCGGCCGCAGCAAGCAGAACTTCTACCTCTACGCGCCCGGCGGCGACCCGTACCGGCTCTCCCGGTGGCGGGAGGCGTACCCCGAGGCACAGGCCGCCGACCTGCGGCAGCTGGCGGAGCGGGCCCGGCACAACCACGTCACGCTCGGGTACTCCGTCGACCCCGGCCAGTCGTTCTGCTTCAGCTCCGACCGGGACGTGGACGCGCTGGTGGCCAAGCTGGACGGGCTGCGGGAGATCGGCTTCGGCGCCTTCCAGCTGCAGTTCCTGGACGTCAGCTACGACGAGTGGCACTGCACGATCGACCGGAAGAACTTCGGCAAGGGCCCGGCCGCCGCCGCCAAGGCGCAAGCCCAGGTGGTCGCCAAGGTGCAGGACCGGCTGATGGCCAAGCACCCCGGACTGGCCCCGCTGTCGATCGTCCCGACCGAGTACCAGCGGGCCGGCACCAGCCCGTACCGGACGGCGCTGGCGGCCGCGCTGCCGAAGGGCGTCCAGATCGCCTGGAGCGGCGGCGCGGTGATCCCGGCGAAGATCACGGACGCGCAGACCGCCCAGGCCGTGGCCCAGGGGAACGGCCACCCGCTGATGACGTTGGACAGCTACCCGGTCAACGACTCCACGCCGGACCGGCTGTACCTCGGCAGCTACACCGGGCGCGACCCGGGCGTGGCGAGCCGGTCGGCCGCGCTGCTGACCTCCGCGATGAGCCAGCCGGTGGCCTCCCGGATCCCGCTGGCGACCGCGGCCGACTTCGCCTGGAACCCGGCGGGCTACCGTCCGGCCGACTCCTGGCAGGCCGCGCTGCGACCGCTGGTCGGCGACGGTCCGGGCCTGGCGGCGCTCACCGCGCTGGCGGGCAACAGCGAGTCCTCCCCGATGGCCAGGACCGAGTCCGGCTACCTGACACCGCTGCTGGACAAGTTCTGGGCGGCGCTGGAGCCGAGCGCGGGCAGCCCGCCCGACCTGGCGAAGCTGCGCGACGCGGCGGCCCCGGTGCGGGACGCGTTCACCACCATGGCCGGTGCCCAGCGCGCGCTCGCCCTGGAGGCGGTCGGCAGCGAGGCCGCGCCCTGGCTGGCCCAGCTGAGCACCTACGGCCGGGCCGGACAGGCCGCCGTGGACATGCTGCTGGCCCAGCACAGCGGGGACGGTTCGGCCGCCTGGCAGGCCCGGGTGGAGCTGCGGCAGCTGCGCCAGCAGCTGACCCAGGGCGGGGCGACGGTCGGTTCGGGCGTCCTCGATCCGTTCCTGGACCGGGCGCTGCAGTCGGCGGACAACTGGTCGGGCGTGAGCGCGGGCTCGCTGACGCCGACCACCACGCTGGGGACCGCGCACGACCACGGCCCGGCGCTGATGACGGACGGCGCGGCGGACACCTTCTACTGGAGCTCCGCTCCTCCGCAGACCGGTGACTCGGTCGGGGTCGACCTCGGCGCCGGACGGCCGGTGGGCCAGATCACCGTGCTGATGGGCTCCTGGGGCGACGACCCCGACGCCATCAGCGCGGCCGACGACTACCTGCACGACGGGGTCCTGGAGTACTCGACCGGCGAGGGCGGCTGGAAGCAGCTGGCCAAGGTGCACAACCAGAAGAACATCACCGTCACCGCCCCGGCCGGGACGGTCGCCAGGGCGGTCCGGCTGCGGGCCACCACCGGGCAGAAGACGGCGGTGGCGGTGCGCGAGTTCACCGTGGGAGCGCCGGGCGACACCCCGGCGACGGTCAGCGGCGGTCCGACCGCCGTGCCCGGCTCCTCGCCCTCGGACGTCCTGGACGGCAACCCGGACTCCGCCTTCCGCGCGGCGAGCGCGCCGACCGCCTCCGACGCCCCGCTGGTCGTCGAGCTGGGCACGGCCCGGCCGATGGACCGGGTGACGGTGCTGACCGACCCGACGGTGCGGGCCACCGCCACCGTCGAGGTGCGCCGGGCCGGCGGCTGGGTGGCGATCGGCACCGCCCAGCCCGGCTACAACGAGCTGCCGGCCGGCGGTGAGAACGCGGACGCCATCCGGCTGACCTGGGCTCCCGGGGGCGAGCCGCCCGTGGTCAACCAGATCATCCCCTGGTACACGGACGTCCCGGCGGCCCTGCTCAGCCTGACCGACACCGGGCTCGACGTGGTGGCCGGCGCGCCGACGCCCGCGCAGACCCAGGCCGTGGTCGAGTCCGGCCGCCCGGACGGCACCACCGGTGAGCTCAAGACCGAGGTCCCGGCGGCGGCGAAGGGGCTCACGGTCACCCCGGCGGCGGCCGTCAACGTGCCGCGCGGGGGCAAGGTGGGCACCCCGCTGGTGGTGGCTGCGACCAAGGACACCCCGTCGGGGACGTACCAGGTTCCGGTCACCTTCACGGCGGGCGGGGTGACGGTCCGCCAGGTGCTCCAGGTACACGTGGTGCCCGCCACCGCCGGCCCCGACCTGGCGCCCGGCGCGACGGCGAGCTCCTCGGGCGACGAGGCCCCGGGCTTCCCCGCCTCCGCGGTCAACGACGGCGACCCGAAGAGCCGGTGGTCCTCGCCCGCGAAGGACGACGCCTGGGTGCAGCTGGCACTGCCGCAGGCCGTCCGGCTGGGGTCGGCGGTGCTGCACTGGCAGGACGCGTACGCCTCCGCCTACAAGCTGCAGACCTCGCCGGACGGCGTCACCTGGACCACCGTCGCCTCGGTGGACAGCGGCAGGGGCGGGACCGAGACGATCCGGTTCGACGCCCCGGGGACCAAGTACCTGCGCATGCAGGGCGTCTCACGGGCGACCAAGTACGGGTACTCGCTCTACGGCATCGAGGCGTACGCGGCGGCGCCCTGAGGGGTCGTCCCGGGGGAACCACCGGGAGCGCGCGGCACCGGGCGCGCCGGAGGGCACCGGGCCGCACGGGCCTTCGGAGGAGGCGCCGCACCGCACCGCCGGGGCGCTCGGGGTGCAGCCCGGCCGACGGCCGCACCCGACCGCGGTCACCCTCCGCCCCGCAGACGGCGGGCCGCCGGCGCTCCCACTGGGGGGTGCGCCGGCGGCCCATGAGGCGTACCGGATGTCTCGGCGGGCAAGCCCTTGTCGGTCAGGCGGAGAGCGGTTCCGGTTCGGGACGCTCGCCGCGGTGGACGGGGTGGACGGGGTGGGAGCGGCCCAGCGGCGCCGGGAGCGCTCCGGTCGACTCGGTATGGTCGTGGTGCTCGTACTCGCGGAACTGCTCGACCCCGCCGTACGGCTCCAGGTAGGGCCGCCAGCTCGGATCCTTGATCCCGGTGCCGATGACGCGCCAGGCCAGGCCACTGGGCGGGGCCGGGGGACGCTTCATCCGCCAGCCGAGTTCGGTCAGGTGGCGGTCGGCCTTGGTGTGGTTGCAGCGGCGGCAGGCCGCCACTACGTTGTCCCAGCGGTGCTGACCGCCCCGGCTGCGCGGGATGACGTGGTCGACGCTGGTGGCGGCGGCGCCGCAGTAGACGCAGCGCCCGTGGTCACGGGCGAACAGTGCGCGGCGGGTGAGGGGGACGGGGCCCCGGAACGGGACCCGGACGAACCGGGTCAGTCGGACGACGGACGGCGCCGGTACGACGCTGGTGGCGCTGTGCAGAGTGACTCCCGAGTCCTCCAGGCTGACCGCCTTGTGGTTGAGGACCAGGATGAGTGCCCGGCGCATGGAGACCACGCCGAGCGGCTCGTAGGACGCGTTGAGGACCAGGACATGCGGCACGGATGCCTCCTTGGACGCCTGCGGCGCGTGGCTCGCGCCGGGACGAGCGGGTGATCGCGCCGTTTTCTGCCACGCGATCTCCACCAGTGTCGCCTTACGCCGTGGTAGGGCGCCACCACTCCTGTGTAACGGGTCCGATGTGGGTTCCGTCATAGCGGGTATGCCCGCGACCCGGCCAGGTGCACCGCGGGGCGGCTGGTCGCGGCTGCACCTGCGGCCCCGGGGGCTCCGGGGGTTCCTGATGGGGCGTCCGCCCGGGTGTCGCCCGGCCGCTACGCTGGACCGATCCACCGACCCCTGTTTGGAAAGAGGCTCCGCACGTGTTCCGGTCCGGTGTCACCGGCCTTCTCGCCGACGCGTCCCCCGCGGCCACCCCCACTGCCCCTGCCACCACCGACCCGCTGCCCAAGCTCGACCTCAGGCTGCCGACCAGCGCGAACGAGGTCTCGACCACCACCCGGCAGGCCGCCAGCTGGCTGGACGCCAACTGGCAGAACTGGGTCGAGGGCGCGCTGCGGATCGTCTTCATCGTGCTGCTGTCGCTGGTGCTGCGGGCCATGGTCCGCAAGCTGATCACGCAGTTGATTACGCGGATGATCCGGCACGGGGAGCACGAGGCGGACTTCGGCCGGTTCGGCGGACTGCTGGCCAACAGCGGGGTGGTGAACACCGAGCGCCGGCAGCAGCGGGCCGAGGCGATCGGCTCGGTGCTGCGCAGCGTGGCCTCGTTCAGCATCCTGGGCACGGCCGCGCTGATGGTGCTGTCCGCCCTGGGGGTGAATCTGGCGCCGCTGCTGGCCAGTGCCGGTGTCGCCGGTGTCGCGATCGGTTTCGGCGCCCGGAACCTGGTGACGGACTTCCTGTCCGGGGTCTTCATGATCATGGAGGACCAGTACGGCGTCGGGGACGAGATCGACACCGGGGTGGCCACCGGCACCGTGCTGGAGGTCGGGCTGCGGGTCACCAAGCTGCGCGGGAGCAACGGTGAGATCTGGTACATCCGCAACGGCGAGGTGAAGCGGATCGCCAACATGAGCCAGGGCTGGGGCACCGCCTCGGTGGACGTCCAGATCGCCTACCGGGAGGACCTGGAGCGGGTCGCGGAGCTGATCTCGGAGACCGCCGAGCAGTTGGGCAAGGAGACCCCGTACGACGAGCTGATCTGGGGCCGGGCCAAGGTGCTGGGCGTGGAGTCGGTGGCCGCCGACTCGGTGGTGCTGCGGGTCGAGGCCAGGACGTCGCCGGGCGAGTCCGCGAAGGTCGGCCGGGCGCTGCGGCAGCGGCTGAAGATCGCCTTCGACGAGGCCGGGGTGAAGCTGAAGGAGGAGCCGGTGCCCGTGGTGGCCGTGCCCGCGGTGGAATCGGCCGCACCCTCGGCGCTGGCCGACCCGAGTTCGGCGCGCTCGCTGGCCGCCAAGCCGATACCGCTGCCGCTCGACTGAGCCCCCGTGCGGCGACCGAGCCCCGTTCACCCTGGTGGTGGACGGGGCTCGGTGCGTCTTCGGCACCGCTTCGGCATTTACCGCCCGCGCGGTCATTGACACCCTCCGGCGGCGGGACCTACGGTCCTCTCAGCGATTGGAAACTTTCCTAACAGTTATCGTTCCCGCACCCCGCACGGCACCGGGCGCCGAGGGCAGAGGAGGATCGGGCCGTGAACGACAAGATCCCCACCGCTTCGGCCAGGCAGACCCCGCTGGCCGGCACCCCGAGCCTGCTCCGTGCGATCAACGACCGGGCCGCGCTGGAACTGCTGCTGGCCCACGGGCCGCTCTCCCGCACCCAGATCGGCACCATGACCGGGCTCTCCAAGCCCACCGCCTCCCAGCTGCTGGCCCGCCTCGAATCGGCCGACCTGGTGCAGCCGATGGGCACCACGGCCGGCGGTCCCGGGCCGAACGCGCAGCTGTACCGGGTCAACCCGGCCGCCGCGTACGTCGCCGGGCTGGACGTGGACACCGTCCGGGTGCGGATCGCGGTCGCCGACATCACCGGCGCCGTCCTCGCCGAGCACACCGTGGCCACCAGGGGTCGGCCCGCCGCCGAGGCCGTGCAGCGGACGGTCGCGGCGGTCGCGGAGACGGTCCGGCTGGCCGGGCTCCCGGCGGGCAGCCTGCGCGAGGTGGTGATCGGCGTGCCCGGCGCACTCGACCCGGTCACCGGCAGGCTCCGGTACGCCTCGCACCTGCCCGGCTGGCACTCCCCCCGGCTGCTGGCCGAACTGACGGAGGCACTCGGCACCACGGTGAGCATCGAGAACGACGTCAACCTGGCCGCCGTCGCCGAGCAGACCTCGGGCGCAGCGCAGGGCTGCGACGACTTCGTCCTGCTCTGGGCCGCCGAGGGCGTCGGTGCCGCGATCGTGCTCGCCGGGCGGCTGCACCGGGGCTTCACCGGGGGCGCGGGCGAGGTCGGCTACATGACGGTCCCCGGCGCCCCGGTGGTCCACGACGTGCACCGGAAGAACTCCGGCGGGTTCCAGGAACTGGCCGGTGAGGAGGCGGTGCTCGCCCTGGCGGCCGAGCACGGGCTGGCCGCGCCGACCTCCGAGCAGGCCATCGAACTCGCCCTGCGGACGCCCGGCGGAGGCGACGCGTTCCTGCGGACCCTGGCCGAACGGCTGGCCGTCGGACTGTCCGTGATCGTCTCCGTGGTCGACCCGGAGCTGCTGGTGCTCTCCGGCCGCACCCCGACCGCGGGCGGCGAGCGGCTGCGCGCCCTGGTCCAGGAGGCACTGGCCCGGATCTCCATCCCCCGCCCGCAGGTGCGCTGCAGTACCGTGCCCGACTCCCCCGTCGTGCACGGCGCCCTGCAGCGCGCCCTGGCCGCCGCCCGGGAAGCGGCCTTCACGACGCACTGACCCGCTGTTCGCTCCCCCGCACCACCACCCATCCCCCGCGCCCGGGCCGAAGGGCGATGCCGCCTGCCCCCGCACCCCCAGGAGGACCGACCGATGCACTCCCCGCGCCGTTCCCGCCGCACGGCCGCCGCCGTCACCGGCAGCGCCGTCCTCGCGCTCCTCGCCACCGCCTGCACCGGCACCGACTCGGCCGGCGGTGCGGATGATTCGGCCTCCGGCAAGGACGTGACCATCACCTTCTGGCACGGCTGGAGCCAGGAGAACGAGACCCGGGCGATCCAGGCGAACATCGACACCTTCGAGAAGCTGCACCCCAACATCCATGTGAAGGTGGTCGGCAACATCGCCGACGACAAGAGCGAGCAGGCGCTCCGGGCCGGCGGGCCCGACGCCCCCGACGTGGTGTCCTCCTTCACCACCGACAACGTCGGCAAGTTCTGCTCGGCGAAGGTCTGGGCGGACCTGAACCCGCTGCTGAAGAAGGACGGCATAGACCCGGCCAGGACCTTCCCCGCCGCGATGCTCAAGTACAGCGGGTTCGAGGGCAGTCAGTGCTCGCTGCCGCTGCTCGGCGACGCCTACGGGCTCTACTACAACAAGACGGCGTTCGCCGCCGCCGGGATCACCGCGCCGCCGAAGACCTTCAGCGAGTTCGAGGCGGACGCGGTCAGGCTGACCGTCGCCGACGGGGACGGCTACAAGCAGCTCGGCTTCATGCCGACCTACCACGGCTACGAGTCCGTCCCCTCGCACTACCTGGGCCAGTACGGCGCGTCCTACTTCGGCGACGACGGGAAGTCGGACATCGCCACCGACCCCAGGGTCGCCGCGATGTTCACCTGGCAGAAGAACCTGATCGGCAAGCTCGGCGGCTTCGACCGGCTGGAGAAGTACCGCAGCGGCTTCGGCGACGAGTACAGCGCCAAGAACCCGTTCGAGACCGGGCAGGTGGCGATGTCCATCGACGGGGAGTGGCGGACCGCCTCGATCGCCGAGGACAAGGTCTCCTTCGACTGGGCCACCGCTCCGTTCCCGGTGCCGGACGACCAGGCCGACACCTACGGTCGCGGCTACCAGACCGGCACCATCATCGGGATCGCCCGGACCAGCCGGAAGCAGGCCGCTTCCTGGGAGCTGGTCAAGTACCTGACCACCGACACCGACGCCGTGGTCGATCTCGCCAACGCGATCCACAACGTGCCCAGTACCGTCGCGGCGCTCGACTCGCCCAGGCTGGACGCCGATGCCAACTTCAGGACCTTCATCGACATCGCCAGGAACCCGCACTCCGGCACCACCCCGGCCAGCGTCAACGGCGGCGCGTACCAGATCTCGATCCAGAACCTGGGCTACGCGTACGAGTCCGGCAGGCAGCCCGATCTGGCGGCCGGGCTCGCGGCCACCGCCAAGGAGATCGACGCCGCCATCGACCAGGCGAAGTGAGATGGCAGCCGGCAGCACGGCCGTCCCCGCGGCCCTGAAGCGCAAGCACCGCCGGGAGACCGCCCGGACCCTGGCCTTCCTCTCCCCCTGGCTGATCGGCTTCGGCGTCTTCTTCGCCTACCCGCTGATCTCCACCGTCTACTTCTCCTTCATGCAGTACGACGGCTTCACCGCCCCGACCTTCAACGGCCTGAAGAACTGGGACTACGTCTTCAACCACTACCCCTTCTTCTGGCAGGGGCTGCGCAACACCCTCTGGCTGGTGGTCGTGATGGTCGCCCTGCGGGTCGCCTTCGGCCTCGGCATCGGCCTGCTGATCACCAAGCTGAAGACCGGCGCCGGCTTCTTCCGGACCGCCTTCTACCTCCCGTACCTGGCACCGCCGGTGGCCGCCACGATGGCCTTCGCCTTCCTGCTCAACCCCGGCACCGGGCCGGTCGACCACCTGCTCGGCGACCTCGGCCTGCCGCAGCCCGGCTGGTTCACCGACCCGTCCTGGTCCAAGCCGGCCCTCACCATGCTGGCGATGTGGGGCATCGGCGACCTGATGGTGATCTTCATGGCGGCACTGCTGGACGTGCCCCGGGAGCAGTACGAGGCCGCCGAACTGGACGGCGCGGGCCCCTGGCAGAAGTTCCGCTACGTGACCTTCCCGAACATCGCGCCGATCGTGATGTTCGCGGTGGTCACCGGGGTGATCCAGACCATGCAGTACTACACCCAGGCGATCGTCGCCGGGAAGGTCGCCAGCGGGGTGATCGGCGGCTCGGGCCAGCAGTTCGAGCCCGGTTACCCGCACGGCTCCACCTGGACGCTGCCGCAGATGGTCTACAACCTCGGCTTCCAGCGTTTCGACACCGGCTCGGCCTGCGTGGCCGCGCTGGTCCTGTTCGCCATCTCGATGGCCGTCACCTCGCTGCTGCTGCGGCGCCGGAGCGGCTTCGTGTCGAGCGAGGACTGAGATGACCGTGACCACCGTGACCCGGCCCACGAAGGCCGCGGGCTCCACCACCACCACCACCGCTGCCGCCGGTGCGGCCCGCCGCAGGGCCGTCCTGCACTGGGTGGCCGTCCACTCCGTGGCCGTCGCGGCAGCCCTGTTCTTCCTGCTGCCGTTCGCCTTCGTCTTCCTCACCTCGGTGATGTCGGACCGCCAGGCGCTCACCGGCGACCTGTGGCCGCACCAGTGGCAGTGGGGCAACTACCTGAAGGTCTGGCAGACCCCCGGCTTCCTCGGCTGGTGGCGCAACACGCTCCTCTACGCCGGTCTCGGCACCCTGCTGACCATCGTCTCCAGTCTCCCGGTGGCCTACGCGCTGGCCAAGTTCCGCTTCCGGGGCCGGAACCTGGCCCTGATGGCGGTGATCTCGATGATGATGCTGCCGCCGCAGGTCACCGTCATCCCGATGTACCTGTTCTGGGCCAAACAGCTCCACCTCACCGGCTCGCTCTGGCCGTTGATCATCCCGATGGCCTTCGGCGACGCCTTCTCCGTCTTCCTGCTGCGGCAGTTCCTGCTGACCATCCCGAAGGAGTACGTGGAGGCCGCCAGGATCGACGGTTGCGGTGAACTCCGCACCCTGCTGCGGGTGGTCCTGCCGATGGCCAGGCCGGCCGTCGCGGCGGTCGCGCTGTTCCAGTTCTTCTACTGCTGGAACGACTACTTCGGCCCGCAGATCTACGCCAGCGAGAACCCGGGTGCCTGGACGCTCAGTTACGGGCTGGAGTCCTTCAAGGGCGCCCACCACACCGACTGGAACCTCACCATGGCCGCCACGCTGCTCGTGACGGCACCGGTGATCGTGCTGTTCTTCTTCGCTCAGAAAGCCTTCGTCGAAGGCGTGACACTGACAGGGGTCAAGGGCTGATGTCTCTCAAACTGGCCATCGTGGGTGGCGGTTCGACCTACACGCCGGAGCTCGTCGACGGCTTCGCCCGGCTCCGCGACACCCTGCCGGTCGCCGAACTGGTGCTGATCGACCCCGCCGCCGAACGGCTGGAGCTGATCGGCGGCCTGGCCCGCCGGATCTTCGCCCGGCAGGGGCACCGCGCGACGGTGACCACGACCACCGACGTGACGGCCGGAGTCGCCGGGGCGGACGCCGTCCTGCTGCAGCTGCGGGTCGGCGGGCAGGCCGCCCGCAACGAGGACGAGACCTGGCCGCTGGAGTGCGGCTGCGTCGGCCAGGAGACCACCGGCGCGGGCGGCCTGGCGAAGGCGCTGCGGACCGTGCCCGTGGTCCTGGACATCGCCGAACGGGTCCGCCGCACCAACCCGGACGCCTGGATCGTCGACTTCACCAACCCGGTCGGCATCGTCACCCGCGCCCTGCAGAACGCCGGGCACAAGGCCGTCGGACTCTGCAACGTCGCCATCGGCTTCCAGCGCAAGTTCGCCGCCCACCTCGGTGTCGCGCCCGAGCTGATCCGGCTCGACCACGTCGGCCTCAACCACCTCACCTGGGAGCGCGGCGTCACCCTGCTGGACGCCCCGGGCGCGACCGCCGGCCGCGAGGTGCTGCCCGAACTCCTGGACGGCTTCGGCGAGTCCATCGCCGACGACCTGCGGCTGCCGCTCCCGGTGATCCGCCGCCTCGGCGTGGTGCCCTCGTACTACCTGCGCTACTTCTACCAGCACGACGCGGTGGTCGAGGAGCTCCGGGTCAAGGGCTCACGGGCGGCCGAAGTCGCCGAGATCGAACGGCAGTTGCTCCGGATGTACGCCGACCCGGCGCTGGACAGCAAGCCCGAGCTGCTCGGCAGGCGCGGCGGCGCGTTCTACTCCGAGGCCGCCGTCCAGCTGATCGGTGCCCTGCTCGGCACCGGCGGCGGCACCGACGTCCAGGTGATCAACACCCGCAACGACGGCGTCCTGCCCTTCCTCCCCGACGACGCGGTGATCGAGGTCCCCGCCGAGGTGGACGCCCAGGGCGTGCGACCGCTGCCGCAGCGCCCCGTCGAGCCGCTGTACGCGGGGCTGATCGCCGCCGTCACCGCGTACGAGCGGCTCGCCCTGGAAGCCGCCCTCAAGGGCGGCCGCCACCGGGTGTTCGACGCCCTGCTGGCCCACCCGCTGGTCGGCCAGCTGGACCTCGCCGACCGGCTGACCGACCGGCTGCTGGCCCACAACCGCACCCACCTGAGCTGGGCCTGAGCCGGCCCCTGCCGACACCGACTCCCCCCGGCCGGACCGGGCCGGGGGGCCTACCAGCGAGGACTGATGGACCGACCGATGGACCAGCAGCAGACTGCGCAACTCCACGGCGTGCTCGCCATCGACGCCGGGAACAGCAAGACCGACGTCGCCCTGGTCGGCGCCGACGGCACGGTACTCGGAACGGCGCGGGGCGGCGGCTTCCAGCCGCAACTGGACGGTGCCGGGCAGGCCGTCGCCAAGCTGGCCCCGCTGGTCGCGGCGGCGGCCGCCGAGGCGGGCCTCGGAATCGCCGACGGACTCCTCACCACCAGAGTCAGCGCCTGCCTGGCCAACGCCGACCTGCCCGTCGAGGAGCAGCAGCTCCAGGCCGCGCTCGCCGCCCAGCCGTGGGGGCTGAGCAGCGTCGTCGCCAACGACACCTTCGGGCTGCTGCGGGCCGGCACCGACGGGCCGCGCGGCGTGGCGGTGGTCTGCGGCGCCGGCATCAACTGCGTCGGACTGCTGCCCGACGGCCGCACCGCGCGCTTCCCGGCCCTCGGCCGGCTCACCGGCGACTGGGGCGGGGGCGGCGGGCTGGCCGCCGAGTCGATGTGGCACGCCGCCCGCGCCGAGGACGGACGCGGGCCCGCCACCGCGCTGGCCCCCGCCATCGCCGCCCACTTCGGGCTGCCCAGCGCGACCGCGGTCGCGGAGGCGGTCCACCTCGGGCAGCTGGAACGGATCCGGCTGCACGAGCTCTCCCGGGTGCTGTTCGAGGTCGCGGAGACGGGGGACGCCATCGCGCTCGGCCTGATCGACCGCCAGGCGGCCGAGATCGCCGGGCTCGCGGTGGTCGCCCTCACCCGGCTGGAGCTGCTCGACGAGGCGACGCCGGTGGTGCTCGGCGGCGGGGTACTGGCCGCCCGGCAGCCACTGCTGATCGACAACCTGGCAGGCAGGCTGGCCGCCGCCGCCCCGCTGGCCGAACCCCGCGTCGTGGTCGCCCCGCCCGTCCTCGGCGCCGCCCTGCTCGGCCTCGACCAGCTCGCCGCGGCCGGCCTCGGCGGCGGACCGGCTGCCGAACGCCGCCTCCGCGCCGGCTACGCCGCCAGGCCGCCGATCACCGCAGGCGCCGCCGGCCTCGCCTGAGCGCCGCCTCCGGGCGGTCGGAGCGCCGGACGGGTCCGGAGCGGCGCGGAGGTCCGCCGGTTGCCCGGAGATCGGCTGTCCGGAGATCGGCTGTCCGGGGATCGGGTGTCCGAGGCCGGTCACCCGGAGCGGCCGAGGGGCCGGGTGCTCAACCGGCGTCCCGGCCCCGGAAAGCACGGCGGTAGTCGCGGGGCGCGACACCGGTGCGGCGGACGAAGGCGGGGCGGAGCGAAACAGCCGAGCCGAAGCCGCAGCGGGTGGCGATCTCGTCCACCGGCAGGTCGGTCTCCTCCAGCAGGCGCTGGGCGGCCAGGACCCGCTGCTCCAGCAGCCAGCGCAGCGGCGGGGTCCCGGTCGCGGCGGTGAAGTGCCGGGCGAAGGAGCGCTCGGACATGGTCGCCAGCTTCGCCAACCGCTCGACCGTCCACGGCACTTCGAGCGCACCGAGGACCGTGGCACGGACCGCCCCCAACGGGTCGTCCGCCAGAGCGGCCCCGGGCACGGGCGAAGGGATGAACTGCGCCTGCCCGCCGGCCCGGAACGGCGCGGTGACCATCGAGCGGGCGATCGTCGCCGCCGCCTGCTGTCCGTGGGCCGAGCGGACCAGGTGCAGGCAGAGGTCGATCCCGGCGGCGACCCCGGCGGAGGTCCAGATCTCGCCGTCGCCGGTGAACAGCACGTCGGGATCCACCTCCACGGCGGGGTGGCGGCGGGCCAGTTCGGGGGCCAGCGCCCAGTGGGTGGTGGCGCGCCGGCCGTCCAGCAGACCGGCCTCGGCGAGGACGAAGGCCCCGGCGCAGAGCGAGGCGATCGGCACGCCGCGCGCGTGCACGGCGCGCAGCGCGTCCAGGATCTCGGGGGCCCGCGCGGCCGCCGGTTCCTCGACTCCGGGCACCAGCACCAGATCGCACCCGGCGAGCGCGGCGAGCCCGTGGTCGGGCAGCCGTTCCAGACCACCGCCGAGCCGGACCCGTGCGCCCTCCGGCCCGCAGACCCGCAGGTCGAAGGCGGGCACGCCGGTCCGGTCCGCCCAGACCTCGCCGATCACGGCGTAGTCGAAGGCCCGGACGCCGTCGAAGAGCAGACACCCCACCGTCCGCATGGCGGGAACACCTGCAACGGGACCGGCAGCAGTACTCATGGCGGAAATCTATCGATCACCGGCAGTCCCGCCACTCACCGCGGTTCCGGGCCCGGCCACAGGATGGGGCCATGACGAACACCGCAGCCTTCGACGCACCGCTCCACCTCGCCGACGACGCAGTCCTGATCGTGATCGACGTCCAGCAGGGCTTCGAGCGGTACGACCACTTCGGGCCCCGGGACAACCCCGGAGCCGAGCAGCGGATCGCCGAGCTGCTGGACCTCTGGCAGGCCACCGGCCGCCCCGTCGTGGTGGCGCAGCACCAGTCGGCGTCCGGCCCGCTGGAGCCCGGTACCCCCGGCTACGAACTCAAGCCCTTCGTGGCCCGCGCCAAGGCCGACCTCCACATCACCAAGACCGTCAACAGCACCTTCTACGGCACCCCCGACCTGCACGCCTGGCTCCAGGAGCGGGGCGCCACCCAGCTGGTGACGGTCGGCATCATGACCAACGTCTGCAACGAGACCACCGCCCGGATGGGCGGCAACCTCGGCTACGACGTGGTCTTCCCGATCGACGCGATGCACACCTTCGACATGGCGGGCCCGGACGGCGAGACGATCCCCGCCGCCGAACTCGCCCGTGCCACCGCCGCGGTGCTGCACAGCATGCGGTTCGCGAAGGTGGTCACCACCGATGCCGTCCTGGCGGCGGGCGGGGCGCGCGGGTAGCCCGGCCGGGTCGGCGCGGCGGCCGCCCCGACCCGGCCGGGCTACGGCTGGTCGACGGACCGGGCCCTACGGCCGGTGGAGGTACGGCGTGGTGGTGCTCAGGGCCGCGAAGCCGAGCCGCCGGAGGATCGGGCTGCTCTGGTCGGAGGCGTCGACCTGGAGGTAGCGGTAGCCGCGCTCGGCGGCGATGCGGGCCCGATGGGCCACCATGGCCCGGTAGATGCCCCGGCCGCGCCACTCGGCGAGAGTCCCCCCGCCCCAGAGGCCGGCGAACTCGGTGCCGGGGTTGAACTCCAGCCGGGCGGCGCACACCGGCTGCTCACCGGCCATCGCCAGGACCACGGAGAGCGACTGCGGATCCCTGGTCAGCTGGTCGAGCATCCGCTGCCGCAGCCGGGAGCCGTCCGTGCCGAAGACCTGCTCGTGAACGGCCGTCACCAGGTCGAGGCCGGCCGGGTCGGTCACCGGTACCAGGCGGACGCCGTCCGGCAGCCGGACCTCGACGGGCAGGTCCTCGACCCGGGCCACCAGCAGCGTCTCCGGGGGCTCGGGGACGAAGCCGGCCGCCCGGAGCCGGTCCCCCAGGTCGGTGGGACGGTCGTGGGAGTAGAGCTTCCACTCGAACTCCAGGCCCAGCGAGGTGAAGTGCCGCACCTGCGCCGCGATCGCCGCGTCGGCGGTGTCCTCGTCCAGGTCCGACCAGAGCACACCGTTCCACTCGTGCTGCGCGCCGACCTGCCGCACCACGCCGCCCACCCGCTCGACGACGGCCCCGGGGCTGTCGGCCGGCGCGTCCTGCCTGATCTGCTGGTCGAAGACCGCCAGCATCGCTTCACTGTCCATTGGCCGTACTCCAGCACCGGACGACGGTCACGGCAAGCGGATTACCTCGGAGCCCAGAGGAACCGGTACGCCGTGCCCTCCTCGGCGTTGAGCAGGACGTACTCGCGCCCCCTGCCGGTCGCGACCTCGTGCAGCCTGGTCAGCAGTTCGGTCCGGTCGAGCACCGGCAGGCCGAGCGCCGCCGCGGTGGCGGCCTGGTCGGCGTAGAAGTCGGGGTGGTACTCCAGCAGGTCCTCCAGTGCCTCGTCGTCGTCCCGGGCGAGGGTCTGCTCCAGGCTCCCGTACAGGCAGTCGCGCCAGTGCGGGGCGCCGATCAGCAGCCGGAGCAGCTCGGGCAGGCCGACGGCGAGCAGCGCGGCGCCGCCCTCGGAGTCGGCGTAGAGGACCGGGCGTTCGTCACCGCCCTCGCCGCAGAAGAAGTACGTGCCGCCCGCACCGTCCTTGGCCAGCCCGTGCAGCGCCTCGCCGGAGGCCAGCCGGACCTCCTCGACGTGGTCCCGCCAGGTGGTGTCGAACTCGCCGGGCGAGCAGAGGAAGTCGGCGACGTCGTCGTTGTCCCGGATCAGCGCGAGAAGTCCCATGGCCCGCACCCTAGGCGCTGCCCGCTCCCCCGCGGCGCGGCGGGGCGGGGCTCACGAGCAGCCCGCCGCGGACGTGCGGACCCGGTCGCACAACCGCCCCCGCCCCGGGGGGCCTGCCGGGTGCCCGGCCGCGGCGGGTCAGAGGAGCTCGGCGCGCACCCACTCGGCGAGGATCTTGGCGCAGCTGTCCACCGACTCGCGCCAGGTACGGGCGGCGCCCTCGTCGGCCTCGTCGCTGACGTGCTTGATCAGTCGGATCGGGACGCCCGCCCGCTGGGCGACGGTGGCGAGCGCGTAACCCTCCATGTCGACCAGGTCGGCGCGCTCTGCCAGGCGGTCCCGGGCCTCGGGGTCGGAGACGAAGAGGTCACCGGTGGCCAGGGTCGGCCCGGCGGTCTCGCTGACGGTGATCGGTGCGCCGTAGACGCGGCCGCTGAGCGCCTCGAGGAGCGGGGTGTCAATGTCGTGCTGGATCACCTGCGCCACCTGGTGGGTACCGGACCAGCCCGGACGGAGTGCACCGGCGGTGCCCAGGTTGACGATCCCGGCCGGGAGGTCGCCCCGGGCCAGCACGGTGGCCAGCGAGGCGGCCGCGTTGACCTTCCCCATGCCGGTGAGCAGTACGGGAAGGCTGTCGTCGAGGTAGACGGCCTCCTCCTGGACGGCGACGACGAGCAGCGGGCGGTCAGGGGTGATCGTTCCGAGCAGACGCATGCGGTCCATGGTAGGTGCCGCCACCGGACGCCGACAGACACCGGGCAGGCCCCGGACGCCCCGTCACCGGTGGATCCGGGCCGGAGCCGGGGAGCCGGAGAGTCGGCGGGCAGGGGTCCACCGAAGCTCAAGAGCCGCGCAACTCGCGTGTGGCCACCCGAAGCTGCGGCCATACTGCTTGGCAACGGGCGGGCTCCGGTGGACGGTGCGGCCCATGGGGGGAGAGTGGGGCAGGTGGCAACACCGGCACAGACGGGGGAAGTCGCACCGAGACCGACACCGGCACCGACACCGGCACCGGCACCGGCACCGGCACCGGCACCAGGATCAGAAGCACCGGCACCGAAGTCACCACCGCCGGCTCCGGGACCAGGTCCGGGCCCGGCTCCCGGACCGGCTCCGGCGCCGCCGACCGCCCGGCGTGCCCTGGCACTGCTGCGGCGGACGACGGACACCGCGCCCGGCCGACTGCGGACGGCCGCCGTCCTGCTGACCGTCCTGGTGCTGGCCTTCGGCACGCTGACGGCCTGGCAGGCGACCGGCCGGGCCCGCGCGGCGGACCAGGTGGTCTCGCACAGCCAGCCACTCAGCCAGAACGCCGCCGAGATCTACCGCTCGCTCGCCGACGCCGACGCCACCGCCGCCTCCGCGTTCCTGCTCGCGGGCGACGCCCCGCAGGCCGTCCGCGACCGCTACCGCACCGACCTCGACACCGCCGCCCGGCTGCTCACCGAGGCCGCCGCCAGGACCGGCTCCTCCTCCGACGCCCAGCAGTGGGTCGCCACCCTCAACCGGCAACTCCCGCAGTACGCGGGCCTGGTGGAGACCGCGGGGGCGGACAACCGGCAGGGCCTGCCGCTCGGCGGCGCGTATCTGCGGTACGCCTCCAAGCAGATGCAGGAGTCCATGCTGCCCGCCGCGGAACGCCTCGCGGCGGTGGAGGCCGCGCGGTTGGACGGCGACTACGCGGACGCCGGCGCCTTCCCGTGGGCGGCACTCGTACTGGGCGTGCTGGCGCTGGCGGCACTGGTCCTGTGCCAAGTGCTGTTGCTGCGCCGGACCAACCGGGTGTTCAACCCCGGTCTGCTCGGCGCCACCGCCGCCGTACTGGCCGCGGTGCTCTGGCTCGCGACGGGCAGCCTGTCCGCCCGGTCCGACCTGACGGACAGCCGGGAGCACGGCGCGGTCCCGTTGCGGACGCTCAACCAGGCCAGGATCGAGGCACTCCAGTCGCACACCGCGGAGAACCTGGACCTGGTCGCCCGGGGCGCCTCCGACACCTACACCACGCGCTGGGCCGCGCTGACCGGTGCGCTGGCCGGTCCGCCCGCCGCGGACGGCGGCAGCCGGACCGGCGGCACCCTCGCCCTGGCCCGCACGGGCGCGCCCGGCGGGGCCGACGCGGCGCTGGCCCGGGCACAGGACTTCTTCACCGCCTGGGACGGCCACCACCGGGCGGCCGCCAGGAGCAACGAACAGGGCGACTACGACGCCGCGCTGCGCACCACGGTCGGGACCTCCGACGACTCCGCGGAGAGCGTCTTCACCGCACTCGACCAGCAGCTCGCGCGGGCCGCGACGGCCGAGCAGACGGCGTTCACGCGGTCGGCGAAGGGCACCGACGGGGTGCTGGACGCCGTGGCGGCGGGCGCCGCGGTGCTGGCCGTCCTGGCGGCGGTCGGTGTGATCAGGGGCCTGGGCCGCCGACTGGCCGAGTACCGGTGAGGGGGAACCGACGATGCGTACGGCAACGAAGGCACGGCAGGTGACGGGACGTACCGCAACGGCACTCATCCCGACGGGACGTACCGCAACGGGACGTGCAAGGCCGGCGCGGGCGGCGCGGATGACGGGCGTCGCCGTGCTCGCGGCCTGGCTGATCGGCGCGGGCACCTCGGGTGCGGCCGGTCCGGCCACGGCCGCGCAGACCCTGGCCGGGGCGGCCGCGCCGCAGGCGGCGCAGTCGGCGCAGGACCTGGCGGGCGGCTGCGAGGACCGTACGGCGGCGCCGAGTCCGAACGAGAACGGGCCCAAGGTCCGACAGATCAAGCAGCGCGGCACGCTGATCGTCGGGGTGGACCAGAACAGCTACCACTGGGGTTACCGGAACCCGCAGACCGGCCGGATCGAGGGCTTCGACATCGACCTCGCCAGGGCGGTGGCCAAAGAGATCCTCGGCGACCCTGACAGGGTGACCTTCAAGACCGTCCCGACGGCGAAGCGTATCGAAGCCGTCAGGACGGGCCAGGTCGATCTGATCGCCCGTACCATGACGATCACCTGCGACCGGTGGCAGGACGTGGCCTTCTCGGCCCCGTACTTCGCCTCCGGCCAACGGCTGGTGGTGCCCAGGGCCGCGAAGGTCACCAGCCTTGAGCAGGGGCTCGAGGGCAAGCGCGCCTGCGTGGCCGACCAGTCGTCCTCGCAGGCACTGCTCAGGCAGAACCCCCACGGGACCGCTGACGTCAAGGTGGTGGAGAACCAACTCGACTGCCTGGTGCTGATGCAGCTCGGCCAGGTGGACGCCACGCTGACCGACACGGCGCTGGCGGCCGCCCAGGCCGCACAGGACCCGACGGTCGAACAGGCCGGCGAGCAGATCGCGTTCGCCCACATGGGCATCGCGATGAAGAAGGAGGACACCGACCTGGTGGCGCGGGTGAACCAGGTGCTGGTGGACTACCGGGCGAACGGCGGCTGGCGGGCCAGCTACGACCACTGGCTGGCCGCGAGCATGGGTGCCGACCCGGCGGACTACCTCAGGTGACCGGTCCGCGATAGTGGCAGGCGCCGGGCCGCAGCAGGCCGGGAGCAGTGACAGGACCGGACCCGTGCCGGGACCGGGACACGAACGTAGGAACAGAGGAAGGACGGAGCGTTGGCAGGATCTGCTGGCCCGGTGATGAACCGGGAGGAGGTGGACCGCGCACTGGCGCGGCTCGGCGCGGAGCGCGATGCCGTGGAGGCGGCGCTGCTGGCCCTGCAGGACCACCCCGGCCGCCGGCTGCTGGAGGGCGCCGCGCTGAGCGGCCGGACCGAGGAACGCTGGTCCGTCGCCGCGCAGGGCCTGACGCTGCTCTGGGCGCTGTTCGACCGCTACTCGGAGGCGCTGGCCTCCGCCCGGGCGGTCCGCTCCCGCCGCAACCGTCCGGGCAGCGCCGAACTGGCCGAGCTGAGCGAACTGCTCGGCGGCGAGGCCGTGACCGTCTCCGGCGGGCAGCTGCCGGACGCGGCGGGCCCCGGACCGGCGCGGCTGGTGGAACGGGTCAGCCTGGACGCGCTGATGGAGCGGATGAACGCCTGGTACGCCACCGTGCTGGAGGTGGTGAACGCCGCCGACGCGGTCTGGTCCGCGCTGCCCGCCCGGATAGACCTGCTGCTGGCCGAGCTCGGCCGGGTGCAGATGCTCGCCGTCTCGGTCGGCGTCCGGCCCGGCGCGCACCCGCTCGGCGACGACCTGACCCTGCTCAGCGGGGAGTTGACGGCGCTGCGGGCCGAGGTCCTGGCCGACCCGCTGGCGCTCTGGCGCCCGGTCCGGGTGCCCGCGCAGCGCGGCAGCGACACCCCCACCGGCGCGGGCCCGTTCGCGCCGGCCTCGGGTGTGGTGGACACCGAGCGCTTCGACCGTGCCGGACGCGGCCTGGACGAGATCCGGGTCGAGCTGGAGGGCCTGCTCCGGCTGCGCGACGAGGCCCACGAACGGCTGCAGCAGGTCGGCGACCTGCTGCAACGGGCCGACGCCACGCTGGCGGAGGCCCGGCGCGCCCGGGGCGAGGTGCTGGCGAAGATCGCCGCGACCGAGGTCCCGGCCGTGCCCGGGCCCGCCTCGGCGCTGCGCGAACGGATCGTCCAGGCGGTGGAGTTCCAGCAGTCCGGCCAGTGGCACCGGCTGGCAGCACTGCTGGACACGCTGGAGGATGCCGCCGTCAAGGAGCTCGCCCGGGCCCGGCAGTCGCTCACCGAGGTGGCCCAACCGCTCGCCCTCCGGGCCGAGTTGCGCGGGCGGCTGGAGGCGTACAAGGCGATGGCCGCCCGGCTCGGCGTGGTCGAGGACCCGGAGGTCGTCGAGCGCTTCGAGAAGGCCCGCTGGCTGCTGTGGAGCGCACCGTGCGACCTGCGGGCGGCGGCGGAGGCGGTGAGCCGGTTCCAGCAGGCGCTGCGGCCGGCGCGGCCGGCGGCGGCGCAGCCGACCGGGGAGCCGGCGGTTGGCGAATCGGCGACCGGGTACCAGGACGAGCGGGGGGCTTGGGAATCATGAGCGAGGCAGGCGAGGCGTGCGCACGGCCGGAGTGCTCCGGTTCGGGCGTGATCGATGCGGACGGCTACTGCGACGAGTGCGGGCTGGCTCCGGCGGGCGCGTCGGCCGGCCGGACCGGGCAGGCCACGCAGAGCGGGCAGACGGGGCCGGCCGGCCCCGGCGACCGGTGCGCCAGGGGTGACTGCGCCGGGACGATCGACGCGGACGGCTACTGCGACGAGTGCGGGCTGGCCCCGCTGGAGGCGGGCACCCGGACCCAGCCGTACCTGCCCTCGGCCCGCACCGGTTCGCCGGACTCCGCCCGCACCGGCTCGGCCCGGTCGACGTCGAGCCGTTCCCGCTCGCACCGCTCCGCCCGCACCGGCAGCGGCCGTTCGCTCTCGGTGCGCAGCAGCAAGGGCGGCAGTGCGGGTACGGCGCGGCGCGGCAACCTGGGCGCCGGGCTGGTGACGGTGCCTCCGGTGCCCAGCCCCGACCCGGCCGCAGCCGTACTGACCGACCCCCGGGTGCCCGAGCGCAAGCGGTTCTGCAGCAGGTGCGACGCCCCGGTGGGCCGGGAGAAGAACGGCAGTCCGGGCCGTCCCGAGGGATTCTGCACCAAGTGCGGCACGCCGTACTCGTTCACGCCCAAGCTGGCGCGCGGCGACCTGGTCGGCGGCCAGTACGAGGTGCTCGGCTGTCTGGCGCACGGCGGCCTCGGCTGGATCTATCTGGCCGTGGACCGGCGGGTCAGCGACCGCTGGGTGGTGCTCAAGGGCCTGCTGGACACCGGCGACGAGGACGCCCTGGCGGTGGCGATCGCCGAACGCCGCTTCCTGGCCGAGGTGGACCACCCGAACATCGTCCGCATCATCAACTTCGTCGAGCACCCCGACCTGCGCACCGGCTCGGCCGACGGCTACATCGTGATGGAGTACGTCGGCGGCAAGTCGCTCAAGGACATCGCCAACGAGCGCCGCACCCGCGACGGCCGCCGCGACCCGCTGCCGGTCGAACAGGCCATCGCGTACGCGCTGGAGGCACTGCCCGCGCTGGGCTACCTGCACAGCCGGGGGCTGGTCTACTGCGACTTCAAGATCGACAACGTGATACAGGCCGAGGACTCACTCAAGATCATCGACATGGGTGCCGTCCGCCGCCTCGACGACGAGGGCCCGATCTACGGCACCGTCGGCTACCAGGCCCCGGAGATCGCCACCGACGGCCCGTCCCCCGCCTCCGACCTGTACACCGTCGCCCGCACCCTGGCCGTACTGACCTTCGACTTCCAGGGCTACTCGACCACCTACCGCTACGAGCTGCCCGGCCCCGAGCAGGTGCCGCTGTTCGCGACGTACGAGTCGTACCACCGCTTCCTGGTCCGGGCCACCGACCCCGACCCGGCCCGCCGGTTCGCCTCCGCCGAGGAGATGGCCGACCAGCTGACCGGCGTGCTGCGCGAGGTGCTGAGCCTCAAGGACGGGCGTCCGCGCCCCGCGCTCTCCACCCTGTTCGGACCGGAACTGCGCGTGGTGGACACCGAGTTGGCCACCGGGCCACTGGATCCGGCGGCCGCCGCACTGGCCCTGCCCGCCCCGCGTGTCGACCCCGCAGACCCCAATGCCGGGTTCCTCGCCGCCCTGGTCGCCGGTTCGCCCGCCGAGGCGCTGGCCGCGCTGGCCACCGCGCCGACCCCCTCGGTCGAGCTGCTGCTGCGCGAACTCCGCGCCCACCTGGAGCTGCGGGACGGCCCCGCGGTGGACACCGCGCTGCGCGCCCTGGAGGCCGACCACCCCGACGACTGGCGGGTCGTCTGGTACCGGGGGCTGGCCGCGCTGGTGACCGCCGCCTCCGGGGCTTCCGGGAGCACCGACGTCTCCGGGGGCACCGCGGCCGGCGGCGCCTGGGCGTCCGCCGACCCGGCCCGGATCTCCGAGGCCGCCGAGGCCTTCGACGCCGTCTACGACGCCTTCCCCGGCGAGGCCGCGCCCAAGCTGGGCCTGGCCGTCTGCGCCGAGCTGCTCGGCGCGGGCGAGGACGCGGCCGAGTTCTACCGGCTGGTCGGCAGCACCGACCGGGCCTACGTCAGCGCCGCCTTCGGCCTGGCCCGGGTCCGGCTGGCCGCCGGGGACCGGCCGGGCGCGGTGCGCGCCCTGGAGGCGGTGCCCGAGGCGTCCGCGCACTTCACCGCCGCCCGGATCGGCGCCGTCCGGGCCCGGCTGCGCGGCCGGGCCCCGGCGGAGCCGCTCGGACCGGACCTGGTCCGGTGCTCCGAGCAGCTGTCCGGGCTCGCCCTGGACGCCCGGCGGCGCGAGGAACTGGCGGTCGAGGTGCTGGACAGTGCGCTCGGCTGGGTGCTGGCCGGGCTGCCGGGCGAGGGCGCGAAGGCCGCCGTTCAGGTGCTCGGACATCCGGCCAGCGAGCGGGAACTACGGTTCGCTCTGGAACACTCCTACCGAGTGTTGGCCCGGTTGTCCGACCGGGCCGAGACCAGGATCGACATGGTGGAGCGGGCGAACCGGGCCCGCCCCCGGACGTGGGTGTGAGAGCAATGCCGCAGCAGACCGTGTGCCCGAACTGTGCCGAGCCGCTGGACCCGGAGGACGTCTTCTGCGGCGCCTGCGGCCGGAACCTGAACGAACCCGGGGCCGCCCCCGAGGCCGCCGCCGGGCCCGAGGCCGAGACCGCCCCCGAAGCCGCCGCCGAGGCCGGCCCCGGCGCGCCGCCGGGCTGCGTGCACTGCGGTTCGGCCGAACTCGCCGTCGAGGGGTACTGCGAGTCCTGCGGGGGCGCGCAGCCCCGGCCGCGCGACCACCAGGAGCGCTCCCTCGCGGGCGTCGCCGGGGTCACCGACCGCGGTCTGCGCCACCACCGCAACGAGGACGCGTTCACCGTGGCCGCCACGTCACTGCCCGGCGGCGAACCCGCCGTGGTCGCGGTGGTCTGCGACGGCGTCTCCTCCTCCGCACGGCCCGACGAGGCGTCGGCGACCGCAGTCGACGCCGCCTCGGAGTCCCTGCTGACCGCCCTGGAGCAGGGCGAGGAGCCCGAGGCCGCGATGCGCGGCGCCATCGAGGCGGCCGCCCGCGCCGTCTCCGCGCTGGCGCAGGACGAACCGCTCACGCGCGGTGGCAGCCTCAACGCGCCGGCGTGCACGTACGTCAGCGCGATCTCGGCCGCCGGACGGATCACCATCGGCTGGGTCGGCGACACCCGGGCGTACTGGATCCCGGACGACCGGGTCTCCGCCGTCCCGTACCGGCTCACCGAGGACGACTCCTGGGCGGCGCGGGTGGTCGCAGCCGGGCTGATGGGCGAGGCCGAGGCGTACGCGGACCCCCGCGCGCACGCCATCACCGGCTGGCTCGGCGCGGACGCGGAGGAGCTCGAACCGCACACCGTCAGCTTCACCCCGCACGTCCCCGGCGTCCTGCTGGTCTGCACCGACGGCCTGTGGAACTACGCCGAGGCCGCCACCGACCTGGCCTTCCTCGTCCGCGCCGACGCCCGGACCGACCCGCTGGCGGCCGCCCAGGCGCTGGTCAGGTTCGCGGTCACGGCCGGCGGACACGACAACATCACCGTCGCCGTCCTGCCGATCGACCCGCCCGCCATCGAACCCGCCCCGACCCTGGTGGACTTCCAGCCCTTCCGGACCCTGCCGGACCAGCCCTCCCCCACGTCCACCGGCACCGCCGTCTGACCCTCCGCCACCCGGCACCGGCACACCTTCCCTCGCGACCGGCCCTCCCCTCCCCCTCCCCCGGCCCTCTCCCGGCTCACTCTCCCCCGGCTCACTCACCGCTCTACTCACTCACCGCTCGACAGGAGCAGCGATGGCCACTCTGTCCGACTCGCACCCGGGTTTCAGCGTCGACATCTTCCAGAACGAGTACCTGGCGGACGGTGCTCGCGAGGTGAACGCGATCGTGACCGTCACCGCCACCGGCGGCGGCACCGCGGGCGGGCGGCTGTCCGCGGACAGCGCGCGGGCCGACGCCGCGGTGGTCGTCATGGTCGACTGCTCGGGTTCGATGGACTACCCGCCGACGAAGATGCGCAACGCCCGTGAGGCCACCGCCGTCGCGATCGACGCGCTGCGGGACGGCGTCGCCTTCGCCGTGGTCGCGGGCAGCCACAACGCCACCGAGGTCTACCCGGGCAACGGCGGGCTGGCCGTCGCCGACCACGCCACCCGCGAGCAGGCCAAGCAGGCCCTGCGCAAGCTCGAGGCGTCCGGCGGCACCGCGATCGGGAGCTGGCTGACCCTGGCCCACCAGCTCTTCGAGACCCGGTCCGACATCCCCATCCGGCACGGCATCCTGCTCACCGACGGCCGCAACGAGCACGAGAAGCCGGACGAGCTGCAGCGCGTCCTGGACAAGGTCACCGGCCGGTTCACGGTGGACTGCCGGGGCGTCGGCACCGACTGGAAGGTCGACGAACTGCGCCGGATCTCCTCCGCCCTGCTCGGCACGGTGGACATCGTCGCGGAACCCTCCGGCCTGGCCGAGGACTTCCGCAGCATGATGGAGAAGGCCATGGGCAAGCAGGTCGCCGATGTGGCGCTGCGGCTCTGGACGCCGGCCAACGCGGTGGTCAGGTACGTCAAGCAGGTCGCGCCGACGGTCGAGGACCTGACCGGGCGCCGGGCCGAGGCCGGACCGCGCGCCGGGGACTACCCGACCGGCTCCTGGGGCGACGAGAGCCGCGACTACCACGTCTGCATCGAGGTCCCGGCCGCCGCCGTCGGCAACGAGATGCTCGCCGCCCGGATCAGCCTGCTCCTCCCCCGGCCCGACGGCAGCGCCGAGATCCTCTCCCAGGGCCTGGTCCGGGCGGTCTGGACGGACGACCTGGTCTCCTCCACCCGGATCAGCCCGCAGGTCGCGCACTACACCGGTCAGGCGGAGCTCTCCGCCGCCATCCAGGAGGGCATGGCCGCCCACCGCGCGGGCGACCTGGACCGCGCCACCGCCAAGCTGGGCGCCGCCGTCCGGCTCGCTCACGAGACCGGCAACGAGAGCACGTTCAAGCTGCTGCAGAAGGTGGTGGACGTAGTAGACGCCGGGGAGGGTACGGTTCGGTTCCGTAAGAACGTGAGCGAGGCCGACTCGATGACTCTCGAGACCCGGTCGACCAAGACGGTACGGGTGAAGAAGTGACCGGTTCAGCTGAGCGTGGCGGACCTGCCGGAATGTGGGGGAACTGATGCCGATCTGCCCTAGGGGCCACGAGTCGCGGGCCGAGGACTGGTGCGACTTCTGCGGCTTCCCGATGACCCCGCCGCCCGGCGTCGCGGTCCCGGGCTCGGCGCCTTTCGGCGGTCCGGGGGCCCCGGGTGGTCCCGGCGCACCCGGTGGTCCCGGCGCGCCCGGCTCGTTCGCACCGCACGGGGCGCCGCCGATGGGGCGCCCGATGGCACCGCCGTCCTTCCCCGCCCCCCAGGAGCCGACGGCCGGCCTGGTCACCTGCCCGATCTGCCGGACCCCGCAGACCGGGCGCTACTGCGAGGAGTGCGGGTACGACTACGACCTGTCCGCCCCCTCGGGCCGCCAGCACCGCGCCGCGCCGCCGGTCGGCGGGCCGCGCGGCGGCGACCAGAACGGCGGCGGGTACGGTTTCCCGCCGCCCGCACCCGCGCCGTACCAGCCCCCGATGCCACCGCCCGCACCCGCGCCGAGCCCCTACCAGCCGCCGACGCCGCCGCCCGCGCCCACGCCGGAGCCCTCGCCGTTCCCGCCGCCCGCACCGGGCCGGATGTCGTTCGACGGCGGCGGCGCTCCCGCGCCGAACGCCCCCGGGTACGACGGCTCCTCCCCGTTCGCCCCCGCCGACCCGTACGCCCGGCGCGATCCGTACGCCCAGCCCCAGGCGGCGCCGTACGAGAACGCCGACCCGTACGCACGGGACCAGTACGCCAAGGCCGACCCGTACGCCAAGGCCGCGCCGTACGAGACCGGCGCTCCGTACGAGGGCGGGCAGCCCTACGAGAAGGCGGCGGCGTTCCCCGACCCTGAGGGCTTCGAGCGGACCGGCCCGGTGTACGCACAGCCCGGACCGACCGCCCCCGGCGACGAGTTCGGGACGTCGTTCAGGCTCGCGCCGCCCGCGAACGCGCCCGCCGCGCCGCCGCAGCCCGCCCGCACCACGTGGATAGCGGTGGTCAGCGCCGACCGTGACTACTTCACCGACATGATGGCGCGCAGCGGTCCGGAGGCCGCCGGACTGTTCTTCCCGCCGTACTGCCCCGAGCGGCGCATCCCGCTGACCGGCCGGGGCCAGCTGCGGATCGGACGCCGCAGCCAGCACCGGGGCACCGTCCCGGAGATCGACCTGTCGGTCGCGCCGGAGGACCCGGGGGCCTCGCACCAGCACGCGCTGCTGGCCGAGCAGACCGACGGCAGCTGGGTGCTGGTGGACCAGGACTCGACCAACGGCACCACGGTCAACGGCGGTTCCGAACCGGTGCCGCCGCACACCGCAATCCCACTGACCGACGGCGATCGCATCCACGTCGGCGCCTGGACCACGATCACCCTGCACCGCGCCTGACGCCTGCTCAGGTGGGGCCCGTCGACGGCGGGCCCCACCACCCCGGCCACCGGCTGGTCACGATTTCCCCAAGCGGCTGCGCCGACCTGCACGATCATCCCCTCGACCCCCTAGGGTTCAGGACATGACTGCAGCTATATCCGCGGACGGAATCCGGAAGCGGTACGGGGATGTCCAGGCTGTCGACGGAGTGTCACTCACCGTCGAGACTGGCGAGTTCTACGGAATTCTCGGGCCCAACGGGGCCGGCAAGACCACCACTCTGGAAATCCTGGAGGGTATCCGCGAGCCCGACGAGGGCCGCATCGAGCTGCTGGGGCTGGCGCCCTGGCCGCGCAACAGCAAGCTGCTGCCGCGCATCGGCGTGCAGTTCCAGGCCTCCGCCTTCTTCAACAAGCTGACGGCCCGTGAGACCATCCGCACCTTCGCATCGTTCTACGGGGTGGGCCCGAAGCGGGCCGACGCGATGCTGGAGCGGGTGGGACTGACCGACTCGGCCACCGTCCACACCGACAAGATGTCCGGCGGTCAGGCCCAACGCCTCTCCATAGCCTGCGCGTTGGCGCACGATCCGGAACTGGTCTTCCTGGACGAGCCGACCACCGGCCTCGACCCGCAGGCCCGCCGCAACCTCTGGGACCTGCTCCGCGACATCAACTCCGAGGGCCGCACGGTCGTCCTGACGACCCACTACCTGGACGAGGCCGAGGTGCTCTGCGACCGGGTCTCGGTGATGGACCACGGCAAGGTGCTGAAGACCGGCGCTCCGGCCGCCCTGGTGCGCGAGATCGACGACACCGTCCGGGTGAGCGTCGAGTCCGGCCAGCTCACCGCCGCACGGGCGCGCGAGCTGTTCGGCGCGGCCGACGCCGAGATCGCCAACCTGGAGGACAACGGGGTCTCGCTCTCCGTCTCCACCCGCGCGCCGGCCCCGGTGCTGTCGGTGCTCGCCGAGCAGAACGCCCTGCGCGGCCTGGAAGTCCGCGGAGCCACCCTGGAGGACGTCTTCCTCCAGCTGACCGGACGGGAGTACCGGGCATGAGCACGACTTCGGCCACGGCGCAGCAGACACCCACCGGGCAGCCGCCAGCGGAGCGGGAGCGGGTCAGCGCCTTCGCCGGCCTCTCCCGGGTGATGCTGCTCGGCTTCCTGCGGGACCGCGGCACGCTGTTCTTCACGCTGGTCCTGCCGCTGCTGTTCCTGCTGCTCTTCGGCAGCCTCTACAAGAGCTCCGGCACCTCCCACGTGAAGATCGCCGAGGTCGGCTCGGTCCAGCTGCTCGACCAGGCGCAGGGCGACGCACGGGCGCAGCTGGACAAGGTCCTCACCATCACCAAGTACGAGGACCAGGACGCCGCCCTGGAGAAGGTGCGCAAGGGCGACCTGGACGGGCTGGTGACCTCGGGCCCGAACGGCCAGGTCGTCCTCCGCTTCAGCGCCTCCGACCAGGTCAAGTCCGGCAGCGTGCAGGCCATCCTGAACTCGATCGTCGAGTCGGCCAACCAGGCGGCCTCCGGCAAGGCCCCGGCCTTCACCCTGGCGGCCAGCCAGGTCGAGGACAACTCGCTCAAGCCGATCCAGTACCTCACCCCCGGCCTGCTGGGCTACGCCATCGCCATGGGCGCCGTCTACGGGGCCTCCTTCACCCTGGTGACCTGGCGCAAGAAGCGGGTGCTGCGGCGCCTGCGGCTGACGCCGGTCTCACCGCTGGCGATCGTCGGCGCCCGGGTCGGAGTCAGCGTGCTGGTCGCACTCGCCCAGACCGCGCTCTTCCTGGTGGTCGCCACCATGCCGTACTTCGGCCTCAAGCTGTCCGGCAACTGGTGGCTGATCGTGCCGCTGGTGGTCTGCGCCACCATCGCGTTCATGTCGATCGGCCTGGTCACCGGCTCGATCGCGAAGAGCGAGGAGGCGGCGAACGGGATCAACCAGATCATCGTGCTGCCGATGTCCTTCCTGGGCGGCGCGTTCATCCCGCTGGACGTCGCACCGGGCTGGCTGCAGACCGTCTCGCACGCCCTGCCGCTGCGCTACCTGATCGACCCCGCGAAGACGGTGCTGAGCAAGGGCGGCGGCGTGATGGACGCGCTGCCGTCCATGGGGATCCTGCTGGCCTTCGCCGCCGTGATGACGCTGATCGCCTCGCGCTTCTTCAACTGGGACGACGCGTAACCACGCTCCCGGACCGGACTCCGGTCCACCCCGCAGGGGTCGTACGCCGAAAGACCGGTGTACGGCCCCTGCGGCCGTCTGCGACCATGGTCGGGTGAACGACATCCCACGTGGCACGCTCAGCGAGGAGACCTTCTTCGACGCCGTCGGCGGCGAGCCGACCTTCCGGCGGCTGGTGCACCGGTTCTACCAGGGCGTCGCCGAGGACGAACTGCTGCGGCCGATGTACCCGGAGGAGGACCTGGGCCCGGCGGAGGAGCGGCTGGCCCTCTTCCTGATGCAGTACTGGGGCGGCCCCCGCACCTACAGCAACGAGCGCGGCCACCCCCGGCTGCGGATGCGGCACGTGCCGTTCAAGGTGGACCGCGCCGCCCACGACGCCTGGCTGAAGCACATGCGCACGGCCGTGGACGAGCTGGAGCTCCCCGCCGACGCCGAACGCCAGCTGTGGGACTACCTGACCTACGCCGCCGCATCGATGATCAACACCGCGGGCTGACGGCCCTTCACCGCAGGGCGCCCGGACGGGCCCGGACTGTGCAGCGAATCAGCGCAGCGGGCTCAGCGCAGCGGGCTCAGGCCCAGCCCGGCCCCCGGCGCCGCGGCGCTGCGCACGGCCACCGAGCCGGCCGGAGCACTCAGCCTGAGCCAGGCCCCGGCCCCGTGCACGGTGAGCGGAACTGCGGGCCGCAGGAAGCCCATCACGTACGCGGCGTGCGCCGCCCGCAGCGGGAGCTCGGGCGCGGCTGTCAACGGGCGGGACCAGATCTCGTCGGCGAGCCCGTCCAGCACACCGCGGGTCCGGTGGTGTTCGGGGACCGCCTCGCTGCGCTCCTTGAACTCCCGGACGGCGGCCATCAGTTCGGGGAAGACCTCGGACGCGGGCGGCTCGGCCAGCGGCTGCCACCCGGTCCGGGGCGGCAGCAGACCGGCCCACGCGGGCCCGGTCACGGCGGCGGGGACGAGCACGGTGTTGGCCTGCTCGTCGACGGACTCCAGCAACTGGCCCGCCGAGACGGTGAGATCGGCCGGCCCGCCCAGCTCGACCAGCCTCGCCGTGCGGATCGCCAGCGCCCCCGAACTCCCCAGCGGCAGCCGTCCGAAGACCGCCAGCACGCCGCTGCCCGACGCGTCCGTGCCCGGTTCCGGCTCCGCAGCCGCCGAGTCCCCGGAACCCGCCGAACGCACGGCCTGCAGCCGCACGGCGGCGGCCCGGTCGAAGCGCAGCAGGCGGACCAGGAAGGCGGCCAGGTCGGCAGCCTCCCCCGCATCGGCGAGCATCAGGCGGACTGGCGTACTCAACGGATCAGCTCACTCGGTACGGGGACGGTCGGTGGTCGGAGCGACGGTCGGCGGCCGGGCGCGGCCGGCGCGACCTAGACGGCTGCCGCGACGCTGCCGGCGACAACGGCCTTCGCCGCACCCTCGACCTCGTCGGCGCCGTCCATGAAACCGGTGAGGAACTGCCGCTCGACCGGGCTGATCCGGCGCGGCCGCCCCTCCACCAGGTCGTAGGGGACGACGACGGTGGACGCCCGGACGTAGATCGTCTCGGTGCCGTCCTCGTGGGTGTCCTTGATCTCGTACGAGACCGTCAGCGAGGCGCCGCCGATCTTGGTCACCCAGGTCTCGATGGTCACCGGCGTGGGGCGGTGGACCAGCGGACGCTTGTAGTCGATCTCGTGACGCGCCACCACCGAGCCACCCGCGAACTCCCCGGCCCCGGCCGCGGCGGCCTGGGTGAACATGAAGTCGATCCGGGCCTCCTCCAGGTAGCGCAGGAAGACCACGTTGTTGACGTGCCCGAAGGCGTCCATGTCGGACCACCGCAGGGGGCAGGCGTAGATGTGGCGTGCCACGAGCGTTCTCCTCAAATCCGAATACCCGCCGGTAGCTTACGGGCGGCGGCCCGGCAGACCACCGTGGGGCAGTCTGCCGGGCCGTTGCTGCGCCGGGGTGTCAGCCTCGGGTCAGCTTCTTGTAGGTGGCCCGGTGCGGACGGGCGGCGTCGGGGCCCATCCGCTCGATCTTGTTCTTCTCGTACGACTCGAAGTTGCCCTCGAACCAGAACCACTTGCTCTCGCCCTCGTAGGCGAGGATGTGGGTGGCCACTCGGTCCAGGAACCAGCGGTCGTGGGAGATGACCACGGCGCAGCCCGGGAAGTCGAGCAGGGCGTTCTCCAGCGAGGAGAGGGTCTCGACGTCGAGGTCGTTGGTCGGCTCGTCGAGGAGCAGCAGGTTGCCGCCCTGCTTGAGGGTCAGCGCCAGGTTGAGGCGGTTGCGCTCACCACCGGAGAGCACACCGGCCGGCTTCTGCTGGTCCGGGCCCTTGAAGCCGAACGCGGAGACGTAGGCGCGGGACGGCATCTCGACCTGGCCGACGTTGATCCAGTCGAGGCCGTCGGAGACGACCTCCCACAGGGTCTTCTTCGGGTCGATGTTGGCCCGGTTCTGGTCGACGTAGCTGATCTTGACGGTCTCGCCGACCTTGACGTCGCCGCCGTCCGGGGTCTCCAGGCCCTGCAGCATCTTGAACAGGGTGGTCTTACCGGCACCGTTGGGGCCGATGACACCGACGATGCCGTTGCGCGGCAGGGTGAAGGACAGGTCGTCGATCAGGAGCTTCTCGCCGAAGCCCTTGGAGAGGTTGCCCACCTCGACGACGATGCTGCCCAGACGCGGGCCCGGCGGGATCTGGATCTCCTCGAAGTCCAGCTTCCGCATCTTGTCCGCCTCGGCCGCCATCTCCTCGTAACGGGCGAGACGGGCCTTGGACTTGGCCTGGCGGCCCTTGGCGTTGGAGCGGACCCACTCCAGCTCTTCCTTGAGGCGCTTGGCGCGCTTGGCGTCCTTCTGGCCCTCGACCTTCAGACGGGACTGCTTGGACTCCAGGTAGGTGGAGTAGTTGCCCTCGTACGGGTACGCGCGGCCGCGGTCGAGCTCCAGGATCCACTGGGCGACGTTGTCCAGGAAGTACCGGTCGTGGGTGACGGCGACGACGGTACCGGCGTACTTGGCCAGGTGCTGCTCCAGCCAGTTCACCGACTCGGCGTCCAGGTGGTTGGTGGGCTCGTCGAGCAGCAGCAGGTCGGGGGCCTCCAGCAGCAGCTTGCAGAGCGCGACGCGGCGCTTCTCGCCACCGGAGAGCTTGGTGACCGGCCAGTCACCGGGCGGGCAGCCCAGGGCGTCCATGGCCTGCTCCAGCTGGGCGTCGAGGTCCCAGGCGTTGGCGTGGTCCAGGTCCTCCTGGAGCTTGCCCATCTCGTCGAGCAGCGCGTCCGAGTAGTCGGTCGCCATCAGCTCGGCGATCTCGTTGAACCGGTTGAGCTTGCCCTTGATCTCCTTGACGCCGTCCTCGACGTTCTCCAGGACGGTCTTGGACTCGTCGAGCGGGGGCTCCTGCAGGAGCATGCCGACGGTGTAGCCCGGCGAGAGGAAGGCATCGCCGTTGGAGGGCTGGTCCAGCCCCGCCATCATCTTCAGCACCGTCGACTTACCGGCGCCGTTGGGGCCGACGACACCGATCTTCGCTCCGGGGAGGAAGCTGAGCGTCACGTCGTCAAGGATGACCTTGTCGCCGTGTGCCTTGCGCACCTTGCGCATCGTGTAGATGTATTCCGCCACGTGAGATCGCTCCGGCGTCGTCGTGAGTATTCGGCTTGCAGCCTTCCATTCTGCCGCACTGCGGCCGAGGTCCCGAACGGCCGTGGTCGCACGGGCCCCGCACGCTGGTCGGAGGCTGCGAAGGGCTCCCCCGAAACGCCCCGGTCCCGTCCTCCGCTCACTGCGGAGGTGGGGGCCGGGGGGCCGCGGGGGTTAGGGGCCGGCCCTTCTCAGCGTGGGGGTGTGCGGGCCTGGGCTGACCCGCGCTGACCACCAC
>NZ_JBHJVK010000012.1:0-30057 GCF_042264695.1 Kitasatospora sp. NPDC056138 | reverse complement strand
GGTCACCACCTGTACCCGCTGACGCGCCGGGGGCGGGGGGGGGGGGGGGCCCGCCCCGCCCCCCCCCCCCCCCCCCCCCCCCCCCCCGCCGCCCCCCGCCCGGGCCCCCCCCCCCGCCCTGGGGGGCGCCCGGGACCGGGGGCCCTCGGTGCTTCGGCGCCGCACCTTCACTGCGTCGGTGTCTGCGCGCCTCGGCTCACCGGCCCTGACCACCAGCCCCGGTTCACCGGTCTCGGTTCACCGGTCGGGCCAGGTGTTCAGTCGGGCCAGGCGTTCAGTCGGGCCAGGCGTTCGACCGGGTCAGGCCGAGGTGCGTCCGTGACGGCCACGGCGACGCAGGGCGAAGACCGCTCCGCCACCGGCGACCAGCAGCGCACCGGCGATGCCGGCCAGCCACGGGGTCTCACTGCCGCCACCGGTGAAGGCCAGGCCACCACCGGTCGAACCGCCGGTCGAGCTGCCGGTCGAACCGCCGGTGGACGAGCTCGGGGTGGAGCTGGGGGTGGCGCTCGGGGTGGAGCTCGGCGTGGTGGTGCCGGTGTCGGTCTTGCAGTTCAGGACACCCTGGATGTCCTGCTTGAAGCCGTTCGGGCCGGTGACGGTGAAGTGGTACGGCTTGTCCTCCTCGACCTTGACCGGAACGCTGGTGGTGCCGCCCGGCTTCACCGTGTAGGTCTTGTTGTTGAGCGTGAAGGTGTAGTCCTGGTCACCGTTGTTGGCGGCGGTGACGACCACCGCGCCCTGGACGCAGTCCACCTTGCTGGTGACGGCCGGGATCGGGCCGGCCGGGGCCCAGTTGACCGAGACGCCGGCGGTGACCGGGACGGCCTCGGAGCCCGCCAGGATCAGGGTCTGGCTGTGCACGTTGTCGGCGTTGACACCGGTGAAGGCGCGGCCGATGGAGACCTGGGCCGAGGTGCTGGCCTTGATCGTCGCCGTGCCGTGGGCGCCGCCCCCCGGAGCCTTGGCGTAGATCTCGTCGCCGGACTTGGCGCTCGTGATCGCCTTGCCGTTCTTGTCGGTGACCGTGAGGCCGGCCTTGGTGCCGTCCGAGTCCACGGCGAGGTCCACCGAGGAACCGTTGGTGGTGACGGTGATCGGGCCCAGCAGCGCGCCGCTCTTACCCGAGACGGAGGTCGGCGCGAGGCTGAGGGTGGGCTTGGGCTCCTCCAGCTTCACCGCCTTGCCGATCAGGTAGTCGGTCAGCTGCTTCGCCTCGCCGTCCTGCGGAACGGCGTTCGCACCGTCGGAGAAGTGCCAGATCGCCGCCTGGGTACCGGCTGCGGCGTCATCCTCCGTCAGGCCCTGGATGCCCGTGTCCTTCACCAGCTGGGCAGCGCTGACCTGGGGGTAGGAGTTCTGGAGGATCCAGCGGATCTTGCCCGCCTGCTCGGGCTTGCCCGCCAGGGAGCTCGACTCCCAGCCGGTCTCCTGGTAGGTCGCCCCGCGCTGGGTCGGGTTGTGCAGGTCGATGCAGTAGGTGTCGAGGGTCTGGTGGTCACCGGTCTTCAGCTGGATGATCCCGCCCTCGACCATCTTGCCGTCGACCTTGACGGCCTCCCCGCGCTTGAGCCCGTCCATCAGAACGGCCTTGGTGCCCGAGGTGTTCGCGTCTGCCGTGACAGCCGCACCTGCCGCGGTGACGCCTGCGCTCAGTGCCACGCTCGACGCGAGCATGACAGCGCCTATGCGGGAGACAGTCCGCCCCTGCTTGTGGAACATGAAAGATCCCTCCGGGCTGGGTCGTGCCGATGGCAGCCCGCCTTGCAAAGCGACGCGCCCTGTGGCGCCGCTGCACTTGTGTGAACCAGAGGCATCCTATTGACCCGCTGAGCCCCGCAAACCTCCATGCGAAACCAGGACAGTTCCGTATCTGTATCGTTATCAAGGGGCATATAGTTGACCGAACTTGACGGAGAAGCAGTTTCCGATCGTCAATCAACGCTCTCTACCCGAACCACACCTCTCCCGCCAGGAGCGTCCCGCCCCGGCGGCGGGCGAGGTCAGGTCGCACCAGCCGTCACAGCAGCACCACCAGCCCCCACTTCGCCGGACACTTCGGCCTCCTCGGCCACCGCAGCCGCACCGGCCCGCTCCGCGTCAGACGGCTCCACCACCGCGCCGGCCGTGCCGGAGCGACCGGAACCACCGGCCTCGACCGCCGCGACGATCCAGTCCGGCACGGGGAGCGCCTCGCGGACCGGCCGCCCCGCGACCTGCCCCGCGACGTGTTCCGTGACCTGCTCCGACCTGGCCTGCACCGCCCAGCGGAACGCCGAAGTCCCGCGCCCGAGATCGTGACCCACCACCCTGGCGTCGATCTCCACGGCGGAGCGCCGCCTGTCCTCCTCGCCCCACTCCCGGATCCGCAGCCGGCCGCTCACCACGACCGGATCCCCCTTGCTCACCGAGCTCACCACGTTGGCCGCCAGCCGGCGCCACGCCACCACGGTGATCCAACTGGTCTCGCCGTCCACCCAGTCGCCGGTGGCCCGGTCGAATCGGCGCTCGGTGGCCGCCATCCGAAAGTTGGCGACCGGGACGCCGGCCGACGTTTCCGCATAGCTCACGGTCGACGCGACATTGCCGACCATCGTCACCAGGGTCTCGTTCACGCAACACCCTCCGTTCGCCAGGAATTACCGAGCGGAATCGCCATCCCGACGAGAGGGTGCCCGGAGCGGGAAATTCCCGCCAGCCCCCGGGAAATCCTGTGGATAACCGGGCCCTGTGGATAACCCGGGTAACTCTCCGGAGTGAATCGAAGACGGAAAAGAACCGCAGTCCGACATCCAGGCAACGAGGCCATGACAAGTCAGGACCGGCCACGGGCGGGCGTCCGAGCCCCGAACGGGTGGCCAGTACAGCCGCTCGACCTTGTCATCCGACCGAACGAACCCATATCTGCCCCCCTCCGGACAGGACAGACCCGGATTCTCCGCACCAAATCCATAACGGGTGAGGCTTCAGCCCCGTAACGACTGCACAACGTCCGGCGCCAGAACGCGCCAGAGCGCTGCAGACACAGCCTCCACCTGCGATTATCGGACCGCTCCACCGGGCCCGACACACCCGAGGCGGTGCCCTAAGACTCGGCGGAGTATCCGGAGACCCTTATCCTGTCCCGGAACAGCCGGTCGCCACCGTGCACCCACCGGCAGACTCCAAACCGGCCGAAGCCCCACCGGGCTGACTCCACCCTGTAACGCCCCCATAGCTCAGCGGATAGAGCACCCGCCTTCTAAGCGGTAGGTCGCAGGTTCGAATCCTGCTGGGGGCACCGCACTCCGCCCGTCGGCCCGGCCCGGCCGGTCCACCGCGACCGGCGCCCGGCCCGCCCGTCGTGACCGGTACCCGGTCGGCCGCCCGGCCGGCACCGAGACCGGTTCAGGCCGAACGCAGCGCCTCCAGGTAGGTGTCCAGCAGGACCGTCTGGCGCTCGGGCGAGAACTCCTGCGGAGCGAGCAACGCCTGCACCACCAGCCCCAGCACATAGCTCTGCGCCGACGCCGCCAGTTCGGCCGCCGTTCGGTCTCCGGGCAGCGCGCCCGCCCGCTGGGCGGCGGCGACCAGCCCGGCGATCCGCTCGCGCGAGCGCCGGTAGCGCTCGGCGTGCTCGGCGGCCAGCTCGGGATCGGCCAGCGCCACGTCCCAGGAACCGACCCAGATCCGGTTCCCGGCCCTGCTCTCCGGCGTCAGCGGCAGGATGTCCAGCAGGACGGCCCGCAGCATCTTCAACGCCGAAGCCCCCGTCTCCAGTGCCGGAGCCTCCGCCCGTGCAGCTGCCGCCACGGCCGCCGCCGGACGGGGGCGCTCCTCCGACCGGCGCTCCAGCACGTCCAGGGCATACGCCACCAGGGCCCGCTTGTTCGGGAAGTAGTGCGTGAGCAGCCCGGTGGTGGCCTGCATCTCGGCGGCCACCGCACGCAGCGTCAGCCCGCCGAAACCCCGCTCGGCCAGAACCCGCCACACTGCCTCGGAGACCTCGATGCGTCGGGCGTCATGGTCTCCACGGGCAGGCGTCATGGACGTCATGGTACCTACCAAACGTTTGTTATGTACCCTCTCTGCCTGGGTACCGCTCAGTTCGGTACCACCCTGCTCCCGAAGCACGCCCAGGAGGCCCACGTGTACGCGATACCGCTCGCCGACGACGCCGAGCTGCGCCCGCTCGAACCCTGGCAGGCCGCCGAGTTCCTGGCCCACATCGACCGGGCCCGCCCGAACACCGATCCGTGGATCCCGTGGGCGTCCCGGTCGACCGACCTCGCCTCGGCCCGGGCCACGCTGCAGGGGTACGCGGACAAGCAGGCTGCCGACGCGGGCCGGATCTTCGGAATCTGGCAGGCGGGCACACTGGTCGGCGGCGTGATGTTCGTGCACTTCGACGCCGGCTCGGGCAACTGCGAGATCGGCGTCTGGGCGGAGGCGGCCGGCGAAGGCCGCGGCCTGATCAGCGCGGCCGTCCGGCACCTGATCGACTACGCGTTCGTCGAGCGCGGGATGCACCGCGTCGAGTGGTGGAACAGCAGCCGCAACACCCGCAGCCGGGCGGTCGCCCAGCGGATGGGCATGCGCCTGGACGGTGTGCTGCGCGAGTACTTCCCGCACAACGGGGTCCGGCACGACAAGGAGATCTGGTCGATCCTGGCCCACGAGTGGTCCAAGGAGCAGGGGCCGGGCGCCCCGGCGGCCTGACCCTGCGGCGCGCTCCGGCGGCCTGACCCTGCGACGTGCCCCGGTGGCCTGACCCTGCGACGTGCCCCGGTGGCCGGCGCGGCAGCCGCCGGGGCACGTCGAAAACCGGATGACGGCCCCGGGCTCCCCCGGTCATGATTCAGTGGCCGATCCCCGATCCGAGGAGTGCGTCGATGGCCCAGCACCGCACCGTTCCGACGCTCTTCCCACCGCCGGGCTACGCGCACACCGCCGTGGTGGAGGCGGGCGAACGGCTGGTGTTCCTGGCCGGCTCGGTGCCGCTGGACGCCGACGGCGGGCTGGTCGGCCCCGGCGACTTCGCGGCGCAGACACGGCAGGTGCTGGCCAACCTGGAGACGGCCCTGGAGGCCGCGGGCAGCAGCCTGCCGCAGGTGGTCGCCAGCACGGTCTACGTGGTGGCCGACGAACCGGCCCGGCTCTCCGAGGTCTGGGACGTGGTGAACTCCTCGGGGCTCGCCGAGGGCCCGCACACCTCGACGCTGCTCGGTGTGGCCTGCCTCGGCTACACCGGGCAGTTGGTGGAGATCACAGCCACCGCCGTGGCCGCCGGGGCGCCCGCTGTGGAAGGGTGAGCGCCGACCCGATGACCCCGGAGGCCGCCTTGCCCCAGCACGACCCGAGCACCGTCGCTCCGCCGGCCGCCACCACCACCTCCGGCAACGGTTCGCCCGCCGCGCGCACCCCCATCGACACCGGGGTGGACGGCCTGCGCGCGTACGTCGAGGAGGGCGGCGTGGCGGTCCTGGTACTGGACCGCCCGGAGCGGCGGAACGCCGTGACGCTGGCGATGTGGCAGGGGCTGCCCGGGGTCCTGGAGCGGCTCGCGGCGCTGCCAGCCGTGCGGGCGCTGCTGCTGACCGGCGCGGGCGGCACCTTCAGTGCGGGCGCCGACATCGCCGAACTGGCCGAGGTGTACGCCACCGCGGACCGGGCCGACGCCTACCACGCGGTGAACGTCGCGGCGGAGGAGGCACTGGCTGCCTTCCCCCACCCGACGATCGCCGTGGTGCACGGCTACTGCGTCGGCGGGGGCTGCCAGTTGGCGGTCGCCTGCGACCTGCGGTTCGCCGCCGAGGGGGCCAGGCTGGGCATCACCCCGGCCAAGCTCGGCGTGGTCTATCCGGCCGTGCCGACGCACCGCCTGGCCAGTCTGGTCGGACCGGCCCGCGCCAAGTACCTGCTGTTCTCAGGGGAGTTGGTCACCGCCGCACGGGCCGAGCGCTTCGGCCTGCTGGACGAGGTGCTGCCGGACGGCGAACTCGACTCCCGGGCCATGGAGTTCGGCCGCCTGCTGGCCCGCCGGTCGCCGCAGACCATCGGCGCGGCGAAAGCCGTGCTGGCCACCGCCACCCTGGCCGACGCCCGGGTCGCGGCAGCTCCGTGGGAACGCGAGTCCCGCCAGGCGCCGGACGTACGCGAGGGGCTGGCCGCCTTCCTGGAACGGCGTGAGCCCCGGTTCTGAGCCTGCCGAGCCCTGCCCGGGGTCACCCCCGGACGGGGCTCGACCCGGCTCCGCTCCACCTGTCCGCCCGTCCGTCCGACTGCCTGACCATCCGGCTGACCGCCCGCCCGACGGACGGGCGGACCGACGGGAACGATCCCGGCCGGGGCGCCCGTCAGCGGATCGGCAGACCGGAGATGCTGCGGGCGATCACCAGGCGCTGGATCTCGCTGGTGCCCTCGAAGACGGAGTAGATCGCGCTGTCCCGGTGCATCCGCTCGACCGGGTACTCCCGGGTGTAGCCGTTGCCGCCGAGGATCTGCATCGCCTGCGCCGTCACCCACTTCGCGGTCTCGCCCGCGTACAGCTTGGACATCGAGCCCTCGGCCGAGGTGAACGGCTGGTTGTTGGCGGCCATCCAGGAGGCCCGCCAGACCAGCAGCCGGGCCGCGTCGATCCGGGTCTTCATGTCGGCGAGGGTGAAGGCCACACCCTGGTTGTCGATGATCGGGCGGCCGAACTGCACCCGGGTCTTCGCGTAGTCGAGCGCCACCTCGTACGCGGCGCGGGCGATGCCGATCGCCTGCGCACCGACCGCCGGGCGGGAGGCCTCGAAGGTCGCCATCGCCGCGTTCGTGCCCTTGGCCCGGCTTCCCGGGCCGGCGGCGGCCGCGCCGCCCTGCACCGCCTGTTCCCGGGCCCGGGCCAGCCGGGCGTCGAGCTTCTCCTTTCCGCCCAGCAGGCAGTGGCCCGGCACCCGGACACCGTCCAGGACGACCTCGGCGGTGTGCGAGGCGCGGATGCCGTGCTTCTTGAACTTCTGCCCCTGGGAGAGGCCCGGCGTCGCGGGCGGGACCACGAAGGAGGCCTGCCCGCGCGCACCGAGCGCGGGGTCCACGGTCGCCACCACCACGTGGACGGCGGCAATACCACCGTTGGTGGCCCAGGTCTTGGTGCCGTTGAGCACCCACTCGTCCTTGGCCTGGTCGTACACGGCCCGGGTGCGCAGCGCGGAGACGTCCGATCCGGCATCGGGTTCGGAGGAGCAGAAGGCGGCCACCTTGACATCGTCCGGGGTGCCGAACATCTGCGGTGCCCAGGTGCCGATCTGCTCGTCGGTGCCGTTGGCCAGGACGGCGACGGCGGCGAGCGTCGTCCCGACGATGGCGAGCCCGAGTCCGGCGTCGCCCCAGAACAACTCCTCCATCGCGATGGGGATTCCGACGCCCGAGGGGTCGAAGTACTGCTGGGCGTAGAAGTCCGGGGTGTAGATGCCGATCCTGGCCGCTTCCTGGATGATCGGCCACGGGGTCTCCTCCCGCTCGTCCCACTCGGCGGCGGCCGGTCGCATCACGTCGGCGGCGAAGCCGTGCAGCCAGTCGCGGACGGCGAGTTGGTCCTCGCCCGGGTCGAGGGAGAAGGTGCTCATGTTTCCAGCCTCCGGTCGGAAGTACCTGGCGGGTGCCGCCCGGCCGACGCCCGGCGGACGGGGCGATCCACGCCACCGCGGGTGTTACCCCCGGTAACACTGCCGGAGTCTGCTACTCATTGGTAACGCGTGTCAACGCCTTCGCGCCCCGCCGGCCGTCGAACCCGCCCCGCCCAGCCGCCGAAACCGCCCCACCCGGCACCGCCCGACACGCCGAGCCCACCCGCCGACACACCGCACCCAGGAGCCAGTACGTGCCGACCGACGCCACCTCGCCGACCGGGGAGCCCCGCCGCGAGCAGCTGCTCAACGCCGCCGACCGGGTCGTCCAGCGCGACGGTCCGGGCGCCAGCATGAACGCCATCGCCGCCGAGGCCGGCATCACCAAGCCCATCCTGTACCGGCACTTCGGCGACCGGAACGGGCTGATCGGCGCGCTGACCGAGCGGCACACCTCCGGGCTGCTGGCCGCCGTCAGGGCGGCACTCAACGAGCCGCTGGAGCGCCGCGACCGGGTCGAACACGTCCTGGACACCTACCTCGCCGCGATCGAGGCCCGGCCGCAGGTGTACCGGCTGCTGACCCACCCCGAGCCCGGCGACCCGACCGGGGCCGGCAACGCCCTGGCACCCGCACTCCGGCAGATCGCCGACGAGATCAGCAAGGCCGTGGAGATCCAGGTCGACCTCGGCGCGGACGGCCCGCTGCTCTCCGAGACCTGGGGCCGGGCGATCACCGGCATGGTGCTGGCGGCCGGGGACTGGTGGCTCGAACAGCGGCCCTGCCCCCGCTCGCGAATGGTGCAGGCCCTGGCCGACCTGCTCTGGGGCCGGCTGGCGGCCGCCGCGACGCTGCCCCTGGCGGTCGTCCAGTCCGCGGTCGCCACCCGGCCCCCGACGGAGACTCCGGGCACCGGTCCGACCGGCTGACCTGCCGCGGAGGAACATGAGCACTCCTCACCTCTTGTGCGGCCCCGGGCCGTGGGGCATCATCGGCGCTCACCACTCCTCCTCCGCCCGAGGTGCCCCGTGCGTGTTTGCCGAACCGCCGCAGCACTCACCCTCGCCACCGCCGCCGTCCTCGGTACGACCGCCGCCGTGCCCGACCCGGCCGCCCCTACCGCCGCTTCGGCGGCCACCGCCCCGTCCGGCGTCCCCGCCGGCACCACCACGTCCCGCTTCCCCACCGGCACCGCCACGGCCGTCGACGGCCGCACCGTGCTGACCGACCCGGGCGGCCGGACGCTCCAGCTGCGCGGTTTCAACGTGGACAAGTACGACGAGACCACCGAGGGCGACCTCAAGTCCATTGCCGCACACGGTTTCACGCTGATCCGGGTGGCCGTCTCCTGGACCCGGCTGGAACCCGCCCGGGGCTCCTACGACGGGGCCGAGCTGACCAAGCTGCACCACCTGCTCGACTGGGCCGAGAAGTACGGGCTGCTGGCCGTCGTCGACTTCCACCAGGACGTGTACGGGCCGAAGTTCGGCGGCGGGGACCGCGGCATCCCGGTCTGGGCCACCCGCGACGACGGGCTGCCGTTCACGCCCGACCCCGACGACTGGTTCGCCGGGTACTTCCAGCCCGCCGTACAGGCCGCCTTCCGGCACCTGTACGACGATCCCGACCTGCGGCGGTGGCAGACCGACTTCTACACCCGGGTCGCCCGCGAACTCGGCGTTCACCGTTCCCTGCTGGGCTACGACCTGTTCAACGAGCCGTTCGGCCCGGTCGACGGCGACCCGAGCGACCCGGCCGTCCTGGCGGCGTCCGCCGCCGAGCTGGAGCAGGGGCGGCTCGCCGGGATGTACCGGCGGCTGATCTCGGCGATCCGCCGGGTCGACGCCCGCTCGTGGCTGTTCGTGGAGCCGACGGTCCTGGTCGGCCAGGGCGTGCCGACCCGGCTCCCGGCCTTCTCGGACCCGCGCGGCGGCGCTCCGCGCCTGGGCTACGCCCCGCACTTCTACGACACCGCCGTGGAGGCGGGCCGGGACTGGGACCCGTCCGACGGCTTCATCGAGAACTACACCGCCGCCGTCACCGCCTACCCCCGGGCCGACCGCCTTCCCGTCCTGGTCGGCGAGTGGGGACCGCCCGACGCCCGCACCCCCGGCAACACGGAGCTGGTGCGGCGCCAGGTCGCCGCGATGACGGGCTTCGCCGACGCCTGGACGATGTGGTACTGGTGCCGGGGCGACGGCGGCTACTGCGCCCTGGGCCCGGACGGCCGGCCCGCCCCGGGCAACGGGCCCGCCTTCGGACCCTACGCGGCCGCCCTCGCCGGACTCCCCGTCACCGAGTCCTACCAGGACGGGGTCTACCGCCTCACCTTCACCGCGGGCCGCACGGGCGCCACCGGCGCGGGCTGGACCGACGTGGTGCTCCCCGCCGGGAGCTTCCCCGGCCGGGCCCGGGTGAGCGTCAGCGGCGCCCGCGCCACGGCGGTGGTGGTCGAGCAGCCGGGCACCGGGCGGTCCGGACTGGCCAGGATCCTGCTGCCACGCACCGCGCCGGACACCCGGATCACCCTCGTCATCAGCTGAGCCGTCGGCTGCACCGGCGCCGTGCCGCCCCTCGCAGGCCATCGGAGCCTCCGCCCCACACCGTCGACCGCACCGTCAGCCGGGCCGCCACCCGCACCTCCGCCCACGCCGCCGCCCGAGCCGCCATCCGCACCGTCGACCGGGCCGCCGCCGCCCCACCCCTTCCGAGACCGTCAGAGCAGGTCGGCACGGGCGGCCTGGATCCCGGCCTGGAAGCGGGTGCGCGCGCCGAAGCGGTCCATCAGCTCCCGCACCCAGCGCTGCACCGTCCGGGTGGAGACGCCGAGTTGGCGGGCGATGCTCTCGTCGGTGAGCCCGGCGGCGAGCAGGTTGAGCAGGCGCTGGTGCCGGTCCTCCGGCTCCGCCTCGGTGTCCGCCGCCGGGAACCGCATCGCATGCGACCAGTACAGTTCGAACAGCCCGATCAGCGCGTCCAGCAGCGAGGACGGTCTGACCAGCAGCACGGCCTGCAGCTCGGTCCCGGCACTCACCGGCAGCAGTGCCCAGCGCGAGTCGATCAACGCCAGTTTGAGCGGCAGCTCCGGGAGCACCCTGGCCTGTTCGCCGCCCCGGACGAAGCTGCGGATCTCCGCCACCCGCTCGGGCTCGCGCAGCACCCGGCTCTCGTAGACCGCCCGCATGGCCACGCCCCGCCCCAGGACGGCGAGTCCCGTCTCCGGATCGGTGCGCCGGATGTACGGCGGCCGGTCCAGCACCCGCAACTGCTCGCGGACGCCCAGCTGCAGGCTGCGCCAGAGCTCGGCGATCGACTCGCGCCCGTTGATCACCTCGACCAACTCGCCCGTACCGGACTGGCGTCGGCGGTAGGTGCGCATCAGCTCGTTGATCCGGCCGCGCGCCCGGCGGAGTTCGACCTCGCGCTGGAGCAGCAGTTCCTCCAGTGCGACGTCCGGCGCGGCAGCCGTCCAGCTCCGCCGCCCGTCGGCCGGCCGCTCCACCAGGCCGTGGGCGGCCAGCGACTCCAGCGCGGCCACCGAGCGTTCGGCGTTCAGACCGACCCAGCTGCCGAGTTGCTGCGCCGAGGCACTGCCGGCGTCGAGCAGCCGCAGATAGAGCTCCTCCGCGTCCGCGCCGATGCCCAACCCGGCGAATCTGGCCCCAGCGAGCTCCGGCATCGGTACCCCCCTTCCCGGACCCTTCCTGAGCGAGAAGTCCGCAGGCGGAGTCCGACTCTGTGGCATCGGACGGGCGAAAGCAAGGGAGTACCGGCAAGTCATGTACCCGCCATGACGCGTTCCTGACCCGCTCATTGCCTTCCGTCCGGGGCGGTGCGGACCGCACTGTTGGCGACAGCGTTCCGCCGGCCACCGACCCCACCGGTCCGACGGTCCGCCGAAGTCCCCAACCCCCACCAGGAGTTCTCGATGCGCGCAATCCGCACCGCCGGTTCCGTGGCAGCCGTCCTGCTCGCGGTCTCCACCGCCGCGATCGCCACACCCGCGAGCGCCGCCACACCCGCCCGCACCGCACCGACCACGCACTACTACGGCCACCACTCGCCCGGCTCGTACAACTACGACGGCGGGGTCTGGGGCGGTTACGTCGCCCAGGGCAGCAACTTCCGCACCGTCACCGGCTCCTGGACCATGCCGCAGGTGCAGTGCAACACCTCCGACGACCTGTTCGCCCCCTGGGTCGGCATAGACGGCTACGGCTCGCAGACCGTGGAGCAGACCGGCGTGCAGGTGGACTGCTCCAGCGGCTCGCCCGTCTACTCGGGCTGGTACGAGATGTACCCGGCGCCGCCGAAGTACTTCAACGACCCGGTGGACGCCGGGGACAGCTTCACCGGCAGCGTCGTGTACGCCGGCAACAGCACCTACACCCTGAAGCTCACCGACAACACCAAGGGCTGGACGGAGACCACCCGCCAGCGGCTGCGCGCCCAGAACGTCAGCGCCGAGGCGGTCATCGAGTCGCCGTCCCAGAGCTACCCGTCCTTCGACAGCCTGGACTTCAGCAACGTCACCGTGAACGGCCAGACCTTCGACGCCTACTCGCCGCAGGCCATCGACAGCGGCCAGTACACCGAGACCGCTCTGCGGAACGGCTCGTTCTCCATCGTCCCGGCGAACTAGGACCGGGGCTCCGGGCCGATCGGCCCGGAGCCGGACGGCGACCGCGCACCGGCCCTGGGGCGCTGTGCACGGTCGCCGTCCGCGGTGCCGGCGGTCAGGCCCCGGTGAGCCCGCGCCGGGCGAGCAGCGGGGCGATCTCGGGATCACGGCCGACCACCGCACGGAAGCAGTCCAGCGCGTCCACGCTGCCGCCCCGCGACAGCAGTTCGGCGCGGAAGATCTCGCCGCTCTCGCGCACCGGACGGCCGTTGCTGCGGAACCACTCGACGGTGTCCGCGTCCAGCACCTCCGACCAGATGTAGGCGTAGTAGCCCGCGCTGTAGTCGCTCGCGAAGATGTGGCTGAAGTACGTCGTGCGGTAGCGCGGCGGGACGGTGGGCAGTGCCAGGCCGGCCTCGGCCAGCGCGGCCGCCTCGAACTCCGCGGCGTCGGCGATCTCCCGGCCCACCGGAACGGTGTGCCAGGCCCAGTCGAGCAGCGCGGCGGCCAGGTACTCGACCGTGCGGAAGCCCTGGCCGAACTGCTCGGCGGCGGCGATCCTGTCCACCAGCTCGGTCGGCAGCGGCTCGCCGGTCACGTGGTGCTTGGCGAAGTTGGCCAGCACCTCGGGCCAGTCCATCCACATCTCGTTCACCTGGGACGGGAACTCCACGAAGTCGCGGGGCACCTCGGTCCCGGTGAAGAGCGGGTAGCGGACGGCGGAGAAGAGGCCGTGCAGCGCGTGGCCGAACTCGTGGAAGAGCGTCCGCACCTCGTCCCAGGTCAGCAGGGCGGGCTCGCCGGGGGCCGGCCGGGCGATGTTGAGGTTGTTGACCACCACCGGACGCTGGCCCAGCAGCTCGGACTGCCCGACCAGTTCGTTCATCCAGGCGCCGCCGCTCTTGGACTCCCGGGCGTAGAAGTCGCCGAGGAACAGACCCAGCGGGCTGCCGTCGGCCTCGAACACCTCGAAGACCCGGACGTCCGGGTGGTACCCGGTGAGCTCGGGGCGCTCGGTGAAGGTCAGCCCGTACGCCAGCCGAGCAGCGAAGAACACCCCGTCGTGCAGCACCCGCTCAAGCTCGAAGTACGGGCGCAACGCGGCGGTGTCCAGCTCGTACACGGCCTTGCGGACCCGCTCCGAGTAGTACGCCCAGTCGTGCGCGGCCAGCTCGTCGATGCCGTCGGCCGCCGCGGCCTTGGCGAGTTCGGCGGCCTCGCGCTCGGCGTTGGCGACGGCGGCGGGCACCAGGCGGGCCAGCATCGTGTCCACCGCCTCGACCGTCTTGGCGGTCTCGTCGGCCACCACGTACGCGGCGTGGCTGGGGTGGCCGAGCAGTGCGGCGCGCTCGGCGCGCAGCCCGGCCATCCGGACCGCCACCGGGCCGTTGGACTCGACGGCACGGCCGAGCGAGGCCTCCAGCAGCCGGGCACGCACGGTGCGGTCGGTGAGCGCGGCCAGCTCCGGCTGGTTGGAGAAGTTCTTCAGGCTCAGGACGTAGGAACCGTCCTGGTGGCCGAGCGCCTTGGCGTTCTCGGCGGCTGCGGCGATCTGACCGGCCGGCAGGCCGTCCAGCTGCTCGGCGCTGTCCAGCACCAGGGCGCGGGCCCTGGTGTCGGCGAACACGTTCTGCCTGAAGGCCGTGGAGTCCGACGCCAGCTGGGCGTTGATCTCCCGCAGCCGCTGCTGCTCGGCACCCGACAGCCGGGCCCCGGCCCGGACAAAACGGGTGTGGTGACGCTCCAGCAGGCGCAGCGCCTGGGCGTCCAGGTCCAGGCTCTCGCGGGCCTCGTGAACGGCGCGCACCCGGGCATAGAGCGCCGGGTCGAGGTGGATCGCGTCGGCGTGTGCCGCCAGCCGGGGGCTGATCTCGGCATCCAGCTCCTGCAGAACAGGGGTGGCGTCGGAGGCGATCTGGTTCAGGAAGACCAGCTGCACCCGCCGCAACAGGGCACCCGAACGCTCCAACGCCACCAGCGTGTTGTCGAAACTCGGCGGCTCGGGGTCGGCCACGATCGCCGCGATCTCGGCCAGCTGGTCGGCCATCCCGCGCTCGAAGGCGGGCAGGTAGTGCTCTTCCCGGATCTCGGCGAAGGGCGGGAGCTCGTAGACCAGGGTGCTGGGCTCGAAGAAGGGGTTGTCGCTCATTGCCCGAACCTTACGCGCTGTCATGCCTGCTGCCTACGGCCCGATCGGCCCTCTCGGCCCTCGCCCGGCCGGTCCCGGCGGACCCTGCGGAACAGTGCTCCTCCAACAATGCGGGGACCCACGCGAGCCGCGGGACACCGGTGGCCGGCCGGGCCCGGTGAGCACCTCGCACCTCGGACCCCGCCGCTTCGCGCGGTTCCCCGCACGGCGGGACGCGGACAGGCCGCGGCACCCGTCCGGTCGGCCGTCCGCCCCACCCTCGACGCCCGAAGACGCCCGAAGACGCCCGAGGACAGCCGGGGGCCGCCGAGGAGACCCTGGCCGCCCGGCGCGCCCCGAATCACCGTTGTCAGTACCGGGCGCTACGGTCGGGCGAACGCCCGCCCGAGAGGAGGAGACCCCATGGCCCCGGCCCCCCGTACTGCTCTGGTGCCCGACCCGCACGGCCCGGGCGGGCGCCTCCAGCCGCTCGCCGAGGACGGCAGCCCGCTCGGCCCGCCCGTCCGGGCGTCCTCGCTCGCCGCCGCCGTCGCCGAGCGGGAGGCCGCCGAGCAGCCGCGCTGGGTCTGGGCCGCCGCCGACAGCGCGTACGCACCGCTGCTGCCGGGCCGGCTGGCCCGTTGCCACGATCTGCGGCTCACCGAGGCCCTGCTGCTCGGCCACGAGGGCGCCTGGGGCGCGCCGCGCTCCCTGGGCGCCGCCTGGGCCAGGATCAAGGGGCTGCCCGTCCCGGCCGACCTGCCCGAGAGCGCCGACGCGGGTGATCAGGAGAGCCTCTTCGCCCCGGACCGCCTCCAGCTGCCGTCCGGCACCGATCCGCTGGCGGCGGTGATCGCCGTCCACGCCGAGCAGCAGCGCCGGATCCGGGCCATCGCCGACCCGGCGGCCCGCTCCCGCTTCCGCCTGCTGGTGGCCGCCGAGTCGGCCGGCGGCCTGCTGGCGGCCGAGATGGCCTTCGACGGGCTGCCCTGGCGCACCGACATCCACGACCGGCTGCTCACCGAACTGCTCGGCCCGCGCCCCACGGTCCCGGGCACCCAGCCGCGCCGCCTCGCCGAGCTGGCCACCGAGCTGCAGCAGGCGCTCGGCGGCCGCCCGTTCAACCCGGACTCGCACACCCAGGTGCTGCGCGCCTTCGCCGACCAGGGCATCCAGCTCGGCTCCACCCGCTCCTGGGAGCTGAACCGGGTCGACCATCCGGCCGCCCGCCTGATGACCCGCTACAAGGAGCTCTCCAGGCTGCACGCGGCCCACGGCTGGGCCTGGCAGGACGCCTGGGCCAAGGGCGGCCGGTTCCACCCCGAGTACGTGGTCGGCGGCGTGGTCTCCGGCCGCTGGGCCAGCCGGGGCGGCGGCGCACTGCAGATCCCGCGCATCCTGCGCCGTGCCGTGGTGGCCGACCCCGGCTGGACCCTGGTCGTCGCCGACGCCGCCCAGCTGGAGCCACGGGTGCTGGCCGCGCTCTCCCAGGACGCCGGGCTGGCCCGCAGCGCGGCCGAGGGCGACCTCTACGACGCACTCGCCGCCACCGCCTTCCAGGGCGACCGCGACAAGGCGAAACTCGGCCTGCTCGGCGCGATGTACGGGCAGACCGGCGGCGACATCGGCCCCCTGCTGGCCACCCTGCGCCGCCGCTACCCGGCCGCGATGGGGTACGTCGAGGCCGCGGCCCGCACCGGGGAGGACGGCGGGATCGTCCGCTCCCGGCTCGGCCGCACCTGCCCGCCCCCCACCGCCGACTGGCTGGACCTGACGGAGGCACCCGAGACGGCCGGGGAGGCCGGCGGCCGCTCGGCCAGGGCGCGCGGGCGGTTCACCCGGAACTTCGTCATCCAGGCCAGCGGGGCGGACTGGGCGCTCGCCCTGCTCGCCGCGCTGCGCCGGCGGCTGACCGCCCTGGAGTCCGGCCCGGACCGGCCGCACCTGGTCTTCTTCCAGCACGACGAGGTGATGGTGCACACCCCGCTCAACCTGGCCGACCAGGTCGCCGCAGCCGTGGCGGACGCCGCCGAGGAGGCCCGCACCCTGGTCTTCGGCGACACACCCGTCCGGTTCCCGCTCAGCGCGACCGTCGCGGACTGCTACGCCGACGCCAAGTAGGCCTTCGGGGGGCAGGACGGGCCACCCCGCCGGGACGGCTCAGAACTTCCGGAAGCCGCGTGCCTCTTCGGCCGCCCCGACCACCTCGGCCAGCGCCGCCCCGGCCGAGGCGGTGACGACGGCCGCCACCGCGCCCTCCACGAACGGCGCGTCCACCAGCACCACCCCGTCCCTCGGATGGTCCTCCAGCGCGGTCCGCGCGGTGAGCACCGAGCTGCCGAGGTCCGGCAGTACGACCACCCCGGCGCCGCCGTCCGCCTCCGCCAGCGCGCGGACGATCAGCTCGTAGCTGGTGCCGAGACCGCCGTCCTCGGTACCCGCGGCGACTGCCACCGGAACGGCGTCGGAGCCGAGTTCGGCGAGGAGCTCGCGCAGTCCGGCCGCCATGGCGGGGCTGTGCGAGACGAGAACGATACCCACGTGCTTGCCCATGCCCCGACCCTAGCCCGCATCACCGCCCGCCACTCGACGACCAGTTCGAGACTCGGCGTGTCGTATCGCTCACCAAGCCGTCCCCGCTGGCGTAACGTCGCTTTCAAGATCTGCCGAGGGAGTGTGCCTTGAAGAAGCTGATCAACTCGCCGGAGACCGTCCTGACGGATGCGCTGACCGGATTCGCCGCCGCCCACCCGGAGTTGGCGGTGGACATTCCCAACCGGGTGATCACCAGAGCGGTCCGGCCGAGCAGCCCGAAGGTCGCCCTGGTCTCCGGCGGCGGCAGCGGCCACGAGCCGCTGCACGGCGGTTTCGTGGGGCCCGGCATGCTCGACGCCGCCTGTCCCGGCGAGGTGTTCACCTCCCCGGTGCCCGACCAGATGCTGACCGCGGTCCAGGCGGTGCACAGCGGCGCGGGTGTGGTCCTGATCGTGAAGAACTACACCGGCGACGTGATGAACTTCCAGCTCGCCGCCGAGCTGGCCGCCGAGGAGGGTGTCGAGATCCGCACCGTCCTGGTCAACGACGACGTCGCGGTGGAGGACTCCACCTGGACGGCGGGCCGCCGCGGCACCGGTGCGACCGTGATGGTGGAGAAGATCGCCGGCGCGCTGGCCGAGCGCGGCGCGGCGCTGGACGAGGTGGCCGAACTCGGCCGACGGGTCAACGCCGCCTCGCGGTCGTTCGCCGTCGCGCTCACCGCGGCGACCGTACCGGCGGCCGGAAAGCCGGGCTTCGACCTGCCGGAGGACGAGATCGAGGTCGGCGTGGGCATCCACGGCGAGCCGGGGCGCCGCCGCGAACGGCACCGCCCGGCCGCCCAGCTCGCGGCCGAGGTGGTGGACACCATCCTCGCCGACCACGAGCTGAACGTGGGCGACGAGGTGATCGCCCTGGTCAACGGGCTCGGCGGCACACCGCTGCTGGAGCTCTACGTGGTCTACGGGGAGGTCCGGGCCAGGCTCGCCGAGCGCGGCATCCACATCTCCCGCAACCTGGTCGGCAACTACGTCACCAGCCTGGACATGGCGGGCTTCTCCCTGACCCTGACCAAGGCCGACCGCGAGCTGCTGGAGCTGTGGGACGCCCCGGTGGCCACCCCCGCCCTGACCTGGTCCTGACCTCGATCCGTCCCTGGAGGAGTACCGAAGTGGACACCGAACTCGCCGTCGCCTGGATCCGAGGGATCGCCGCCGCCGTCGAGCAGCAGGAGCCGTACCTCACCGAGCTGGACTCGGCGATCGGCGACGGCGACCACGGCAGCAACCTTCGCCGTGGCTTCAGCGCCGTCGTCACCGCGCTGGACACGCTGGAGGCCGACTCCGTGGGAGCGGTCCTCGCCAAGACCGGCAGCACCCTGATCTCCAAGGTCGGTGGGGCCTCCGGGCCGCTGTACGGGAGCGCGTTCCGGGCCATGGGCAAGGCGCTGCCGCAGGCCACGGTCACCCCGGCCGAGCTGGCCGCCGCTCTGGCGGAGGGCCTGCTGGCCATCCAGCAGCTGGGCGGGGCCCAGCCCGGTGACAAGACCATCGTGGACGCCTGGACGCCGGCCCTCGCCGCCTTCGAGGCGGCCGCCGCCGACGGTCTGCTCGCCGCGGCGGAGGCCGCGGACGCGGCCGCCGCCCAGGGTGCGCGCGACACCGTGCCGCTCCAGGCCCGCAAGGGGCGCGCCTCCTACCTGGGTCCCCGCAGCGCCGGCCACCAGGACCCGGGCGCGACCTCGACCGCCCTGATCCTGCACGCCCTCGCGGACACCGCCCGCGCCGCCTGAGCCGCCGGGCCCACCCGCCGGGCAGCGCCGCGGGGCGCGGGTGGCCGCGCGAACGGCCCGCCGCGTCCCCGCGGCGGTACCCGGTGGTCCGCCGTCGGAGGCCGGCGGCAGGTCACCCGAGCTGAGACGGGTCGTGGTCGGTGCGGGAGATCAGCAGCAGCAGCGCGTCGTCATCGAGCTCCCCGCCGGTGTGCGCCAGCAGGTCCGCGTAGATCCGCCCGACCGCGCTCTCCAACTCCGCCGCCGAGCGGGCCGCGTCCCGCACCAGCGGGCCGACCCGCTCGGTCAGCGGATAGAACTCGCCCGAGTCGTGGTGCCTGGCCTCGATCACGCCGTCGGTGCACAGCACCAGGACGTCGTCGGGCCCGAACGGCAGGCTGACGCTGTCCGGCGACCCGCTCGCGAGCTTGCCGAGCCCCAGCGGCACCCACGGATCGGCGGCCTCCAGCACCGTCACCGTCCCGTCCGGCCCGACCCTGATCGGCGGGACGTGCCCGTAGTGCAGCAGTTCCATCGTCCCCGGTCGGCGGAACTCGGCGAACAGCGCGGTGGTGAACTCCCCGTCGGGCACGTGCCGTTCCACACTGGCCTCGATCCGGGACGCCACCGCGGGCAGGCCGTTCTCGTCGTACGCCGCCTCGCGGAAGGCACCGAGCACCACGGCTGCGGTCTGCACCGCCCCGAGGCCCTTGCCCCGGACGTCACCGACCAGCACCCGGGTGCCGTACGGGGTGTCGAGCACCGAGTAGAGGTCCCCGCCGATCCGCGCCGCGTCCGCCGCCGACACGTACCGGACGGCCAGCCGCAGCGGCCCGACCGACGGCCCCGGCAGGCTGAGCAGGGCCCGCTGGGCGGCCTCGGCCACCGAGCTGACGGCGGCGAACGCGGCAGCCCGGTGCATGCGCAGGCGGGCCAGCCAGGCACTGAACACCGTCAACACGACGTAACTGAGGATCGCCCCGAAGAGGAACCGGCCGTCCTGCAGGTTGTCCATCTGGTCGTAGTGGCTCAGCCCGAGCAGCGCGAAGAAACCGAGCGAGCAGACCAGCAGCAGTTCGGCCGGGCGCAGCACGAGGGCGGCGATCGACGGCACCACCACCATCAGCGGCGCCAGGTAGCGGTCCTGCCCGGAGAAGAAGTCGGTGACCGAGACCGCCAGGATCGCGAGCAGTGCGGGGGTGGCGCGGCGCCGGAAGGACAGGTCCTGCAGGTCGGTGGCGAGGAGCGCGCTCTCCCGCCTGGCCCGCGGCAACCCGGTCGGCCGGGGCTTCGCGGGTGACTGGGCACGGCGGTTCCGGAACACATACCGAACATATCGGAGGAATCCGCCCCGGCCACCCTCGCGGTCCGGTCCTACGAGCGCTTCCGCGGCCGACGTCGGCACCGCGCGGATCTTCGCCCGCTCCGGGATCGGCGGCATCACCGGCGCACTCGGCAGCTCGGCCTCAGAGGACGCCCTGGAGAGGTCCCGAAGAAGCCCCGAAGAGGCCCCGGTGAGGTCCCGGAGAGGTCCTGGAGAGCCGCCCGCCTCGCGCGCCGGGCAGCAGGTGCACCCCTCACCCCGCCCGAGCCGACCCGACGATGCACTCGCCTCAACGGGTGGTCCCACGATCGCGCCGGAACCACCCGTCGTTCCGCACCGACAACTGCAGGAGCAGCCGCACCGGCCGGCACTCCCGCACCGCGGCAGCCGCCGGGGTGTCACGCGATCCCCTCGGCCCACCGAGGGCGCAGACTGCGACGCGCACCACATTCCTTGCCCAAGGAATACCCCCTAGGGGTATTGTGTTGCGAGCAGGCAGAAGCGCGAACCCAGCAAGCGTCCGAGCGTCCCGGCTCGGGCGGAACCGATCCGGAGGCCCCGATGTCCAGCACCGTCACGTACACCGTCAGCGGCATGAGCTGCGGCCACTGCGAGAAGTCGATCAGCGAGGAGGTCTCCGCGCTTCCCGGTGTGACCGAGGTCGCCGCCGACGCCAAGGCCGGCACGGTGACGATCTCCTCCCGCTCCCCCCTGGACGAGAGCGCCGTGCGCGCCGCCGTCGACGAGGCCGGCTACGAACTGGTCGGCCCGGCCGCCTGAGCCACCGTACGGGGGCGCGCCCCCGACGCGCCCCGTACGCTCGCACCGAGGCCAGCAAGGAGCAACGAGCATGAGCACCACCACGCCGGGCACGGAGCCCGGAGCCGTCCGCGACCGGGTGGAACTCTCCATCGGCGGGATGACCTGCGCCTCCTGCGCGGCCCGGATCGAGAAGAAGCTCAACCGGATGGACGGCGTCGAGGCGACGGTCAACTACGCCACCGAGAAGGCCCGGGTGGACTTCGCACCCGAGGTGAGCGTGGCCGACCTCATCGCCACGATCGAGCGGACCGGCTACACCGCGGAGCTGCCCGCGCCGCCCGCGGCCACCGACACGGCCGCCAGCCCGGCCGCCACCGAGGCCACCGGCGGACCGGCCGCCGAGCCCGACCCCCTGTGGGAGCGGCTGCTGATCAGCCTCGGCCTCGCCGTCCCCGTGGTGCTGCTCTCCATGGTCCCCGCCTTCCAGTTCGACAACTGGCAGTGGCTGGCGTTCGCCCTCACCGGCCCGGTCGTCGTCTACGGCGGCCTGCCCTTCCACCGCGCCGCCTGGACCAACCTCAGGCACGGCGCGGCCACCATGGACACACTGGTCTCGCTCGGCACCCTGGCCGCGTTCGGCTGGTCGGTGTGGGCCCTGTTCTACGGTCACGCCGGGATGCCCGGGATGCGGCACGACTTCTCGCTCTCGGTCGGCACCGGCGACCCCTCCTCCGCGCTCTACCTGGAGGCGGCCGCCGGCGTCACCACCCTGATCCTGCTCGGCCGCTGGCTGGAGCACCGCTCCAAGCGCCGCGCGGGCGCCGCCCTGCACGCTCTGCTGGACCTCGGCGCCAAGGACGTCGCGGTGCTCCGGTCCGGCCGCGAGGTGCGGCTGCCGGTCACCCGGCTCGCCGTCGGCATGCGCTTCGTGGTGCGGCCCGGCGAGAAGATCGCCACGGACGGCGTGGTGGTCGAGGGCGCCTCCGCCGTCGACGCCTCGATGCTCACCGGCGAGTCCGTCCCCGTCGAGGTCGCGGTCGGCGACCCGGTGGCCGGCGCCACGGTCAACGCCGGCGGCCGCCTGGTGGTCGAGGCCACCCGGGTCGGTGCCGACACCCAGCTGTCCCGGATGGCCCGGCTGGTCGAGGAGGCCCAGAACGGCAAGGCCGCCGCCCAGCGCCTGGCCGACCGGATCTCCGCCGTGTTCGTCCCGGTGGTCATCCTGATCGCGCTCGCGACCCTGGTCGGCCGGCTGCTGCTCTCCGGCAACCCCACCGAGGCGTTCACCGCCGCCGTCGCCGTGCTGATCATCGCCTGCCCGTGCGCCCTCGGACTGGCCACCCCGACCGCGCTGATGGTCGGCACCGGCCGCGGCGCCCAGCTGGGCATCCTGATCAAGGGCCCGGAGGTCCTGGAGACCACCCGCGCGGTGGACACCATCGTGCTGGACAAGACCGGCACCGTGACCACCGGGCAGATGGCGCTGACCGCCGTGCACACCGCCGAGGGCGTCGGTGAGACCCAGGCGCTGCGCCTGGCCGGTGCGCTGGAGCACGTCTCCGAGCACCCGATCGCCCGGGCCGTCGCCGCCGCCGCGGCCGAGCGGGTCGGCGACCTGCCCGCTGTCGAGGGCTTCGAGAACGTGCCGGGGCGCGGCGTCCGGGGCACGGTCGAGGGCCACTCGGTGGTGGCGGGACGCGAGGTGCTGCTGGCCGACCGGGCCCAGCACCTGCCGCCCGCGCTGGCCGCCGCCATGTCGGCCGCCGAGGCCGCCGGACGGACCGCCGTCGCGGTCGGCTGGGACGGTGCCGCCCGCGCCGTCCTGGAGGTCGCCGACACCGTCAAGCCCACCAGCGCCGAGGCGATCCGCGAACTGCGGGCGCTGGGCCTGCGTCCGGTCCTGCTGACCGGCGACAACCGGCGGGTGGCCGAGGCCGTGGCGGCCGAGGTCGGCATCGCACCCGAGGACGTGATCGCCGAGGTGCTGCCCGAGGACAAGGCGGCCACCGTGCAGCGGCTGCAGGCCGAGGGCCACTCGGTGGCGATGGTCGGCGACGGCGTGAACGACGCCGCCGCGCTCGCCCAGGCCGACCTGGGCCTGGCCATGGGAACCGGGACGGACGCCGCGATCGAGGCGAGCGACCTGACCCTGGTCCGCGGTGACCTCCGCTCGGCCGCCGACGCCATCCGTCTCTCCCGCCGGACCCTGGCCACCATCAAGGGCAACCTGTTCTGGGCCTTCGCCTACAACGTCGCCGCGATCCCGCTGGCCGCGGCGGGCCTGCTCAACCCGATGGTGGCGGGCGCCACGATGGCCTTCTCCTCGGTCTTCGTGGTCACCAACAGCCTCCGGCTGAGGCGCTTCGACGCGGCCTGACCGGCTGCCCTTCCGGGCCGGGGCGGCCGGGGTGCGGGGACTGGCCGACCGGCCCGCCACAGCGGTCGCCGGCCTCGCGCACTCCCCGCGCCCCGCTGTCACACGGCTCGGCCGGACACCTGACGGCCTCGGCGCTCGACCTGCCCGACGGCCTCGGCACTCACCGTCCGAGCAGCTCGCCGCCGTTGCAGTGCAGGATCTCGCCGGTGATGAACCCGGCCTCCGGCGACGCCAGGAAGTAGACGGCCGCCGCGACCTCCCCGGTCTCACCGATCCGGCCGAGCAGGGTCCGGGAGGCCCGCCGGGACACCTCGGCGTCGTCCAGCCTGGGTCCGAAGAACTCGGTGCCCGCGACCGTCCCGGGGGCCACGATGTTGGCGGTGATGCCGGAGGGGCCGAGCTGGGCGGCCAGGAAGTTGTTCCAGGCGTGCAGCGAGGCCTTCGCGGCACCGTAGGAGCCGGCCCCGCGCAGGGCGGCGATCGAGCTGACCGTGACCACCCGGCCGGTGCCCTGGGTGAGCCGGTCCCGGATCGACTCGGTGAGCATCACCACGGTCAGCACGTTGCGCTCGAAGTCCCCGCGCCAGCGCGCCAGCACGGCGTGCGGGCCGGCACCGATCACGGTCTCCCGGCTGCCCGCGTTGTTGACCAGCACGTCGACCCGGTCCGGCAGCCCGGCCAGCGCGTCCTCGACGGCGTCCGGGTCGGCCAGGTCGCAGACCAGCGGGGTGACGTTGGCGCCCAGGTCGGTGGCGGCCCGTTCGAGGACCGCACGTCGGCGGCCGACGATCACGACCTGCTCACCCGCCTCGGCGAAGCGCCGGGCCACTTCGTACCCGATACCCGTGCCGCCACCCGTGACGACGACATTTCTGGCCATCTGCGCACTCCCTCCCTGCCCCGCCGCCGCTGCTTCGGGAAGCGCGGTCGGTCCGTACCGGATTGGCACGATTCCTATCACGCTGGGTTGTCGCGTCTGCGGGGAGGGTGATGCCGTGCGCTGCGGATCGTGTGGTATGGGCGGGGGTACGAGTGCACACAGAGCGTGGCGAGAGCCAACTCACACCCCCTTGGCGTAACTTTGCGCCCCCTGATACGTCTTACCTTTTGTAGTGCGGCAGCTTTTTGGTGGGCGGCGACGCGGCGAACGGCTTCACGTCGTCGCAGGGCCACCACTGTCGCCGACGGGGCTCCGGCGGGCCCCGGGACGACTGCCGACCGGTTCGGCGGTCCTCGCGCACGACGCCGGGGTGCGGCCGGTCAGGAACGCTTTGAGCGGCCGTTCCTGGCTCGGCCGCCCTCGGGCGTCGTGCGCCGTTGCGTCGAAGGGCCCGGCTGCCATGAGCAGCCGGGCCCTTCGGATTGCCTGCGTCAGCGGGCGTCGAGGCCGACGTAGTCGCGGATCTCCACGCCGGTGTAGATCTGACGCGGACGGCCGATGCGGCTGCCCGGGTCGTTGATCATCTCGTGCCAGTGGGCGATCCAGCCCGGCAGCCGGCCGAGGGCGAACAGCACGGTGAACATGCTGGTCGGGAAGCCCATGGCGCGGTAGATCAGGCCGGTGTAGAAGTCCACGTTCGGGTAGAGCTTGCGCGAGATGAAGAACTCGTCGTTCAGCGCGTGCTCTTCCAGCTTGAGCGCGATCTCCAGCAGCTCGTCGGACTTGCCGAGCTGGCCGAGGACCTCGTGCGCCAGGATCTTGACCTGCGCGGCGCGCGGGTCGAAGGCCTTGTACACGCGGTGACCGAAGCCCATGAGCTTCACGCCGTCCTCGCGGTTCTTCACCTTGCGGATGAAGCTGTCGACGTCGCCGCCGTCCTTCTGGATCTGCTCCAGCATCTCCAGGACGGCCTGGTTGGCGCCACCGTGCAGCGGGCCCCAGAGCGCCGAGATGCCGGCCGAGATCGAGGCGAACTGGTTGGCGTGGCTGGAACCCACCAGGCGGACCGTGGAGGTCGAGCAGTTCTGCTCGTGGTCCGCGTGCAGGATCAGCAGCTTGTCCAGCGCGTTGACGATGACCGGGTTGATCTCGTAGTCCTCGGCGGGGACCGCGAAGGTCATCCGGAGGAAGTTCTCGACGTAGCTCAGGTCGTTGCGCGGGTAGACGAACGGCTGGCCGACCGACTTCTTGTACGCGTAGGCGGCGATGGTCGGCAGCTTGGCCAGCAGGCGGACCGTCGACAGGTGGCGCTGCGCGGCGTCGAACGGGTTGTGGCTGTCCTGGTAGAAGGTGGACAGCGCGCCGACGACCGAGGACAGCATCGCCATCGGGTGGGCATCGCGCGGGAAACCGCCGAAGAAGCGCTTGACGTCCTCGTGCAGCAGGGTGTGCTGCGTGATCTCGGCGTTGAACTTCTCCAGCTGATCGGCGTTCGGCAGCTCGCCGTTGATCAGGAGGTACGCGGTCTCGATGAAGCTGCCCTGCTCGGCCAGCTGCTCGATCGGGTAGCCGCGGTAGCGCAGGATGCCGTTGTCACCGTCCACGAAGGTGATCGCGGACTTGTAGGCGGCGGTGTTGCCGAAGCCGTTGTCCAGGGTGACCAGGCCGGTCTGCGGAAGCAGCTTCGAGATGTCGAAGCCGGCGTTGCCCGCAGTGCTCTCGACGACGGGGTACTCGTACTCGCCGTCCTGGTACCGCAGTACTACCGATGTGTCGCTCACGTCTTCCTCACCGACGAAATGAATCCCTAGGTGCCTGACTGACTCTACGATCCCCCATCCGAGGGACAGCTGCTCACCCGGGGTGGGCCGAAAAGGGCCCGGTCCTACAAAAGCTGTCGCCGGTGCCGGTATGGACCGGACAAGATCGGCGTCAGACTAGGCTCTGCCTTAAATCTCTTTACGTCAAGACAACCTCGGAGCGGCCGACCCTCTTGGATGATCACCCAGAGGTCAGCCGATGATCAAGCGCAGAGTGCCTCCGACCTGCACTTACCGCACGGACAGCCTGTCCGATCGCTCTCCGTGACCCCACCAGCACCACCAGTTTCTTCGCCCGTGTCACGGCCGTGTAGAGCAGGTTCCGCTGCAGCATCGTCCAGGCCGAAGTGGTGACGGGAATCACCACCGCCGGGTACTCGCTGCCCTGGGAACGGTGAATGGTCACCGCATACGCGTGCGCGAGCTCGTCCAACTCGTCGAAGTCGTACGGCACCTCCTCGTCCTCGTCGGTGAGCACCATCAGTCGCTGCTCCTCGACGCTGAGCGAGGTCACCACTCCGACCGTGCCGTTGAAGACGCCGTTCTGACCCTTCTCGTAGTTGTTCCGGATCTGTGTGACCTTGTCACCTACCCGGAAGGTACGGCCGCCGAACCGGCGCTCCGGCAGGCCCTCCCGCGCCGGCGTGACCGCTGCCTGCAGGAGCGTGTTCAGATTCCCCGCACCCGCGGGACCCCGGTGCATCGGAGCCAGCACCTGGACGTCCCGGCGGGCGTCCAGACCGAACTTCTGCGGGATCCGCCGGGCCACCACGTCCACCGTGAGCCCGGCCGCCCGCTCCGCGTCCTCCTCCGCGAACAGGAAGAAGTCGGCCAGCCCCTCGGTGACCGGCGGCAACCCCTCGTTGATCCGGTGCGCGTTGGTCACCACACCGGACTGCTGGGCCTGCCGGAAGATCCTGGTCAGCCGGACCGACGGGATCGGGCTGCCCTCGGACAGCATGTCCCGCAGCACCTCGCCCGCCCCCACCGAGGGAAGCTGGTCCACGTCCCCCACGAACAGCAGGTGCGCCCCGGGGGCAACCGCCTTCACCAGCTTGTTGGCGAGGATCAGATCCAGCATCGACGCCTCGTCCACCACCACCAGGTCCGCATCCAGCGGCCGGTCCCGGTCGTACGCGGCATCACCACCGGGACGCAGCTCCAGCAGCCGGTGCACGGTGGACGCCTCCACCCCCGTCAGCTCCGACAGCCGCTTCGCCGCCCGCCCCGTCGGCGCCGCCAGCACCACCTTCGCCCGCTTGGCCAGCGCCAGCGTCACGATCGACTTCACCGTGAACGACTTGCCGCACCCCGGACCGCCCGTCAGCACCGCGACCTTCTCGGTCAGCGCCAGCTTCACCGACTCCCGCTGCTCCGGGGCGAGTTCGGCCCCCGTGCGCTGCGCCAGCCAGCCGAGCGCGGCCGTCCAGTCCACGTCCGCGAAGCCCGGCATCCGGTCCGGCTCCGAACGCAGCAGCCGCACCAGCTGGTTGGCCAACGAGATCTCCGCCCGGTGGAAGGGCACCAGGTACACCGCCGTGATCGGCTCACCCGCCTCACCCGGCACCGGCTCGCGGACCACCCCCTCCTCCGCGACCAACTCGGCCAGGCAGTCGATCACCAGACCGACGTCCACCTGAAGGAGCTTCACCCCGTCCGCGATCAGACGCTCCTCGGGCAGGTAGCAGTGGCCCTGGTCGCTGCTCTGCGACAGCGCGTACTGCAGCCCTGCCTTCACCCGCTCCGGACTGTCGTGCGGGATGCCGACCGCCTGCGCGATCCTGTCGGCCGTCAGGAACCCGATGCCCCACACATCGGCCGCCAGCCGGTACGGCTCGTTCTTCACCACACCGATCGAACTGTCGCCGTACTTCTTGTAGATCCGCACCGCGAGGGACGTGGAGACCCCGACCCCCTGCAGAAAGACCATCACCTCCTTGATGGCCTTCTGCTCCTCCCAGGCCGCGGCGATCATCTTCGTCCGCTTCGGCCCGAGCCCCGGCACCTCGATCAGCCGCTCGGGCTCCTGCTCGATCACGTCCAGGGTGTCCACCCCGAACCGCTCCACGATCCGCTCTGCGAACCTCGGACCGATCCCCTTGATCAACCCCGACCCCAGGTACCGCTGGATCCCCTGCACCGTCGCCGGCAGCACGGTCGTGTAGTTCTCCACCGTGAACTGCTTGCCGTACTGCGGATGCGAACCCCACCGGCCGAACAACCGCAGCGACTCCCCCGGCTGCGCACCCAGCAGCGCCCCGACCACGGTCAGCAGGTCGTGCGCCCCACGCCCGGTGTCCACCCGGGCCACCGTGTAACCGGTCTCCTCGTTGGCGTAGGTGATCCGCTCCAGCACGCCCTCCAGCTGGGCGAGCTGGCGCTGCTGCGGCTGCTGTTGCTGTTGCTGTTGCTGTTGCTGTTGCTGTTGCTGCTGGTTCTGCCGGTGCGGCTGCTGTTGTCCCGGGCTCCCGGGCCGGCCCTGCGTGGAGCGCTCCTCGCCCGCAGGCCCGGCCGACCGCTGCTGCGTCCCCACAGGGCCCCTCCTCACTCCGCTGCCGGTGACCGTCCGCTACGCACCGTACCGCCCGGCACCGACAACCCGGGAACCCCGGCCGCCGCACCGCCCGCCCCACGGCCGCGCATCACCGGTTGTGGGCATCCGGGACAGGGCCGAGGATGCCGGAGGGGGCACGACCACGTCCGTCGAAGGATCTCCATGCTCACCACCGACTTCGTCCCCGGATCCCCCGTCTGGCTCGACCTCGGCAGCCCCGACCCCGGCGCGGCCAGGGACTTCTACTCCGCCCTCTTCGGCTGGACCGTCAGCCCGCCCGGCCCCGAGGCCGGGGACTACGGCTTCTTCCAGCTGAACGGCAGAACCGTGGGGGGGCTCGGCCGGCTCACCGAGGAGGGTGTCGCCCCCGCCTGGACGGTCTACTTCGCCACCGAGGACGCCGACGCCACCGTCGCCCGGGTCCGGCAGGCCGGCGGCACCGTGCGCTTCGGCCCGGTCGACGTCCTCGCCCACGGCCGGATGTCCGGCCTCACCGACCCGACCGGCGCGCGCTTCGCCATCTGGCAGCCGCTGGAAACCAACGGCCTCGGTGCGGTCACCATCCCCAACAGCCTCTGCTGGACCGAGCTGCTGAGCACCGATCCGACGGCCGCCAAGAGCTTCTACCGCTCCGTCTTCGGCTGGCAGGAGCAGGACGTCCCGTTCGGCGACGCCCCCTACACCGTGCTCACCCCGGCCGGCAGCGGTAGCGACAGCGGTCAGGGCGGCATCATGCAGCTGAACACCGCGCAGGCGGCGGCCGGCCTCGGCTCGCACTGGCTCCCCTACTTCGAGGTCCCGGACGCCGACGCCACGATCGACAGGGCCCGGCACCTCGGCGGCGCCGTCCGCGCCCCCGCGAAGGACGCCCACGGCGTCGGCCGCTTCGCCCAGCTGACCGACCCCCACGGCGCCCCCTTCGCCGTCATCACCAGTGCCGGACCAGGTGCCTGACGGCCCGTCAGGCGCCTGACCCACCACCCTGCTTCTCCCTGATCCCGCCTGACCGAGTACTCACGGGCCGCTGAACGGTCTGGACTAAGGTCCTCCGGTATGACCGACCTGAACATCCGTCCCGCCGTCCTGGACGACCTCTCCGCAATCGTCGCCATGCTCGCCGACGACCCGCTCGGCTCCGGCCGGGAGACCCCCGACGACCTGGCGCCCTACCAGGACGCCTTCGACCGTCTCGCCGCCGACCCCAACCAGCACCTGGTCGTCGCCGAACGCGAAGGCCGGGTCGTCGGCACGCTCCAGCTCACCGTCGTTCCCGGCCTCTCCCGCCGAGGAGCCACCCGCACCGTCATCGAGGCCGTACGCATCCAGGCCGACGAACGCGGCAGCGGCCTCGGCAGCGAACTGATCCAGTGGGCCGTCGACCGCTCCCGCGAACTCGGCGCCGGCCTGGTCCAGCTCACCTCCGACGCTACCCGTACCGACGCCCACCGCTTCTACGAGCGCCTCGGTTTCGTGGCCTCCCACCTCGGCTTCAAGCTCGCGCTCTGACGGAACAACCCCGGCGCAATAGTCCGGGCCTGGTCCCGGAAGTAGTCCGGAAAGGGTCCGGAAATGCGGAAAGCCCCTCCCCGGTCTCCCGGGAAGGGGCTTTCTCCAAAATTTGTTCGGCGGCGTCCTACTCTCCCACAGGGTCCCCCCTGCAGTACCATCGGCGCTTTGAGGCTTAGCTTCCGGGTTC
>NZ_JBHJVK010000011.1:0-150527 GCF_042264695.1 Kitasatospora sp. NPDC056138 | reverse complement strand
GTTCCCCACCGTCCGCACGGGCGGTGGGGAACGGGGCCCCGTCGTTCCGCTCGCGCGGCGCCCCGGACCGGACCGGTTCACACGGCTGCGCGGCTGCTGCACACTGGTCCGCACCGGTGACCGATCCGACTGGAGGCCCCTGTCGTGCCCGCTCGTTTCAAGGACCTGTGCCTGGACGCCAACGACCACCAGGCGCTTGCCGACTGGTGGTGCACCGCCATGGGGTACGTCCGCCGGCCCGGCAGCCACGAGCCCGGCTCGTCCGTACCGATCGAGGACCCGACCGGCGCGGGTCCGCTGATCTGGGTCAACCCGGTGGCCGAGCCGAAGGCCGTCAAGAACCGCGTCCACCTCGACGTCTTCGGCGACACCGCGGAACTCCTCGCACTCGGGGCCACCCTGGTCCGCGAGCGCGGCGGCGACATCGAGTGGGACGTCCTGTCGGACCCCGAGGGCAACGAGTTCTGCGTCTTCGCCCCGACCGCCTGACCGGTCCCCCTGGCGGGTGCCCGTGCCCGGCGGAATTCGTCCCCCTCCCCGGAAGGTATGACTGCGAGCAGCCTGCCCGGTACCGAGGGCACTGTGTTCTCCGGGCGCCTGCGGGGCGTCTCGGCTATCCGCCTGTCCGTGCTGACGGACGAAACAACCAGCCCCGAACGGCAGCGCGAGGCCAACGACCGCGCCGCCGAGATGCTGAACATTGAGTTCGGCGAGGGTGACCAGCGCCGCGAGGCCGTCGACCCCAGGGAACACGGTTCCTTCCGGTCGAACGCGGTGACGGTGGGTCGACATGGGACTCACGGCTCTGCGATCATGCGTGAGCTCTGTTCGTTCGCCCGTGAGGTGATTTTTTGAGGAAGGTAGCACTGCGTCCCCACGCGCTGTTGCCTCGGCAGTACGACGACCAGAAGATCCTGAGAACCACCGTGGATGCCTGGGGGAGAGCCCTGTGGCTGATCTGCCCCAACGCGGAACTCAGTCCCGACTATCCGGGCGGAAGGCCCTACCTGAGGCCCCGCAAATACCCTTACGAGGCGCTTCTCGTCATCGGTGACGGCGGCACAATCCGGAAACAGATCTTGCACGATGTCACCGTGAGGGTCACCGGGCTGGATGCGCTGCCCAACGGTCGGTTCCTCCTCAAAGGCTATGGCGCTGAGGAGGAGAAGAACGCCCAGATTTACGGCCGGGACGGACGCCGCCGCAGCAGCTTCGAGATGGGGCGCGGCATCGAGTTCATGATGGCGGACCGTCGGCACCACGTATGGAGCGCCTACTTCGACGAAGGCGTCTTCAGCGGCGACCCGATCAGCGCCAACGGCGTGGTGCGCTGGGACAGCGGCGGAAACCAGCAGTGGGGCTACTCACCTCCCAAGGGCGTCCGCCCCATCGACGACGTCTACGCCTTCAACGTCGACGACGGCGTCGCCTGGGCCAGCTACTACAACTACCCGACCTTCCCGCTGCTCGAGGCCCGGACCGACGGGCGCGTCCGGCTGCGGAAGACGCCCGTGGTCGCCCCTCGGGGCATGGCCGTGCACGGGGATGAGATCGTCATGCTCGGCGGCAACCGACAGCAAGACCGGCTCCACCGCTGCCACATGACGGAAGGCGAGGTCCTGCTGATCAAAGAAGCGTGCCTCACCTTCCCCAACGGCACACCCCTCAAGCAGTACGCGCGCCCCGTCGGACGAGGACGGCACCTGTACCTGTACGGCAAGACGCGCAGACAGTGGTACGTGATGGAGATTTAGGCCGGCGGACACTCGCTCCCGGCACGCCTTCGGCCTGCGCCGCGTGGTACGCGGCGGGGGCCGAAGGCGCCTTTCTCGTACGGTCGTTGGGAGCGCTGCGTCAGCCGAGCTGGCCGGTCGGGCGCACGGTGATGTGGTTGATGTCCACGCCCACGGGCTGGTTGATGGCGAAGGCGATCGTGTTCGCGATCTGCTCGGGGGTCATCGTCGGCGAGGCGTCGGGGGTGCCGCCGCGCTCGTTCCAGAACGGGGTGTCCACCACCCCGGGGGCGACGACGGTCACGCCGACTCCGTCCTTGCCGACCAGCAGCCGGGTGTTCTCGGCCAGCGCGTGCGCGGCCCACTTGGTGACCGAGTACAGGTTGCCAGGCGTGTTGCGCACCCCGGCGACCGAACCGATGATCACGATCCGGCCCTTGGACTCCCTGAGGTGCGGCAGGGTCTCCCGCACCAGCAGGGCCGGGCCCAGGACGTTGGTGAGGACCATGGCGCGCATGTCCTCGGGGGCGTGGCTCTCCAGGTTGCCGGGCAGTGAGAAGCCGGCGTTGGCGATGACGTTGTCCAGTCGGCCCCACACGTCCACCACGCGGCGCACGGCGGAGGCGACGTCGTGCTCGTCGCTGGTGTCGCCGGTGATCGTCAGCAGCCGCTCGCCCGCTCCGGCCGAAGCGGCGAAGGCGGCCAGCTTGTCCGCGTCACGTCCGGTGACGGCCACATGGTGGCCCTGCTTGAGCAGGGCGCGGGCGGTGGCGGCGCCGATTCCGGTCGAGCCACCGGTGATCAGCGTGACGGATTCCATGGGACGGCCTCCTAAGCGATGTGGTCATCGGGGCTCCCGCAGCGTCCTGGATGTCCGCGGACGCGAGGTGGCGCGTCAAGTCGACGAACTCCCCGCCGTCGGCCCCCCGAAACGCCTGCACTATACCCAGCGATCTTCCCGTCGAGCCGGTCCACCATCGCTGACCGGCCACGACCTGGTCCCGAGAGCCATCCTCGGGGCCGGGTCGGCGCGAACCGATCCCTACTCGGCGTCCGCTCTGCCATCTCGCGCCTGGCGGTCATCGAGTTCTACTGCGGGACCGCGCTGTTCGGTGGCAAGGCTGCGGCGCGCTTGCTGAACGTCCTTGCTGGCTGAGCCACTTAGCGCGACCACAACGGCCCCGTACCTTCCCCTCGCTGTCGGGGAGGGTGCGGGGCCGATCTGTGTTTACGAGACGGCGGTTACTCCGCGGGAGAAGTGCTGTACTTCGCGATGATTTCAGTGTCTGTCGACTTGTCCAACAGGCGAAGCTCCCACGGGCCTGTGTTCACATCGAATTCCTTGCCGAAGCCGACCCACTTCCCGGACATCCGCCGTCCAGTGGGATCAACCAATAGCTGAATGGCCCCGTGGTACCTTGCGCCCTGGTAATAGCCATCCTGTGCTGTTTGTTCGACCCAAGTCCCGGTGACGATGTTGCGGTCCGTCGTCAGGTCGAATGAGAGCGGCGAGTCAGGGTTGGACGAAGCACCGGGCAACGATTGACCCGTGATGCGATTCCCGTGCTGCGTCAGGATGACGTGGTGCAGCCCGGTGAACGTGCCGTCCCGGCTGCTGCTGTAGAACTCGTACCGGCTCAGCCACACCCCGGAGTAGTCCTCGCCTATCGGGGCGGGTGCCGCCTGTACCGGGACTCCCGGCTCACTGCTGGCCATGTCGTGCCCTCCTGTGCCATCCCGGGTGACCCCGGACGGTAGCTGTGCCGACTCGAAACCAAGGCGGTCGACGGGGAGCTTCGTGACGGCCTCGAGGGCACGAACGTACACCGGCCACACGTCTCCGGAGACCCCGAGGGCAACGAGTTCTGCGTCTTCGCCCCGACCGCCTGGCCGGTCCCCCTGGCGGGTGCCCGTGCCCGGCGGGGCGCTGGTCGTCCAGGACTCCGGTGCCCGGTGCCCGGTGCCCGCCCGGCGGGACTACCGCCCGGCGGCGGCGAGAATGCGTTCGGCCACCAGGGCCGGTCGGTCCATCGGCAGCGCGTGGCCGGTGCCCGGCACGATCTCCACCCGGGCGGAGGGCACGAGCCCGTTGAGGCGGTCGGCGACCCGGCGGGAGTCGTGCAGGGCGCTTCGCGCCCCGAGCAGGAACTGTGCGGGCACGCGCAGGCGGCGCAGTTCCTCGTCGGAGAAGACCGGCGGGACGGGGAGGGCGCGGCGGAATCCCATGGACGCGCGCACCAGGCCCATCAGTTCGCTCTCCAGGATCGTGCTGTTGCCGACCAGGCGGGCCAAGCGGGGGCGGAGCGGGCGCGGCGCCGTTCCGGCGAGCCCGCCGGCGATGAGCCAGAGGTAGAAGCGCGGGCCGAACTCGGCGAAGCCGGCGGGGTCCACCAGGGTGAGGGCGGCGACCCGGCCGGGGTGGCGGATCTGGTGGTCGAGCGCCAGCCAGCCGCCGTAGGAGCAGCCGACGACATGGGCGGCCGTCACCTCCAGCGCGGCCAGGAGTTCGTCCAGCCAGGCCGCGCCGTCCCGGCCGTCGAGGATCGGGGCGGTCTGCACGCTCGCGCCCGGCTCGCCGATCGTGTCCACGGCGACGACCGTACGGTGCCGGGCCAGCACGTCGACGTACCGGTGCCACATCAGCGCGTTCCCGCCCGATCCCGGGAGCAGCACGATCGGCTCGCCGCTCGGCGGCCCGGTCCGGTAGACGCGGGTGGTCCCGAAGGCGGTCGGGAGGTCGAGTGCCGTCCGCGGCCCGGGCCAGAGTTCCGCCAGAGTCCGCTCGTAGGTGGCCCGGAACCGGTCCGCAGCCTGGTCGTTCCTGAACTCGCCAATTCGCATGATACATGTGTATCACAGCATGATACGTGTGTACCACGAGAGGGAGGTCGCACCGTGGCCGCGCAGGTGGATCACGAAGAACGCAGACGGCAGATCGCCGAGGCCCTGCTGCGCATCGCCGACACCCAGGGACTGCAGTCGGCCAGCATGCGGGCGGTCGCCGCCGAAGCCGGTGTCTCCCTGCGGCTGGTGCAGTACTACTTCACGACCAAGGAGCGGCTCCTGCTGGACGCGCTGGCCAGGCTCGGCACCCAGCTCCAGGCCCGCATGGGCCAGTGGATCAGCGCGGCCGGCTCCCCGCCCGCACCGCGCGGCATCGTGACCGCGGTCCTGTCCTGCATCCTGCCGACCGACCCGGAGAGCCGCCGGATCACCAGGACCTACGCCGCGTACTACACGCTGGTCCTCGGCGATCCCACGCTGACCGAGAAGCACGGCACGCCCCAGCCCGACCTGCTCGAAGCCTTCCTCTGCAAGCAGATCCGCGCGGCCCAGCAGGCCGGCGAGATCGACTCCGGCAAGGACCCCGAGATGACCGCCGCCGGACTGCTGGCCATGGTCAACGGCCTGGGCTCGAGCGTGCTGGGCGGCCAGCGCACCGGCGACGCCGCGCTGGCGATCCTCACCCATCACCTGGACGAGCTGTTCCGGTCGCCCTGAGCGACGGCGAAGGCCGGTCTCCGCGTCGGCCCACGGGCCCGCGCAGCACCCTCCGGTACAGCCGGACCGCACGGCCGCGCCTGAGCCCGGGTCACGTTTCGGACGAAGTTCACCTCATGATCGCTCAATGTCTTGAACGCTTCTGCCACCGTGAAGTTGACTGCACAACACCTCGTCGACCGGCGAGTGGCCTTCACGCCCCCGGAGCCCCGATGCCCACCTCCCGTGCCCGCCGCGTCCCGCACCTCGCCGCCGCCTGCGCGGCCGCGGCGCTGATCGGCCCGCTGGCCGGTGCGCCCGCCGCCCGGGCCGCCGCGGCGACACCCGCCGAGGTCGCACCCGTCACCGCCGCGCCCCTGAACGTACTGACCTACAACGTCTTCCTGATGAGCACCAACCTCTACCCAAACTGGGGCCAGGCGCACCGGGCCGACGCCATCGCCTCGGCCGACGTCTTCCAGGGCCACGACGTGGTGGTACTGGAGGAGGCCTTCGACAACTCCTCCTCCGACCAGCTGGTCGCCAAGGCCTCCGCCGCCTACCCGTACCACACCCCCGTGGTCGGCCGCTCGACCAGCGGCTGGGACGCGACCGGCGGCAGCTACAGCTCCACCACCCCGGAGGACGGCGGCGTGGTGCTGCTCAGCAAGTGGCCGATCCTGCACAAGGAGCAGTACGTGTACAAGGACGCGTGCGGATCGGACTGGTGGTCGAACAAGGGCTTCGTCTACGCGGTGCTGGACGTCAACGGGCAGCGCACCCACGTGATCGGCACCCACCTCCAGTCCACCGACAGCGGGTGCAGCAGCGGCCGGCCGGCCGACATCCGTGCCGCGCAGCTGAACGCGATGCGCTCGTTCATCGACGGCAAGCAGATCCCGGCGAGTGAGCCGGTGGTGATCACCGGCGACCTCAACATCGACTCGCACGGCTCCGAGTACCCCGCACTGCTGGCCAACGCCAACGTGGTGCCCGCCACCGCGCGCACCGGCTGGGCCGACTCCTTCGACACGGCGGACAACTCGATCGCCAACTACCGTTACCCGGGCGACCCGAAGGAGGACCTGGACTACGTGCTCTACCGGGCCGACCACGCCCGCCCGCAGAGCTACACCAACAAGGTGGTCCGCTTCCACAGCGACCCGTGGACGGTCAGCAGCTGGGGCCGCAGCTACACCTACAGCGACCTCTCGGACCACTACCCGGTGGTGGGCGGCTGATCCACCGCCCGGGCGCACCGTTGTGGGACGAGTCCGGGTGGCACTGGTCGCAGGACTCGTTGCAGGGTCCCGTCACCGCCGGCCGCGCAGACCCGGGCTGCTCACGGTGATGCTCCCGGCAGGGATCCCGACTCCTGGTGGATCCAGGCTGCGGCAAGGGTTCCCGTCCCGGGTGGAACTGGCCTCAACCAGGGCTCGGAACGGGAGACTTGGACCCGGCCCAGGACTTCGGCGGGGCGCTCGGCGGCGGCAGGGGCGCGCAAGGTGTACGGGAAGCTCCCTCACCGTCAGCCGACCGGCTCGCCCATGACCAGCAGGGGCAGCCCCTTGGCCGCCTCGCGGGCCGTCCACGCCTGCCGGATACGCGACAGGGTGTGGGGTTTCACGCACTGGGCGAGCTCGGCCATGGGAACGAACCGGTGCTCCTTCAGGTGACCGGCGGGACGGCGGGTTCCGTACGCGTGGTCGGGGCCGCCCCGGCGGTGGTTGTCATCTCCGATCCTCCGCGCGAAGGGCGGCGGGCCGGTCAGGCACCGGCATGGCGGATGCGGTGGACGGTCCGCTGCACGGCCATCTGAACCCGCAGCGCCTCGCTCGTGTCGGCCGGCCGGATGTCGTCCCGGGTGAGGCTGTGGCGGACCGCCCCGCCGACCAGAGCGACGACGAACCGGCCGTCCCGCCCCTCGCCGACCACGATGCCGGGCATCTGGGACGACCGCTCAACCACGGCGCTCGGTACGTTCATACGGCCGTCACCCCCGCCCGATCCCCCGGCCACTCCGGCGCCCGGCGCGGGCGGTCGGCCCCGAGCACGGGAACCAACTCGGGTTCCTCGGCGAGCGGTTCGATCTCACTCGGGTAGGTCGTCCACTCCTTCCCGCCCTGACGGGGCCGGAGGTAGACCCTTCCGTCCCTCGTCTCCATGTAGACGCCCTCTGCGCCACCGTGGGCACGATCCCGGACCACCTCCCCGACCTGGGGCTGATGGACCGTCCTTCGAACCGGTCTCCACACAGACACGGCGACTCCTCTCCGTAGCGCTTTCACTACCCGGGGCGCCCAATGTCCCGTACCATCGGGAACTCTTCAACTTGTCCGGGACCCAAGTGGAATAGGACATGATCCTTGAACCGCAAGACACTTGACCCTGCGTCATCTCCGCGAGCCGCATTCGGTTCACAGCTCCGCAGCTCACGGGAGGCACGCGGCTGGTCCCAGGGGGAGCTGGCCGCTCGTATGAGGTACTCGGACAGCTACATCTCGGCGGTGGAAACAGGCAGCAAAACCACCTCGCTGAAGTTCGCCAAGGCGGCGGATCTGACCCTCAGAACCGGTCAGACGCTCGAACTGATGTGGCTGGGACTCCGACGCAAGGGCTTCATCGAAGGGTTCCCGGAGCACGCGGCGCAGGAAGCACGGGCAACCGAGATCAGGACCTTCGAGCCCAACATGGTTCCGGGGCTCCTCCAGACCCGGGCTTACGCCGCCGCACTCGAAGCGGCAGCGGTCCAGCGCGGGAGCATCACGCCGGACCAGGCGGACGAGCGAGTGAGGTTCCTCGCCACCCGCCAGCGACTTCTGAAGCGGGATGCGCCACCTCTGATCCACGCGATCATGGACGAGAGCTGCATCCGTAGGCGGGTAGGCAGCGCCCAGACCATGAGGGCCCAGCTGGAGCATCTGGCCGAAGCGGCCGCCCGACCCGACGTGGTCCTTCAGGTAGCCCCGTTCGAGTTGGCCGAACATGCCCCGTTCAGGGCGCTCCTCACCTTGCTGACCTTTGCCGACCGTTCTGTGGTCGGTTACACCGAATCGGTCGAACAAGGCTATGTGGTGCGGAAAGACGAGACTGTCAGGGCATGGGAAAGGGCCTACGATCGGCTACAGGTGGAAGCGCTGTCCAGAACGGCACCCCTTGATCTGATCCGTAAGGTACGAGAGGAACTGCACCATGACTGACTTCCCAGACCTGTCCGGCGCTTCCTGGTTCAAGTCGAGCCACAGCGGCAACGGCGGCAGCTGTGTCGAGGTTGCTCCCAACTACCCCGGCATCGTCCCCGTCCGGGACTCCAAGGACCCCGAGGGTCCGGCCCTGGTCTTCGGCGCCGACGCCTTCGCCGCATTCGTGGCAGGCGTCAAGGGCGGCGACTTCGGCGACGTCTGACAGCCGGCACCACCACTCCCAAAGACCCCGTCAGCACCGCTCTGCCGGGGTCTCGGCGCTACCCCGCCACATCTCACCGTTCCGGCACGTCAGGGCCGAGCGTGCGGAACGCTCCGCTGCCGGCTCCCACCGGCCTTCCGCACCCCCTCCCCGCCCGAGCGATGCGGTGCCCGCACAGCGGCAACGCCCGCCTCACCGGGAACGGCGGGGCGGGCGCGGAATGCTGAGGTCAGTGCCCGGCTGCGGCCGGGGCCGCCGCCGGTGCGTCCAGGGTGCCGAGGACGTCGCCGACGATGGCGAGGAGGTCGGCGGCGATCTGGGCCAGGTCTGCGGGGACCGCAGCGGGGTTGGTCAGGAGATCGGCGGCCAGCTTGGCGAGGTCGGTGTTCAGCTTGGCGACGTCGGACACGAGGCTGCGCGTCTGCCTGGTCGCACTGGACGCCTTCTGGACCTCGGCCTGCAGGGCGTCGGCGGCGGCCTTCGCGGCGGCCACCTGGGACTGGAAGGTGGCGGTGCTGGGCTGCGGGCTGGCCTTGGCCGAGCGCGCCACGACGTCCACCTTGCTGGTGAGGTCGCCGAGCAGGCCAAGCTGGTGGATCTGCTGGGCCGAGTCCGTCTGGTCCGCCGGCTGAACGGCGCTCTGACGGGCCGGCGCAGCGGCGGCGTTCGCTCCGACGGCGGTGGCCAGGGATCCGGCGATCGCGACACCGGCGAGCGTCGCGATGATTCGCTTGTTGCGCATGGAAGAGCCTTTGCTGTGTGTTTGGAGCCGCTGGGGGGCGGCGATCGCCAGCCTCACCCGGCACCTGACAAGCTGCAATCGCGCGGATCCGAACGGTCGCATCACTCCCCGTGCTCCCCCGGCCACCTGGCAGCCCCTCAGCAGCCCGACCGGAGAAGTACAGCGGGCAGGAGATAGGGTCGCGGTCCATGGGGACGCCGATGAACAGCACGGGCGCCGTCCAATGGACGCCGGCCACGCAGGTGGAGCACGAATTGCACGAGGCCAGGAACCGGGGGGACCTCGACTGGTTCCTGCGGATGCTGGCGTCGACGCGGATCTACCGCGACGCGCGGTTGAGCAGCTTCTGGGACGACTCGGACGGCGTCGAGATGCTGGACTACCGGGACGCTACGGGCCGGCCCTGCATCGCCGTGCGCACTCGGGGCGAGCTGCCGGCCCAGCGCGACGAGGTGGGCCTGGTGGAGACGGGATTCGCCGCGCTCGCCGAGAACTGGCCGGGCGAGCAGTGGCACCTGGTGGTCAACCCGGGTACCCCGCTGGAGACTTACCTGGACTCGGACGCCCCCGCCCGCGAGAAGTGGCGGCAACTCGCCGAGGAGGCTCCGCAGCCCGGCCACGACGACGACGCGCTGGTGACCCGCTTCACCGGTCCGCTCCAGGGGCCACTGGCGCACGCACTGGCCTGCGGCGGACATCTGGCCGTCCACAACCAGGTGCCGTGGAACGAGATCGCGGACGTGTACTGGGACTACGCGGAGGACGTCACGCTCCTCAGCGAGACCTGGGGGTGCGACACCCTGGAGGAGTGGCAGGAGCAGCTCGAGCACCTGATCAAGGCCCAGAACAGCCCGTGGGCACCGGAGTTCGTGCTGCGGCTGCGCAGGAACGCCGTTGCGCAGCACAAGCAGGCGCTCGACCCGACGTGGTGGCGGGCGGCGGTGTCCAACACCCTCACCACGCGCGGCTGTCCGGCCGAGGAGGTCGAGGAGGCGGTGGAGGTGATCGGGCGGATCACCCGCTACGAGCAGCGGTTCCGCGCGGACGGCGTGCTGCCGCCGGACGGCTTCGTCACCAGCGCCGTGGGCTACGACTACGGGCGTGCGGTGAACTTCGTACGGTGGGGAGTCGGCGCGCGCTTCTGCACCCCGGAGACGGCGGAGCGGATCGTTCCCATCGCGGGAGCACTGGTCCGGGAGCACTACGACTCGTGGGAGGAGTTCTCCGCCGGGTACCTGCTGGGGCGGGTGCTGAGGTTCGACGAGGAGGAGTTCGGACACATGTACACCTCCGCCCTCCGCCCGCACAACATCCTGATGAGCGACCCGGGCAGCCCGTGGCGGAACATCCCGTTCAGCTGACGTCCCCGCCGGCCCGGAGCCCGGCGCCCGGACCTCCGGGCCGGCGCCGAGGGTGTGTCGGCCACCCGTGGGCCCGTGCGCCGACGGGTCGATTCGCGCTACCGCGCTGACCTGGTCGTTCGGTTCACTCCGGCCGTTCCGCGTCCGCTGACTGGTCCGCACCCGGACGAAGCGCCCCGCGTGCGGCGGCCCGTCGCCCGGCCTACGTTGCCGTTCGAGGGGGGTGACCAGATCCGAGAGGTGAAATCTCCATGGCAGGCAAGTTCGAGGTCTACACCGAGAAGCCCGGTGTGCACCGGTTCCGGCTCAAGGCGAGCAACGGCTCGGTCCTCATCACCAGCGACGCGCACGAGAGCAAGGAGTCGCTGCTGAAGAGCATCGAGTCGATCCGGAAGCTCGCGCCGTACGCCCAGGTCCAGGAGGAGTCGGCGGCTTCGGCGTAGACCGGCAGGGTGAGAGGGCCGGTTCTCCGCCTCGGCGGGGAACCGGCCCTCTCACTGTCGTCCGGACGGCCGTCAGATGTGCAGCAGTTCGGTGAGCGCGGCACCGAGGACGGCCCCGGGGTCGGCCGCACCCGCGGTGGCCCGCCAGGCCACGAACCCGTCCGGCCGGACGAGTACGGCGCCGTCCGGGCCGGTGCCGTAGGCGACGGCCCAGTCGACACCGGGTTCGGGCGCCAGGTCGTCCTCGGCGGCGGTGCCGATGCGGTAGCGGTCGAGCGGGACCTCCAGTCGCTCCGCCACCTGCTCGGCGGCCCGGTACCAGGCGGCTCCGTCGGGGCCGGTGAGCAGTACCAGGTGCTTCTCGAACAGGTCCACGGTGGAGAGCCGTACGCCCGCGCGGCGCAGCCACAGGTGGGGGGCGCGTCCGCCGGGTGCGCCGTCCGGCTGGAAGCGGTCGGGCACGGTCGGCGCGGTGGGGTCGGTGTCCAGGACGGCCCCGGTGTTGTAGCGGTAGCCGAGGGCCACGGCCAGGACGTTGCTCTGCCGCCCGGTGCCGGGAACGGCGTCGTAGCCGGGGTGGCGGTGTTCGGCCGAGCGGGCGGAGGCGCGTTCGCTGGTGGCCTGGGCGACCGGCCGGCGTTCCTGCTGGTAGGTCTCCAGCAGCCCGGGGCCGGCCCAGCCGCCGAGGACGGCGGCGAGCTTCCAGGCGAGGTTGTGGGCGTCCTGGATGCCGGTGTTGGAGCCGAAGGCGCCGGTCGGGGACATCTCGTGGGCGGAGTCCCCGGCCAGGAAGACCCGTCCGGAGAAATAACGTTCGGCAACCCGTTCGGCGGCGTGCCAGGGGGCCTTTCCGGTGATCTCCACCTCCAGGTCCGGAACTCCGGTGGCGGTGCGGATGTGCTCGGCGCAGCGCTCGTCGGTGAAGTCCTCCAGCGTCTCGCCCCGGTCGGGCTTCCAGGGGGCGTGGAAGACCCAGTTCTCGCGGTTGTCCACGGGCAGCAGCGCGCCGGGGCCTTCGGGGTTGGTGAGGTAGCAGGCGATGAAGAGGCGGTCGCCCACCACGTCGGCCAGGCGTTTGGCCCGGAAGGTGATGCTGACGTTGTGGAAGAGGTCGCCCTTCCCGGTCTGGCCGATCCCCAGCCGCTCGCGGGCGGGGCTGCGCGGGCCGTCGGCGGCGACGAGGTAGTCGGCGCGGACGGTGCGCTCGGCGCCGGTCTCCCGGTTGCGCAGCAGTGCGGTGACGCCGTCGGCGTCCTGCTCGAAGGAGCGCAGTTCGGTGCTGAAGCGCACGTCCCCGCCGAGTTCGCGGGCCCGGTGCAGCAGGACCGGTTCGAGGTCGTTCTGGCTGCACAGGCACCAGCCGGTGGGGCTGAACCTGGCCAGCGCGCCGCCCGGGTCGATCTCCCGGAACAGCCACTCCTGGTCGGCTCCGGTGAGGGTGCCGGCCTGCAGGATGCCGTGGTTGTCGGCGAGTACGGAGGCCGCGCTGCGGATGTCCTCCTCGACTCCGGCGACCCGGTAGAGCTCCATGGTGCGCAGGTTGTTCCCACGGCCTCGCGGGTGGTGGGAGGTGGCGGCGTGTTTCTCCACCAGCAGGTGCCGGACGCCGAGGCGGCCGAGGAAGAGGGATGCGGACAGGCCCACCAGCGAGCCGCCCACGATCAGGACCGGGACGTGCTCGTCGGTCTTCGGGTTCATCGGTTGCTCCAGGAGTACACGGTGCGGGACCCGTGATCCATCCCCCTCGGGCGAGCGGCCGGAGCGGGTTTCGCCCGGATGGCCCGCAGATCTCGCGCGGTGCCGTCCGGCGCCTGACGATCGGATTCAGGCTGAGGCCCGACCGCGCTCAATCGATCACGGAGAGTCACATAGCGCGCTCGAAGCGTCGGAAGTCCACTGCCCAGACTCGCCATCGCCCCAACGCTCCAAGGAGATTGCCGAACATGATCACGCTGTCCGAACCCCAGGCGCAGCGCTCCACACCGCAGGACTCGCGGCTCCGCGTGGTGCTGCTGCTGGACGTCCAGGACGGAGCGCAGGACCGCTTCCTGGACGCCTACGAGCAGCTGCGGCACCAGGTGGCCTCGGTCCCCGGCCATGTCAGCGACCAGCTCTGCCAGTCGATCGAGAACCCCGCGCAGTGGCTGATCACCAGCGAGTGGGAGAGCGCCCAGCCGTTCCTGGCGTGGGTGGACAGTGCCGCGCACCGCGCGATGGTCCGGCCCCTGCACGGGTGCGTCCGGGACACCAGGTCGCTGCGGTTCAGCATCATGCGCGAGACCTCGGAGCGCGGGACCTTCGACAGCAGCGCCCCGGCGCTGACCGCCCGTCCGGCCGGCCCGGACGGGCTCGTCCGGCACGCCCTCACCTTCACCGTGCAGCCGGGCAGCGAGGCGAAGGTGGCGGAGATCCTCTCCGGCTACACCTCACCGTCGGCGCAGGTGGACGGGACCACCCGACTGGCCAGGACCTCGCTCTACATGCAGGGCAACCGGGTGGTGCGGGCGGTCGAGGTGGTCGGCGACCTGGTCGCGGCGCTGCGGCACGTGGCGATGCAGCCGGAGGTCCGCGCGGTCGAGGAGGCCATCAACCCGTACCTGGAGGAGGCCCGCGACCTGAGCGACCCGCTGTCCGCGCGGGACTTCTTCATGCGGGCGGCGCTGCCGGCCGTGCACCACACGGCGGCCCGCGGCGAGGCCCCGGCGAAGGTGTACCGGCACGCGTTCCGGTACCCCGTCCGCAGCGGCCGTGGTGCGGAGCTGGCCGAACTGTTGCACCGTCAGGACCAGGAGTCGGCGGACGATCCGGCCGGCGTGCTGGTGCGCAGCACGGTCTTCCAGCAGGGGGACGTGCTGGTCCGGCAGGTCGACCTCACCGTCCCGGCCAAGTCCGCCCCCCAGACGGCGCTCGGCGTGCGGGACGAGCAGGCCGGTGCGATGCTCGCCCGGCTGACGGAACCCGGTTCCGACGGCGGCCAGCCCGGCGACGACACCGTCCGGCTGCTGCTCGCCGCCTGGGAGCTCTCGCTGGTCACCGACCGCAGCGCGGACTGACCTGGTGACGCCCGGTCAGCCGCACGTCCGCACCCCCGATCCCGCAGAAACCCACCTGGAGACAGCAGCCATGACCATGGAACTTCCACGCATCGTGCACGTCGACGAGGCACCGCCGAACCGCCGGCGCGGCGGCGACCTGCGCGCCATGCTCACCCCGACCACGTGCGGCGCCACCAGCGGGTTCATGGGCCTGGCGATCGTGGCACCGGGCGAGCGGATCGGCGAGCACTACCACCCGTACTCCGAGGAGTTCGTCTTCGTGGTCTGCGGTGACCTGGAGGTCGACCTGGACGGGCGGAGCGTGGCGCTGAAGCCCGAGCAGGGGCTGATGATCCCGGTCAACATGCGGCACCGGTTCCGCAACGTGGGCGACACCGAGGCCAGGATGGTCTTCCACCTGGGCCCGCTGGCGCCGCGTCCCGAGCTCGGGCACGTCGACACCGAGGAGACCCTGCAGCCGGGGCCGACGGAACACGCGAAGGTCGCGTCGTGACCAGGCGGGTGGCGGTCACCGGGATCGGCGTGGTGGCGCCCGGCGGCGTGGGCGTGCCCGCGTTCTGGTCGCTGCTGACCTCAGGCCGGACCGCGACCCGGGGCATCACGCTGTTCGACCCGACCGGGTTCCGCTCCCGGATCGCCGCCGAGTGCGACTTCGACCCGGCGGCCCACGGCCTGGACCCGGTGCAGGTGGCCCGCTCGGACCGGTACGTTCAGTTCGCGCTGGTCGCCGCCGACGAGGCGGTCCGCGACGCCGGGCTCGATCTGGCGGCCGAGGACCCGTGGCGGATCGGGGTCTCACTGGGCACCGCGGTCGGTGGCACCACCCGTCTGGAGCACGACTACGCGCTGGTCAGCGCCGCCGGCAAGCGCTGGGACGTGGACCACCGGCAGGCCGAGCCGCAGCTGCACCGGGCGTTCTCGCCGAGCACGCTGGCCTCGGCGGTGGCGGAGCGGTCGGGTGCGCACGGTCCGGTGCAGACCGTCTCCACCGGTTGCACCTCCGGCCTCGACGCGGTCGGCTACGCCTTCCAGGCGGTCCAGGAGGGCCGGGCCGACGTCGTCATCGCCGGGGCCTCGGACTCGCCGATCTCCCCGATCACGGTGGCCTGCTTCGACGCGATCAAGGCGACCAGTGCGCGCAACGACGACCCGGAGCACGCCTCCCGGCCGTTCGACGCCACCCGGGACGGCTTCGTCCTCGGCGAGGGCGGCGCGGTGCTGGTGCTGGAGGAGCTGGAGCACGCCCGCCGCCGGGGTGCCACGGTGTACTGCGAGATCGGTGGCTTCGCGACCTTCGGCAACGCGTACCACATGACCGGGCTGACCAAGGAAGGCCTGGAGATGTCGGAGTCGATCGACCGGGCGCTGGAACAGGCCGGGCTCGACGGCTCGGACATCGACTACGTGAACGCGCACGGTTCGGGCACCAAGCAGAACGACCGGCACGAGACGGCCGCGGTCAAGCGCTCGCTGGGCGCGCACGCGTACCGGCTCCCGATGAGTTCGATCAAGTCGATGGTCGGCCACTCGCTGGGCGCGATCGGCGCGATCGAGCTGGTGGCCTGCACCCTGGCGCTGGCCAACGGTGTGGTGCCGCCGACCGCGAACTACTCCACCCCTGACCCGGAGTGCGACCTGGACTACGTGCCCCGCACGGCCAGGGAGATACCGCTGCGCCATGTGCTCTCGGTCGGCAGCGGTTTCGGCGGCTTCCAGTCAGCCGTGGTGCTCAGTCGGAAAGGGTGAGGGAATGTGACGGACGATCAGGCACAGCGCCGCGCGGTGCTGACCGGCATCGGGGTGGTCGCTCCGAACGGGGTCGGTACCGACGACTTCTGGAAGGCCGTCCGGGAGGGCGCCTCGGTGCTGGGGCCGATCTCGCGGGAGGGCTGCGGCGACCAGCCGTTGCAGGTCGCGGGCGAGGTCCGGGGTTTCGAGCCGGGAGACTCGGTGGAGGAGCGTTACCTGGTCCAGACGGACCGGTTCACGCACTTCGCGATGGCGGCGGCCGATCTCGCACTGGCCGACGCCGCGCTGGACCCGTCGGCCGGATCGCCGTTCGCCGTGGGCGTGGTGACCGCCGCAGGGTCCGGCGGCGGCGAGTTCGGCCAGCGGGAGCTGCAGCAGCTCTGGGGCCACGGCCCGGAGTACGTCGGGCCGTACCAGTCGATCGCCTGGTTCTACGCGGCCAGCACCGGACAGGTGTCGATCCGCGGCGGCTTCAAGGGTCCCTGCGGGGTCGTCGCCTCCGACGAGGCGGGCGGGCTGGACGCACTGGCGCACGCGGCCCGCGCCATCCGCCGGGGCACCGATGCGGTGGTGGTCGGCGCGGCGGAGGCCCCGCTGGCGCCGTACTCGATGGTCTGTCAGCTCGGCTACCCGGAGCTGAGCCTGTCCGCCGACCCGTACTCGGCGTACCTGCCGTTCACGGCACAGGCGGCCGGCTTCGCCCCCGCCGAGGGCGGGGCGATGTTCGTGGTCGAGGCCCAGGCGGCGGCCGTGGCACGCGGGGCCCGGATCCGGGCCGTGATCGCCGGCCACGGCGCCACCTTCACCGGGGCGTCCCGCTGGGCCGACTCCAGGACGGGCCTGGCCCACGCCATCCGGGGCGCCCTGCACGAGGCCCGCTGCGCGCCCGACGAGATCGACGTGGTCTTCGCCGACGCGCTCGGCACCCCGGAGGCCGACGAGGCCGAGGTGCTGGCGATCAGGGACGCGCTGGGCGACCACGCGACCCACGTCCCCGTCACCGCCCCCAAGGCCGGCTTCGGCCGCGCCTACTGCGGCGCGCCCGTCCTGGACGTGGCCGCCGCCGTGCTCGCCATGGAACAGGGCATCGTCCCGCCCACCCCCGGGGTCACCCGGATCTGCCACGAGGTGGACCTGGTGACCCGCTTCGCCCGCACCTGCGAGCTGCGCACCGCCCTGGTGCTGAGCCGCGGGCTGATGGGTTCCAACGCGGCGCTGGTGCTGCGCCGGGGCCAGGACGGGTGAACTGCCCGCACCCGTCCGCCGGTCGACCGCGTCGATCAACCGATCCGGTGGATCAACTGAACACACCTCAGAAGGAGCAGTGCATGCCCACCCCCCTGACCCACACCGAGCTCTCCGCCCTGATCAAGGGCAAAGCCGGTATCTTCATCGACCCGCAGGACCTGGAGCGTCCCGAGACGACCTTCGAGGAGTTCGGCGTCGACTCGCTCGGACTGCTCGGCGTGGTGGGCGAGTTGGAGAACCGGCACGGTGTGCAGATCGTGGACGGCGCCGAGATGGCCAAGACCCCGTCCGAGTTCCTCTCCGCCGTCAACACTTCCTTCTCGAAAGTAGGTTCATGAGATGTCCGGACACACCGACAACACCATCGTCATCGCCGCGCCGGTCGACCTGGTCTGGGAGATCACCAACGACCTGGAGAACTGGCCGCAGCTGTTCAGCGAGTACGCCTCCGTCGAGGTGCTGGACCGCCAGGGCGCCAGGACCACCTTCCGGCTGACCATGCACCCCGACGACAACGGCCAGATCTGGAGCTGGGTGTCCGAGCGGGAGACCGACCGGCCCGCGCTCTCCGTCCGGGCCCGCCGGGTCGAGCCGGGACCGTTCGAGTACATGGACATCCGCTGGGAGTACACCGAGGTCCCGGGCGGGACCAGCATGCGGTGGATCCAGGACTTCGCCATGAAGCCCACCGCCCCCGTCGACGACGAGGGGATGACCAACCACATCAACCGCAACTCCCGGATCCAGATGGAGCTGATCCGGGACAAGGTCGAGAAGCACGTGGGGAAGGGATGAGCGCCGTGCACCGCACGCTGATCGTCGCCCGGATGAAGCCGGAGTCCAGCGAGGGCATCGCCGAGGTCTTCGCCGAGTCCGACCGGGGTGAACTGCCGCAGCTGGTCGGGGTCACCGCCCGCAGCCTGTTCCAGTTCGGCGAGCTCTACCTGCACCTGATCGAGGCCGACCGGCCGCCGGGCCCCTCGGTGGCCAAGTACAAGGACCACCCGGAGTTCCGCGAGGTGAGCGACCGGCTCACCGCCTTCGTCCACGCCTACGACCCCGCGACCTGGCGGGAGCCGAAGGACGCGATGGCCCGCGAGTTCTACCGCTGGGAGCGCGCCGCTTCCCACTGAGCCGGAGGAGGACCCGCCATGGTGGAGACCGACGAACCGGCGGACCCGGACTGGGTCCGCTGCGGGCGCTGCGCCGGGCTGATCTACGGCCGCCGCTTCCGGCGGACCCTGCGGGTCTGCCCGGACTGCGGCTGGCACGCCCAGCTCACCGCCCGGCAGCGCCTGGACCAGCTGCTCGACCCCGGATCGGCCGAGCCGCTGCGCCACGTTCCGGCGCTGCACGATCCGCTCGGTTTCGTCGACAGCCGCCCGTACCCCGAACGGCTCTCCGCCGCCCGCGCCGACACCGGCCTCGACGAGGCCGTGCTCTGCGTCACCGGGCGGATCGAGGGCCGGCCAGTGGTCGTCGCCGCCATGGACTTCCGCTTCCTCGGCGGCAGCCTCGGCTGCGGCGTGGGCGCCCTGATCACCGAGGCGGCCGAGACCAGCCTCCGGCTGCGCACCCCCCTCCTGCTGGTCTGCGCCTCCGGCGGAGCCCGGATGCAGGAGGGGGTGCTCTCCCTGATGCAGATGGCGAAGACCGCACAGGCCCTGGCCGAGCTCGACGAGGCCGGGGTCCTGGTGGTCTCGCTGATCACCGATCCGACGTACGGCGGGGTGGCGGCCTCCTTCGCCACCCTGGCCGACGTGATCATCGCGGAGCCCGGCGCCCGGATGGGCTTCGCCGGCCCCCGGGTGATCGAACAGACCACCGGCGAGCAGCTGCCCGAGGGCTTCCAGACCGCCGAGTTCCTGCTGGCGCACGGCATGGTGGACGACGTCGTGGCCCGGCCCGCGCTGCGCGCCACCCTCGGCCGGCTGCTGGGCCTGCGCTCCCCCGCCGGGCCCCCCGAGCCGATCGGGCCCGCCGAGGCCCCCGAAGCCGCTCCCGAGTACGACGGCGACCGCAGCGGCGACCCGCGCGGCGGCGCCGAACCGGCCGAGCTCGACTCCTGGGCCGCCGTCCGGCTCGCCCGGCACCCGGACCGGCCCAGCAGTCTCCACTACGTGGGCCACCTGCTCGACGACTTCCTCGAACTGCACGGCGACCGGCTCAGCGAGGACTGCCCAGCGATCGTCGGCGGCCCCGGCCGCCTCGGCGGTCTGCCGGTCATGCTGATCGGCCACCACAAGGGCGGGCCGGACCTGGCAGAGCGACGACGCCGCCGGTTCGGCATGCCCGCACCCTCCGGCTACCGCAAGGCGGCCCGGCTGATGCGGATGGCCGCCAAGCTGGGGCTGCCGGTGGTCACCCTGATCGACACCCCCGGCGCCAACCCCGGCCCCGACGCCGAGCGCGGCGGCCAGGCCGTCGCCATCGCCGAGAACCTGCGCCTGATGTCCCGCCTGCCGGTGCCGATCGTCGCCGTGCTGATCGGCGAGGGCGGCAGCGGCGGGGCGCTCGCCCTCGGAGTCGCCGACCGGGTGCTGGTGAGCACCAACGGCGTCTACTCCGTGATCAGTCCGGAGGGCTGCGCGGCGATCCTCTGGAAGGACCCGGAGGCCGCGCCCACCGCCGCCAACGCGCTGCGCCTGCACGCCGCGGAGCTGGTCCGGCTCGGCATCGTGGACGGCGTCGTCCCCGAGCCGGACGACGGCGCGCACCGGGACCACGCGGGCGCTGCCGCGATGCTCCGCGAGGCACTGGTCGCGACCCTCGGCGAACTGATCCCCTGGGAGCCCGTGCGGCTGCTCCGGGAACGCAAGCGCCGTTTCCACCGCTTCGGTGTCGAGGCGGTCGGGGCGGAGGGAGGGACCGCTGCCGGGCGGGTGGTCGACCCGGCGGTCGGAACGGTCGAGAGAGGTGCACAGTGACACTCGGTGTGGACAAGAAGACCCATCAGGAGAACGGCCGGCAGTCCGTCACACTGATCAACCCGCACTCCTTCCCCGGTGGGGCCGAGGCGAGCCGGGCCGATCTGGAGGCGGTCTGCCGGGCCGTCAGGGAGCTGGCCGGCGCCTCGCCGCTGCCACCCACCAGGATCAGGCTGCAGCACGGGCGGACCACCGTCGAGATCGAGTGGCCCGCCGTCGAGGGGCTCGCCCTCGACGGGGCCGCCCGGCCGCTCCCACCGTCCGGCGGGCAGACGGCCGCGGCCGGGCCCGCCGCCGGCCTTGCCGCCGGTACTGGCGGTGCTGGCGGTGCTGGCGGTGCTGGCGCCGGTTCTGCCACCGCTCCTGCCGCCGCGACGGAGCCGGAGACCGGCCTGCGGTACATCTGCGCGTCGATGGTCGGCACCTTCTACCACTCGTCCGATCCGGGCTCCCCACCGTTCGTCTCGGTCGGTGATCTCGTCCGGCCGGGGCAGACCGTCGGGATCCTGGAGGTCATGAAGATGATGAGCACCATCGAAACGGAGATCGGCGGCCGAGTGGTGGAGGTCCTGGTACCGAACGCCACCTCGGTGGAGTACCAGCAACGGCTCATCGCCGTGGACCCGCTGGCCGAGGAGTGAGCCCGATGTTCGGCACCGTGCTCATCGCCAACCGGGGCGAGATCGCCCTGCGGATCGCCCGCACCTGCCGGGAACTCGGGGTGCGGACCGTCGCCGTCCACTCCACCGCCGACCGGGACTCGGCGGTGGTCCGGTTCGCCGACCGGGCCGTGCAGATCGGACCTCCGCAGGCCAAGGGCAGCTACCTGCACATCCCGTCGATCATCGAGGCGGCCCTCGGCACGGGCGCCGAGGCGATCCACCCCGGCTACGGATTCCTCTCCGAGGACCCGGACTTCGCGGAGATCTGCGGGGCGAACGGGATCACCTTCATCGGCCCGCCGCCCCGGGTGATCGAGCAACTCGGCGACAAGGCGATGGCCCGGTCGCTGATGGCCGACGCCGGGCTGCCGGTACTGCCGGGCAGCACCGGTGCGCTGGCGACGCCCGCGGAGGCCAAGGAGGTCGCCCAGCGGGTCGGCTATCCGGTGATCCTCAAGGCGGTGGCGGGCGGTGGCGGACGCGGGATGGCCGTGGTGCGCAGCGCCGAGGACCTGCTGCCCGCCTACCACGCGACCCGGGCGCACGCCCGCGCGGTCTTCGGCGACGAGCGCGTCTACCTGGAGCGGTACATCGAGGACGCCCGGCACGTCGAGGTGCAGGTGGTCTGCGACCGGCTCGGGTCGGCCGTGCACCTCGGCGAGCGGGACTGCTCGGTGCAGCGCAGGCACCAGAAGCTGATCGAGGAGTCCCCGGCGCCCAATCTGCCGCCGGAGCTGCGCGAGCGGATGTGCGCGGCCTCGGTGCGCGGTGCGCTCGCGGTGGGCTACGTCGGGGCGGCGACCTTCGAGTACGTGCTGACGCCGGAGCGGCAGTTCTACCTGATGGAGATCAACTGCCGGCTCCAGGTGGAGCACCCGGTGACCGAGATGGTCACCGGGATCGACCTGGTCCGGGAGCAGATCGGCATCGCGGCCGGGCTGCCGCTCTCGTTCCGGCAGGAGGAGGTGCAGCCGCGCGGGGTGGCCGTCGAGTGCCGGGTGAACGCGGAGGACCCGGTCAGGGACTTCGCGCCGACACCCGGACTGCTGACCGAGTTCGTCCCGCCCGGCGGTCCGTTCGTCCGGGTGGACACCCACGCCCACGCCGGCTGGCTGGTCGGTCCCGACTACGACTCGCTGCTGGCGAAGACCGTCGTCTGGGCGCCGGACCGCGCACAGGCGCTGGCCCGGATGGACCGTGCACTCGGCGAGTTCCGGATCGACGGCCCCGGGGTGCGGACCACCGGTGGCTTCCTGCGCGAAGCGCTGGCCCGCCCCGAGTTCCGGGACGGAACGCACACCACCGGGCTGGTGGCACGGATGACCGAGGAGCCGGTGGCGGTCGGCTGAACCCCGGTCACCGGGACGGCGGATCGCCAAGTGGCTTAGAGGTCAACGGAATTGACCTGGTGTCCGACGGATCTCCAAGTCCACTGCAGATGACCGGCGTTACCCGGTCGCAGGCAGGTCACCCGGGGTCGCGCACGGCGGAGCCGGCACCCGTTCGTCGGGGTGCCGGCTCCGCCGTGCGTGGGTCCGCCGTGCGTGGGTCAGTCGAGCGGGACGGTGGCCTCGAAGGCGTGCAGGTAGGGGTTGACCGGACCGATGTGGCCGAGGCACAGGCCCGCCTCGGTCATCAGGTCGACCATGCTCTGCTTGGAGTGCTTGGCGCCGCCGACGTTGAGCAGCAGCATCAGGTCCATGGCGGTGGTGAAGCGCATCGACGGGGTGTCGTCGACCAGGTTCTCCACCACCACGACGCGGGCGCCGGGCCGGGCGGCGGCGACGACGTTGCGCAGCGTCCTGCGGGTGCTGTCGTCGTCCCATTCGAGGATGTTCTTGATGATGTAGAGGTCGGCGTCGACCGGGATGGCACTGCGGCAGTCGCCCGGCAGCAGCCGGGTGCGGGAGGCGAGCGAGCCTCCCTCGCGCAGCCTGGGGTCGGCGTTGGCGACCACCTTGGGGAGGTCCAGCAGGGTGCCGCACACCTCCGGGTGCCGCTCCAGCAGACTGGCCAGCACGTGGCCCTGGCCGCCGCCGATGTCCACCACGGTGCCGATCCCGGTGAGGTCCAGGTAGTCGGCGAGTTCGGCGGCGGACTGGCGGCTGGAGTGGGTCATCGCCCGGTTGAACACCGTCGCGGACTCGCGGGCGTCGTCGTGCAGGTAGTCGAAGAACTCCTTGCCGTAGATGTCGGGGAAGATGTTCCGGCCGGAGCGCACCGCCTCGTCCAGGCGGGGCCAGGCCTCCCAGGTCCACGGCTCGGTGCACCAGAGCGAGATGTAGCGCAGGCTGTTGGGCTCGTCCTCGCGGAGCAGGCGGGACATCTCGGTGTGGACGTACCGGCCGTCCTCGGTCTCGGTGAAGATCCCGTAGCAGGCGAGCGCCCGCAGCAGGCGGCGCAGCGGCAGGGGCTCGCTGCCGACGGCGTCCGCGAGCTCCTCGGCGCTGGCCGGCTCCTCGCCGAGTGCGTCCGCGATCCTGAGTCGGGCCGCCGCGCGGACCGCCGCCGCGCAGGCGGCGCCGAAGACGATCTCCCGCAGACGCATGGCCGGCGACGGGGTGTTGGTGATGGTGGTGGTGAGCGGGGTCAGCTTGACGGTGGTCGTGGTGGACGGTGCCGTGTGCATGCGGCCGCCTTTCTGTGTGGAACGGTCAGCACTGGTCAGCGGGCTCGGAGACGGCACTCGTTGCGCGCGAAGGAGTTGCCGGTACCGGTGTCACGGTTGGCGAGGTCGGCCGGGCCGTTGCCGCACAGCCTGTTGTCGGTGACGGTGATCCGGGAGTTGGGCGCACCGACGTAGCTGTGGAAGAGGACGACGCCGCCGGACATCGAGGACTTTCCGACGTTGTTCTCGACCCGGTTGCCGGTCACCACGGTGTCCTCGGCTCCGGTCAGGAGGATGCCGATGCCCTGGACGACGTCCAGGCGCGGAGTGGCCGGGCAGAACTTGTTGTTGGCGCGGACCACGTTTTGACGTACCGTCAGCGCGCCCACCCTCGGAACGCCTTCGTCGCCCACCACGAACACGCCGCCGCAGTTGCCGGAGATGACGTTGGACCGGACGTCGAGCCCCCGCACCCGGCGCACCACGACACCGAACCGGTTGTCCGAGAGGCGGTTCTCGCCGATCACGGTGCCCCGGGTCTCGACGGGCGGGACCTTGCCGTCCGCCACGTTCGCCACGAAGATTCCGGCCTGGCCGTTGCCACGGGCCTCGTTGCCGCGCAGCTTCGCCCGGACGGACTGCTCCTGGCTGATGCCCTGCTGGCCGTTGTCCCTGGCCAGCACGGCGTGGACGGTCATCCGGTCGGTCCCGAAGGCGTTGATGCCGTTCTTGGTGGCTCCGGCGACGGTGAGTGCCTCGATCCGCACCTCGGTGACCGGGTGCTCGGCCGTGCCCATGACGCAGAGGCCGTGGCCCGCGCGGGCGCACGCGTTGCCGCTGCTGCCGGGGGGAGCCTTCGCGATGCTGCGGCCCTTGGCTCCGGCGGGAGCCGTGCCGCCGGTGACGGGGACCTTGGGCGGGCTGATCACGGTGGCCGCGCCGACTCCCCGGAGGGTCAGCTTCGAGGTGGTGACCAAGACACTCTCCCGGTAGGTGCCCGCGAGGATCTGGACGGTGTCACCCGGCCTCGCGGCGTCCACCGCCTTCTGGATCGACTCGCCCGGGTGAACGACGCGGGTGGACGGGGACCGGGACGAGGAAGCGTCGGCCGGTCCGGGTAGCCCCGTGACCAGACCGACGGCGAGGATGGCTGCGACGCCCGCCAACTGCGGGGTCCGGCACGTGGGCATGGGTGGTGACCTGCTTTCAGGGACTGGACTGCGTGGCTCTGCTGGGCCGGCCGGCCGGTCGGGGTGGTTCCCGACCGGCCCGGGGCCACCTAATCGAAGCTATGGGCGGCCTCCCGGACCTGCCACTTCTGCTCCCCCGGCCGTGCTTCCGGGGCCGTGCTGCTGCGGCCGTGCCGCCGAGGACACTGCGGGCGCGGCTGCGGAGGCGGCAGCGGGCGCCGGCGCCTCAGAAGAGGCCGACGTCGTACGCCGCGAGCGCGGCGGTGACGGGCTGGAAGAACGTGGTGCCGCCGAGGGTGCAGTTGCCGTTGCCGCCCGAGGTGAGGCCGAGCGCGGTGTGGCCGGCGAAGAGCGCCCCGCCGCTGTCGCCCTCCTCGGCGCAGACGGTCGTCTTGATCAGCCCGCGGACCGTGCCCTGCAAGTAGTGCACGGTGGCGTTGAGCCCCGTGACCATGCCGCTGTGCACGTGCGAGGTGCTGCCGCTGCGGCTGACGGTCTGTCCGACCGACGGGTTCGCGGCCGTGGTGATCGCGCTGGTGGTGCCGTCGTAGAGGTCCACGGCGGAGGCCGGGACGCGGCCGTCGGTGTACTGGACGAGGGCGTAGTCGTGGCCGGGGAAGGTGGACCCGGTGGTGCTGCCGGTCGGGTCGGTCATGCTCTGGGAGGCGTACCAGGTCGAGGCGACGTTCCCGCAGTGACCGGCGGTCAGGAAGTAGTAGGTGTCGCTGCTGGTGCTGCGGACGTTGAAGCCGAGCGAACAGCGGTATCCGCCTCCGTAGATCGCGTCGCCGCCGTCCGCTCTGGTGCTGAAGACGCCGGGAACCCGTTCCACCCGGACGGCGGAGCCGAGGCCGTCGGCCGTCCGGGTGAGCCTGTCGAGGGCGGCTCCCCGGACGGTGGAGTCCGCGGACACCACCACCTGGTCGGTGAGCGGGTCGAGGGCCCAGGCGGTGCCCGGGACGGCGGCACTGCGGTCGAGCTCGGCGGTGGCGGCGGCCAGCTGGGCGGCGCTGCGGGTGACCAGCCGGGGGACGGCACCGGCCGACTGCACCCGCTGGGCGTCGGCCGCGTGGGTGATGGTGACGACGGGTCGGCCGGAAGCGTCCAGGTACGAACCGGCGGTGCGGTCCTCGCCTAGCTGCTGCTGGAGGTCGTTGGCGAGCGCCACGGCGACCTCGCCGGTGGGGGTCGGGATGGGAAGGGCGACCGCGGGCGTGGGCAGTGCGAGTGCTGTACCGGCGAGCAGCGAGGCGGCCACGGCGAGGAGGGTGGCGCGTCGGCTGGTACGGCGGTTGCTCATCAGGGCTCCCTGGATGCCTGGGAAGGGGTGGCGGGCGCACCCGGATGGCGTACCCGGGACGGCCGAGGACCCGGCTTCCGGGCGGCCGGGACGGGCGTCGGGCGGGTCCTGCTGCCAAATATCGGGGCGGGAGCCGAGGTTGGCGACCTGAGGCGGCGACTGACCGACGGGGAGTCACGACCGGGCGGCAGGGCGCGAACCGCCGTCCCGTCGGGTCCCGTCCCGTCCGGCCCCGTCCGGTCCGGGCCCGACCACGTGCGCCGGTACGGGCTGCCGGCGGGCCGGCGGTGGGCCTGCCCCGGGATGGCACTGCGAGGGAACCGGTTGGCGTCTGCGGGTGGCGCCTCGGGGCGCCCTCCGGTCGAGGGCAGGATCGGGTCGAGGGCACGCATCGGGCATGCACGGTGGAGCGCCCGGGAATCGACAGGGTGTCAGCCGGTTGTCCGCGCACTCCCTGCCGGTCGGCCGGATGCCCCCGGGAACCGGCGAGGTGGCGTGCCGTGTCCCGGGTGCTGTGTTCAAGTACTGGCCGGACGAGGGGGGTTCGACGTGACCGGGGCCGAGAACGAGGACAGGTCCGCGGGCGGGGGCGGCGGGCGGGGTCTGCTGGCGGCGGCCGGGGTGCTCCTTCCGGACGAGCTGGGCCGGATCCTGGTGGTGCGGCTGCCGTACGACCACAAGCACCCGATCGCGATTCCCGGCGGCGGTTGGGAGCCCTCCGACGAGTCGCCCAGGCGGACGGCCTTCCGGGAGATCGCCGAGGAACTCGGGGTGTCGCCCGAACTCGGGCCGCTGGCCTGCATCGACTGGTCGCTTGGCAGCCGTCGCCCGCCGATCGCGGCGTACCTGTACTGGGGAGCGCCGCTGCGGAGCGACCAGCTCTCCGCGCTCCGGCCGCAGGTGACGGAGGTCGACGGCTGGACCTGGCTGACGAAGCGCAGGCTGTCGTCGGCGCTGCCGCCACGGCTCTCACGGCGGGTGACGGCCTGTCTCACCGCGCCGCGCAGCGCCGGGCCGTTGGAATTGGAGGACAGCCGTCCGGTCGGTCACACCGTCGCCCATGTGCCGCCGGTTCCGCCACCGCCGTACACCGGGGCTGCCGGTCTGGGTCTGGCGGCCGCCGGGGCTGCGGCGCAGCCGCCTCCGCTGGAGCCGGAGGCGTACATCGCCGGGCTGCCGAGGATTCGGGCGAAGGCCCGGATGCTGTTCACGGATGCGGCCGGGCGGGTGCTGCTGGTGCGCCTGCGCCCGCGGGAGGACCGCCCGTACTGGACGCTGCCGGGCGGCGGTGTGGAGGCGGACCGCGAGATGCCCCGGGCGGCGGCCCGGCGCGAGACCCGCGAGGAGCTCGGCTGGGAGCGCGAGCCCGGCCGGCTGCTGGGACTGGACTGGTCACCGGACACGGACGGGTCCGCGACCATGGTGTACGTCTTCGACGGCGGCGAGGTGAGCGCCGAGTTGCTCGGGCGGATCAGGCTGCAGCCGGAGGAGCTCGTGGAGTGGCGGATGTTCACTGCGGAGGAGGCGCGGGAGGTGCTGGCCGACCAGTCCGGGTGCCGGTTGGAGGCCTGCCTGGCCACCCGGGAGGCGGGGCGGAACGGTGGCGGGGGCGGGCCGGTGGAACTGCTGCGCGGACGGGTGGCCGGGCCGTCGCCCACCGCGTGAGCGGTCCGGACCGCGGGGGTTCGGCCCGACCGGGCCGGGCGGGGGTCGGACGGTCGGGACGGGTCGGCCGGGCGGCACGGCGCTGAAGAAGTCGCCCTCCGACAGCTCCCAGCGCCCGGCGAGATCCTGGCGGTCGAGCCGGTGGCCGGCCAGGACGTGCGCACGGTCGTGGAGCACGCCGCGCAGGCCAGGCCCGCCGTCAGGGGCCCAGCCGCACGGGCCCGCGGGTGGCGGGTTCACACGGGTGGTTGTTCACGCGGGTCGTTGTTCACACGGGTGGTTGTTCACGCGGGTGGTTGTTCACGCGGGTGGTTGTTCACGCGGGTCGTTGTTCACGCGGATGGGGGCAGGACTGGGGGACGGCGACGGGTGCGAGTTCTCCGGTCTGCATGACGTGGGCGGGTCAGCGCGCAAGAATGGATCAGCCGACCGTGCGATTTCCGGGAGGAACCATGGTGTCCCCATCGATCGCCGCCGTCCTCGGCGGCCGCCGTGTCGAGGCCCTGAAGGGCAGCAGCGGGCTGGTACTGGAGCTCTCCGACGGAGTGGTGGTGACGGTCTCCGGCGACTTCCGTCTGACCGGCCGGTCCACTGTCGAGCACTTCTACCCCACACTGGGCCTGACCCCGTCACGCGATCTGCTGGGGTTGGTCGGCTCCCGCGTGACGAGGGCCGAGACCACTCCGGCAGGCGGTCTGGACCTGTCCTTCAGCTCCGGCAGCACGCTCTCCGTCCCGCCCGACGGCGCCTACCGGCCGTGGAGCGCATCCGACCGGGACGGCCTGCTCTTCACGGCCACCCCGTACGGCTACCTGACCGGTTGAGCGCCGAAACGGAGCGGCTTCACCGCCCGGGCCGGGCTCGGCGCCGCTCGCCTCCCGCCCGGCGGACGCCTCGACTCCCCCGACGAACGCCGAAGCCAGGACGAGGACTTCAGGAGTCCCGAACTCCTCGTCGAGAAGGTCGACGGCGTCCGCCGAGGCTGCCCCGTAGCAGTTCGGGAGTCCTACAGCAGTTCAGGAGCCGTGCTCAGGAGCCTGAGGCGCCGGCCTCCTCGACACGGCCGGGGAGCTCGAAGATCCCGTAGGCGAAGGAGTCGGCACTGATGCCCTCGGCCGTCACGGTGACGTCCTGGGCCTCCAGCGTACGGGCGCCCGCGAGACCGGGGTACGCAAAAAAGGCCGGCTCCCGGCGGGGGTTGACGACCACCAGGTGGCTGCCACCGCGAAGGCAGACGAACGGGTACCCGGTGTGCAGCACCTCCACCGCACCGCGGCTGCCGAGCGCAGGGGTGGACCTGCGCAGCGCGATCAGACGCCGTACGAGATGCAACAACGAGTCCGGATCGGCGAGTTGGCCCGCCACGGTCGGCCTGCCGGGGTCCGGGTCGAGCGGCTGGTAGAGCAGGTCGGCCGGAGCCGTGGAGAAACCCGCATTGGGGCCCGCGTCCCACTGCATCGGGGTGCGGGCCCCGGCGCGGTTGTTGGTGGGCTCCAGTCGGCTGCCCTCTTTGTCCGGCAGCCCGGGGACGAACCGCATGCCGATCTCGTCCCCGTAGTAGATCGCCGGCAGGGTCGGCCAGGTGAGCAGGAAGGCGAAGGCCGCGCCGAGCTGTTCGGACGTGCGGGAGCCGGTGGCGAGGCGGTTGTAGTCGTGGTTGGCGGTGGGAAGGATGACGTACCCGTCTCCGGGCCCGTCGGCAGCCGGTTGCGCAGTCGGCTGCGCGGCTGTGTGGCCGGCGCGCCAGGCCGCGACGAACTCGGCCATCGAGCCCCGGCCCTGCGGGTCGAAGTAGCAGGGACCGTCCTCCCAGGAGGGTGAGGTCATCCCCTCCCCGTTGTGCCACAGCGAGGGGATGGCGCGACCCGCGAAGTGCAGGAAGAAGTCGGCGTGGAAGCCTGCGGGAAGGGCGAGTTCGGGCCTGCCCCACTCCGAGAGCAGCACCGCCCCCGGGTGGGTCCGGTCCAGCCAGGCCCGCTGCTCGCGCCAGAGCTTCGCGGTCTCGGCGCGCTCCGGATCCCCCTTGACCAGGGAGTACGCCATGTCCACCCGGAACCCGGCGATGCCGGTCCGCAGCCAGTGGTCCATGATCTCCCGCAGCGCGGCCCGGTTCTGCTGCGGCCCTTCGGCGTCGACGGGCTGTCGCCACGGTTCGTCGTCGAGGCTCCGGGCGTAGCCGAAGTTCAGTGCGGGCTGGAAGTCGAAGAAGTTCGGCAGGTAGTAGCCCGGCCGCTTGCCCGGGGAGGGCACGAACCTGGTGGCCTGGCGGTCGGCCCAGATGTAGCGCTGGTCGGTGGGGTCGTCGGCAGCCGCCAGGAACCACGGGTGCCGGTCGGAGGTGTGCCCCGGCACGAGGTCGAGCATGACCCTGATCCCCCGTCGGCCGGCGGACTCGACCAGTGCGGCGAGGTCTTCCCGGGTGCCGTAGCGCGGTGCGACGGAGAAGTAGTCGGAGACGTCGTACCCGGCGTCCCGGAACGGCGACTCGAAGCACGGGTTGAGCCAGATCGCGTCCACACCCAGCCAGGCCAGGTGGTCGAGGTGCTCGGTGATCCCGGCGAAGTCGCCGATGCCGTCACCGTTGGTGTCGGCGAAGGTCTGCGGGTAGATCTGGTACAGGACCGCGTCGGCCAGCCAGGCTCGGGTGGTTGCCCCGGCCGGGATGGTTGCCGGGCTCGCCATCGGGTGCGTCGGGCCCGTCGGGGCGGCCTGGTTCGCCGTCGGGTTCGCCGGGTTCGTCATCGGGTTCGTCATCGGGTTCGTCATCGCGTGCGGTACTCCGTTCCGCGGGGACAGTCCGGTCCCAGTCTCTCCCCGCGACGGGCCGAGCCGCTGCCCGTTCGGCGGATGACCACCGGCCACCGTCCACCGTCCTGTCTCGCCCGTGCCCGGCCAGCGCTCAGGGCTCAGCGCTCAGGAAGCGCAGGGCGTTCGAGGCGTACCAGGGCGTCGACCGCCTCGCCTGTCCCGCCATGGGCCGCACCGGCCGGCCGGCGCACGCGTTCGGCCCGGACGAGGTGCAGCCGGCAGTCCGCCAGATCTGCGCGGATGTCGTCCGGCGTGAAGAGCACGGCCGGGTCACTGGGGCCTCCGGAGCCCTCGGTCAGGTTGGTGGTGTCGTGGCCGACGACCAGCAGGGTGCCGCCGGGCGCGAGGGAGTCCGCTGCTCTCCGCAGTACGGCACGGCGCTGCTCGGCGGGGAGGTGCAGGTAGGCGATGAGGACGAGGTCGTAGGCGCCGGGCGCGGGGACGTGGGTGCGGACGTCCGCCTCGACCCAGCTCAAGTGCCGTGCGACCCCGGCCGGGAGCTGTTCGGACAGTCTTCGCCCGCGCTCCAGCGCGACCCGGGAGAAGTCGACCACGGTGACCCGCCAGCCCAGAGCGGCCAGCCAGAGGCTGTTCCGGCCCTCACCGGCCGCCAGATCGAGCGCCCGCCCGGGTGGCAGGTCCTGGCACTCGCGCAGCACCCAGCGGTTGGGTTCGGTGCCCCAGACCAGTTCGGCCGAGTTGTAGCGCTGATCCCAGTCGTGGCTGTCCATCGGCTTCTCCTCTGCGCCCGTGCGGAGCCCGAGCCTACGCGGCACGCCCCCGGACGCACTCCCGGGCAGTCTCCGGCAGACGGCCGCCCGCCGCTGCACCGGTGCCCGGCCGGAGGGCCACGGCGAGCCGCGGCCGGGGGTGGCGGGCCCCGGTGCGGAGCTGCGTGGTCCTCGCCGTTCGACGGTCACGGAGACGATACTGACGGGCTTGCACCGGACGCGTCGACACATAGGGCTGGAACAACCCGAACGGATCAACTCGTCCGCATTCTGGTTTGAAGTGTGTTCGGGCCACGGCGACGGCGGGCCTCTCGGTGACTCACCTTGAGGCGGTCGCGGGCCGGAGAACGGTGGTGTTCGGGTTCCGTGCACTGCACCAGGGGCAGGCTTCGACCCGTGACGGTGACGACGCCCACGGCGAGTCGGTGGTCCGGTGGTCGGCGGTGATCGTCCGCACCGTACGGTGTTGACCGTCGTGTACGACTCGCGATCGGCCGCGGTCTGGCCGCGATCGGCGCGAACAACCCGCGTGGACACGGATGGAGCACGTGCCCGCGCCCGATGACGAGAGGCTCTTCTTCATGGCTCAGCAGGTGCGCGGCGTGATCGCCCGTTCCAAGGGTGCCCCGGTACAGGTCGAGACGATCCTGGTCCCGGACCCCGGTCCGGGTGAGGCGCTGGTGCAGGTCCAGGCGTGCGGGGTCTGCCACACCGACCTGCACTACCGGGAGGGCGGGATCAACGACGAGTTCCCCTTCCTGCTCGGCCACGAGGCGGCCGGTGTGGTGGAGGCCGTCGGCGAGGGAGTGACCGACGTCGCCCCCGGTGACTTCGTGATCCTCAACTGGCGTGCGGTCTGCGGCAACTGCCGTGCCTGCCTGCGCGGCCGGCCCTGGTACTGCTTCAACACCCACAACGCCAAGCAGAAGATGACCCTGCTCGACGGCACCGAGCTCTCGCCCGCGCTGGGGATCGGCGCGTTCGCGGAGAAGACCCTGGTCGCCGCCGGCCAGTGCACCAAGGTCGCCCCCGAGGCCTCCCCCGCCGCCGCCGGACTGCTGGGCTGCGGTGTGATGGCCGGGCTCGGTGCCGCCATCAACACCGGAAACGTCGGCCGGGGCGACTCGGTCGCCGTGATCGGCTGCGGCGGCGTCGGCAACGCGGCCGTGGTCGGTGCCAGGCTGGCCGGAGCCTCGCGGATCATCGCCGTGGACATCGACGACCGCAAGCTGGCCACTGCGCAGAAGCTCGGCGCCACCCACACCGTCAACGGCCGCTCCGGCGACCCGATCGAGGCCATCCGGGCGCTGACCGGCGGGAACGGTGCCGACGTGGTGATCGACGCGGTCGGCACGCCGGAGACGTACCGTCAGGCGTTCTACGCCCGCGACCTGGCCGGAACGGTGGTCCTGGTCGGCGTGCCGACCCCCGAGATGAAGCTGGAGCTGCCGCTGCTGGACGTCTTCGGCCGGGGCGGTGCGCTGAAGTCCTCCTGGTACGGCGACTGCCTGCCCAGCCGGGACTTCCCCATGCTCATCGACCTCTACCTGCAGGGCCGCCTCGACCTGGACGCGTTCGTCAGCGAGACCATCCAGCTGACGGACGTGGAGGAGGCGTTCGCCCGGATGCACAAGGGCGAGGTCCTGCGTTCGGTGGTGGTCTTCTGATGACGGACCGCACTCCCCCGGCAGCGAAGGTCGAGCGGCTGGTCACGTCCGGCACCTTCTCGCTGGACGGCGGCACCTGGCAGGTCGACAACAACGTCTGGATCATCGGCGACGACACCGAGGCCCTGGTCATCGACCCGGCACACGACGCCGACGCGGTGGTGGCCGCACTCGGCGGCCGCCGGCTGGTCGCCATCGTGTGCACCCACGCGCACAACGACCACATCGCGGCCGCACCCGCGCTGGCGGACCGGACCGGCGCACCCGTCCTGCTCCACCGCGAGGACCAGGTGCTCTGGAAGCAGACCCACCCGCTGCGCCCGGTGGACGGCGAACTGACGGACCGACAGCGACTGACCGTCGCGGGTGTCGATCTGACGGTGCTGCACACACCCGGCCACGCGCCCGGCGCGGTCTGCCTGTACGCCGAGGAGCTGGGCACGGTCTTCACCGGTGACACCCTGTTCGCGGGCGGTCCCGGGGCCACCGGCCGCTCCTTCTCGGACTTCCCGACCATCATCCGATCCATCCGGGACCGGTTGCTGACCCTGCCCGTCGAAACGGTCGTACGGACCGGCCACGGCGACTCGACCACGATCGGTGCCGAGTCTCCGCAGCTCGACGAGTGGATCCGGCGCGGCCACTGACGGCCGAACCGCCGCCCCGGCCCTCCGAGGGGCCCGTCCGCTCCTCGGGGGGTCCGTCCGCTCCCGGCGGGCCGGGCCCTTCGGGGCGCTCGAAGCGTCTCGGGGTGCTCGGGGCGCTCCGCGGCGCGCTCCGGGGCCGGGCAGGTCGCTCCGGGGCCGGGCAGGTCGGTCCCGGGAGGGGCGGGCCGGGCCTGGGAGGATCGGGTCGGTCCCGGTCACGCGGTCGGCCGTACGGCCGTACGGCCAGCCGTGCAGTCACCCCGTGCAGTCACCCCCGTCAGATCATCGAGGAGCCGAGATGCGTGTCGCACTCTTCGCCACCTGCGTGAACGACGCGGTCTACCCGTCCACGGCGATCGCCACGGTCCGGCTGCTGGAGCGGCTCGGTGTCGAGGTGGACTTCCCCGCCGGGCAGACCTGTTGCGGACAGCCGCAGTTCAACACCGGCTACCGGCGCGAGACCGAACCGATGGTGCGCCGGATGGCGCGTGCCTTCGCCGGCTACGAGTACGTCGTCACCCCGTCCGGCTCCTGCGTGGCGATGGTCCGCGACAACTACCCCCGGATCGGCGCCAGGGCGCAGGCCGAGCGACGCGGGTCCGAACTCGCCGAAGCCGCGGATGCGCTGGTGCCGCGCGTGTACGAGCTGACCGAGTTCCTGACCGATGTGATCGGGGTCGAGGACGTCGGCGCGTACTTCCCCCACACCGTGACCTACCACCCGTCCTGCCACGGGTTGCGGCTGCTCGGACTCGGCGATCGGCCGCTGCGGCTGCTGCGCGCCGTCAAGGGGCTGGAGTTGGTGGAGCTGCCCCGTGCCGAGGAGTGTTGCGGGTTCGGTGGCACCTTCGCCGTGAAGAACCCCGCCGTCTCGACCGCGATGGGTGACGACAAGGTCCGTCACGCGCTGCGGACAGGCGCACAGGTGCTCTGTGGTGGGGACAACTCCTGTCTCATGCACCTCGGCGGCCTGCTGCACCGCCGGTCCGCGCCACTGCGGCCGCTGCACCTCGCCGAGATCCTGGCCGCCACCGAGGAGCAGCCGTGGACCGATGACGCGTGGACCGGTGGGCCACTGCCCCAAAGGCCGTTGTCCGAGGAGCCGTTGTCCGAGGAGCCGTCGTCCAAAGAGTCGTTGCCCGAGAAGTCGTTGCCCGAGAAGTCGTTGTCCGAGAAGTCGTTGTCCGAGAAGTCGTTGTCCGAGAAGTCGTTGTCCGAGAGTCGGCGGTCGGCCGGGAAGCGGGGGCAGGCCGAGGGGCCGGCCTCCGGCGGCCACCGTGACGAGCAGTCCTGGAGCTGAACATGAGCGGTGGCACCTTCCTCGGCATGCCTTCGTTTCCGGCGGCCGCCGCCAAGTCCACCCGGGACCGGCGGCTGCGGGCCAACCTGTCCCACGCCACCCGGATCATCCGCGAGAAGCGGGCCCGTGCGGTCGCCGAACTCGCCGACTGGGCAGAGCTGCGCGCCGCCGGCCGGGCTATCAAGGACCACACGCTGCGCCATCTCGACCACTACCTGATCCAGTTGGAGGCAGCCGTCACCGCGGCGGGCGGTACGGTGCACTGGGCCGCCGACGCGGCCGAGGCCAACCGGATCGTCGCCGACCTGGTACTGGCCACCGGCGAACGCGAGGTGGTCAAGGTGAAGTCGATGGCCACCCAGGAGATCGGGCTCAACGAAGCGCTGGCGGCCGAGGGAATCGCCGCCTACGAGACCGATCTGGCCGAGCTCATCGTGCAGTTGGGCGACGACCGGCCTTCGCACATCCTGGTGCCCGCGATCCACCGGAACCGGGAGGAGATCCGCGAGATCTTCGCCGGGCGAATGGCCGCCTGGGGCCGGCCCGCGCCCGAGGACCTGACCGACGACCCCGCTCAACTGGCCGAGGCCGCACGGCTGCACCTGCGGGAGAAGTTCCTGCGTGCCAAGGTCGCCGTCTCCGGGGCCAACTTCATGGTCGCGGAGACCGGCACCCTGGTGGTGGTGGAGTCCGAGGGCAACGGACGGATGTGCCTGACCCTGCCGGAGACGCTGATCTCGGTGGTGGGCATCGAGAAGGTGGTCCCGAGCTGGCGTGACCTGGAGGTCTTCCTGCAGACGCTGCCGCGTTCGTCCACCGCCGAGCGGATGAACCCGTACACCTCGATCTGGACCGGCACGCTCGGACCGGAGGGTGACGGCCCCTCGGCCTTCCACCTCGTCCTGCTCGACAACGGCCGTACCACCGCCCTCGCCGACCGGGTCGGACGGCAGGCACTGCGCTGCATCCGCTGTTCCGCCTGCCTCAACGTCTGCCCGGTGTACGAGCGGGCCGGCGGGCACGCGTACGGGTCGGTCTACCCCGGGCCGATCGGGGCCATCCTGACGCCCCAACTCCGCGGCACCACCAGCGAGATCGACGCCTCGCTGCCGTTCGCCTCGTCGCTCTGCGGGGCCTGCTACGACGTCTGCCCGGTGGCCATCGACATTCCCGAGGTACTGGTCCACCTGCGCGAGCAGGTCGCCGGGCAGGGCGGGCACCGGCTGGAGCGGGCCGCGGTGAAGGCCGCCGGGTTCGTGCTGGACCACCCGGGCGTCCTGGCGGCCGGGGAGCGGCTCGCGGGAAGGGCGCGGGGAGTACTGCCGGAGCGGCTGCCCGGCCCCGGCCGCGCCTGGACCGACAGCCGTGATCTGCCCGACCTGCCCGACCAGCCCTTCCGCGACTGGTGGAAGAAGAACCGTTCCGGTTCAAGTGCCGGTTCCAGTGCCGGTTCGAGTTCCCGTTCCCGTTCCCGGAAGGACAGCCGATGAGCACCGGCCGAGAGACCGTGCTGGCCCGGATCCGAGCCGCGATCGGCACCGAACAGGGCCCGCCCGCAACGGGCCCGGGCCCTGGGACCGGCCCGTCCTCGCCGGATCCCGGTGCCGGTGCCGGTGCCGGTGCCGGGACGGACTCGTCCCCGGCAGACGTCGCCACCGACCGACTGGCGGGCCGACGGCACGAGGACATCCCGCGCGACTACCTGCCGGTGCACCGGGACGAGGACCCGGCGGCGCTGCTCGACCTGCTGCACGAGAACCTGGCCGACTACCGAGCCCTGGTGCACCGCAGTACCCCGGCCGACCTGCCCGCCACCGTCGCCCGTCTGCTCGCCGCACGCGGCTCCCGCACCGTGGCCGTCCCCGCCGACCTGCCGCCCGGTTGGCTGAGCGCTGCCGCGGGGGCCTCCGCGGTGGTGGACGACGGCACTCTCACCGCCGTCCGGCTGGACGCGGTCGACAGCGTCCTGACCGGTTGCGCGCTGGCCGTGGCCGAGACGGGCACCCTGGTCCTGGACACCGGCCCCGCCCAGGGTCGACGGCTGCTCACCCTGGTACCCGACCACCACATCTGTGTGGTCCACGCCCCCGGGCAGATCGTCGCCTCGCTCCCCCGGGCGCTCCCCCGCCTGGACCCCACCCGTCCGCAGACCTGGATCTCCGGACCGTCCGCCACCAGCGACATCGAACTCGACCGGGTGGAGGGCGTCCACGGACCGCGCACCCTGGAGGTCGTCCTGGTGACCGGGGGCTGAGACCCGCTCAGCTCTGGGCGACCGGGCGCTTCCCGGCCGTCACCGGGCTCCGCCGCACGGCGTCCCCCGCACCCGGGTGGAGCCGGTACGCGCCGACCACGGCCGTCAGCGTCACCAGTGCCAGCAGGCCGAAGGCGACCGCGTACGCGGTCCCCGCGGTGGGCGTGCCCGGCAGCAGCTCGCCGATCGCCCCGCCGGCCCGCAGGGCCACGGTGGCCGCGGCGACTCCGAGGCCGGCGGCGAGCTGCTGGGCGGTGGCGGAGAGCGTGTTGGCGTGGCGCAGCTGCTCCGGCGTGACCTCGCTGAAGGCGATGGTCATGTAGCCGGTGAGACCCACCGACCGGGCGGCACCGCTGATCACGGTGAGGACGACGACCAGTGCCAGCGGCGTGGCCGAGGTGAGGAAGGCCGAGGCGACCAGGGTGGCCGTCACGCCGAGGGTGGCACCGAGCAGCAGCCTGCGGAACCCGAACCGGTTCAGCAGGTAGGTGGTGGCCGGCTTGATGCCGATGTTGCCGACGAACACGAACAGCACCACCGTCCCGGACTTGATCGCGCTCCAGCCGAAGACCTCCTGGAACAGCAGCGGCAGCAGGAACGGCACGGCGCCGACCGCGATCCAGAACGCCGTTCCTCCGGTCACCGAGGCGCGGAAGGTCGGCACCTTCAGGGTGCGCAGGCTGATCAGGGGATGTTCGGTGCGCAGCAGGTGCCGGACGGCGGCGGTGAGCAGGACCGCCGAGAGCCCGAGGGCGAGCAGGACCGGCGCCCAGGGCTCGGCCGGTTCGGAGAGCAGATGGGCGGCCCAGGTGAAGGCGCCGAGGCCGGTGGCGGTGAGCAGGACGCCGATCCGGTCGAGGGAAGGTGTGGTGCTTTTGGTGTTCGTGGTGTCAATGGTGTTCGTGGCAGGTGTGGTGTTCGTGGTGGGTATGGTGCCCGTGGTGCTCGTGGAGTCCAGGAGGCGGCGGGCCACCAGGAGGGCGACCAGGCCGAGTGGCAGGTTGACGAGGAACATCCAGCGCCAGTCCGCGTACGTGGTGATGAACCCGCCGAGCAGCGGCGCGATGACGGGTGCGACCAGGCCGGGCCAGACGATGTAGGCCATCGTCTTCGGGATGTCCGGCTTCGCCGTCCGGGCCATCACCGTCAGCCGCCCGACCGGGACCATCATCGCTCCTCCGATGCCCTGCAGGACGCGCATGGCGACCAGTTGCCAGAGATTCGTGCTCAACGCGCAGGCCAGCGAGGCGAGGGTGAACAGCGAGATCGCCGTGAGGAAGATCCGGCGGACCCCGTACCGGGCGGCGAGCCAGCCGCTGAGCGGTATCAGGACGGCGAGGGTGAGCAGGTACGCCGTGATGACCAGGCCCACCGCGGTCGGCTCGATGTGCAGGGAGGCGGCCATCCGGGGCGCCGCGGTGGCCACGATGGTGCCGTCGAGGTTCTCCATGAAGAAGCAACCCGCAACCAGGAGCGCCGTGTTGCGCTGATGTGTGTCGATCATTATCTCCGTCGCTTCCGTGAACTCCTCTCATGTTCGACGGCTACACTCTTGACCACAAGTTCCGAGTGGTTAACCCAGGCATGCATTCAACGCAAGTATCGGACGAGGTGACCCCTTGCAGCTCCCGGACATGAACCTGCTGCCCGCGCTCGATGCGCTGCTGCGCGAGGGCAGCGTGACCGGCGCAGCGCTGGAGTTGAACGTCTCCGCCTCCGCGATGAGCCGCACGCTCGGACGGCTGCGCCGGGTGGTCGGCGATCCCCTGCTGGTACCGGCGGGCCGCGGGCTGGTGCTGACCCCGCGCGCCCACGAGCTCCAGCCGCAGGTGGAGGCGGCGCTGGCCGCCGCACTGGCCGCGCTGCAGCCCCCGCAGCCGATCGAACTCGCCGTGATCGAGCGCGAGTTCGCGATCCGCGCCGACGACGGACTCACCGCGGTGGTCGGCTCCGCACTCATCACGCGGGCCGCCCGCGAGGCACCGGGAGTGCGGCTGCGGATCCTGCCCGAGGGCGACGAGGACCCGGCCGACCTGCGGGACCGGATCGACCTCGACCTCGGCTCACTGCCCGAGCTCCCGCACGACGTCCGCAGCAGCCTGCTCTGCCGCCACCGGTACGTCGCCGTCGGCCCGACCGGCGCGCCATGGGCCCAGCGCGCCCTGACCCCCCGCCAGTTCGCAGCCCTGCCGCACATCACGGTCTCCCGCCGGGGCCGCGTGCGCAGCGTGGTGGACGACCGACTGGCCGAACTCGGGCTTCAGCGAAGCGTTCTGGCGACCGTACCGACCTTCGTCAGCGCCTGCCACCTCGCGCTGGAGTCCGAGGCGCTCGCCCTGGTGCCGTCGCTGGTCGCGGCCAAGCTGGCCCGCACGATGCCGCTGACGGTCCAGGACATCCCGCTGGAGCTGCCCGGCGTCGACGTGGGCATGGCCTGGCACGCCCGGGTCGACGCCGACCCCGCACACCGATGGCTGCGCACGACCCTGACCCGGATCGTGGCGGACGCGAACGTCCTGGCCTGACGCCTTGTCGGTCGAGCGGCAGCACCGAGGACGAGGACACGCTGAAGGGCCTCGGTCGTCGGCCGGAAGCCCGCCGAGGCAGGGGACTTGCCGGTCCTCCCTCCGGTCGAGCCGGCCGTGGTCGCGTTCCGACCTGCAGCGCCCGTCCGGCGCCAAATCCCCTGGCTCCGTAACGGCTTGATACCAACCTCGTTTGATGACTCGGCGTCAGAATCGGCGAGTGGTGCACTGAGAGTGAGAGGTCATCACATTCCGGGGGAAGGGATGGGCTGATCGATGCCCTGTGTCGGATGCGGCGCGACCACCGTGCCGGGAGCAGCGTTCTGCGGGGCCTGCGGTGCCGCCGTCGACGAGAGTGACTGCGGCGAGCCCGAGGCCGACCGCCAGGTCGACGCCGCGAAAGGTCGCGGTGCCGAAGCCGTTCGATCCACCCCTGTTCGATACACCGCAGCCCGATCCGCCGCAGTCGGGCCCGACGACGGGCGGCCCGCCGGCCCGGCGACGCAGCCGAGCGAGGTGGCGCCGCACCGGGCCGCCGACGGCGACCTGACCCGGTACCTCTGCGCCGCCGCGTACCTGGACCGGGAGTACGCCAAGCTGCTGGTCAAGCAGATCGCGGCCGAGCCCCATCTCGCGGTGGCGGCAGCCCCGGCCTGCGACGTTCCGGTGGTGCTCCGGCACGCCTACGCGGCGAACGCCCGTCGCCATCAGCGCGATCTCCTCCTCGCCGTCCTGCTGCTGCTGGTGTTCGTCTTCACCGTCAGTGCCTCCGGGCCCCTGCTGACCCTGCTGACCCTGCTCCTGGCCTGGGGGACGGTGCTCGCCTTCGAGCTCTCGACCATGTTCGGCAGTCACCTGCAGGACTTGCGTCCGGAGAGCTTCGATCCCGAGGCCGCACCCACGGCTCCCCACCAGGACGCCGAGGCCCGTCTCCAGCAGGTCGGCGCATACGCCACGGGCAACGTCACCGTGTACAGCGGCTACTCACCGTTCGTCGGGTACGGAGTGGAGCTGGACTCGTGGTCCTTCGCGCTCGATGTCACCAAGCCGGGCGGCTCCGGAGACATCCCCCGGGACTTCGACGTGACGGACCTCTACGCCCATGTCGCCGACCGCCTCGGACCCTTGGTCCTGCCCGACCTGAGAATCGAGGAGCGGCTCTTCGTCGACGGTTCGGACATCGTCGGCGACCAGCGGTTCCTGCCCGACTCGCTCGGCCGGCCCGTCGCCGAGGTCTCCCAGGAGCAGTTGGACGCGCTGAAGCGGGCGCCGGAGGACCGGGCCCGGCCCTACCTGGCCGTGCACTCCACCGGTTGGGGCGGTGAACTGGTCACCTCGCTCTTCGTGCGGTTCTACCGCTCGGAGTCCAATCTCTCCGTGGAGGCCGTGCACACGGTGCTGTGCCCGCTCCTGGAGCGCTACCGGATCATCGACACGCTGCTGCCGAGCCCGAGCGTGGGCGACTTCGCGAAGAAGACGTCCGAGACCATGGTCAGTACCTTCTTCATGCTTCTGGCGTCACCGGCGCGTGCCGTCATGGGCTTCGCACCCGACTTCGGGATGACCCGGCGGGTCCGGCGCCAGAACAGGATGATCACCAGGCTGCACCGGTTCGACTACGGGGCGCGGCTGAGCGTCCGGCAGCAGGCCTCGGACACCAACTACCACCGCTACTTCCAGAAGCTCGACACCAAAATGGCGTTGAAGGTGGCCGAGAGGCGCGTCCTCGACGCACTCGTGGAGTTCGCCGAGAAGAACGGCATCGACGTCGGGGACTTGGTCCAACGACAGGAGACCATCATCAACAACGGCATCATCGCGACCAGCGGTGCCACGGTGGAGTCCAGTTCGGTGGCCTCGGGCAAGAAGGCGTCGATCTCCATCGACATTCCGCTCAAACTGCCGCGCCTGAAGCTGGACTGAGGCAGACGCAGGCGGACGCAGCCGGCCGGACCGGAAGGGAGCCATGATGGACAGGAACGACGGGATCATCGCGAGCGGGGGCGCCAACGTCGTCGGCAGCGCCGTTGCCAGCGGAAAGCAGTCGAGGGCCGTGGCTCGCGACATCACCGTGTCCCAGCCCCCGGAAGGGCGGCAGCAGTCGCCGCAGGAGATCCGCGACCTGCTCGCCCGGCTGATCGACGAGCTCGGCCGGTCGGACCACCCCGACCGCGAGGGCCTGATCGACGTGGCACGGGACGCACGGGAGGAACTCGACGCCCCCACCCCGCGAAGGAGCAAGCTGGCCGTGCTGGCCGGGGCGCTGACACGTGCGGTGGCCGGGCTGACACCCCTGGCCGCCCTGGCGGTGGCGATCGAACAGGCGATCCAGGGCCTCTGAGGCCTGGCCAGGCCCGGGACGCGCCGAAGTCCAGCGAGATTGAGAAGGTCATGCGCTTCTGCATCCACTGCGGTCAGCGCTTCGAGGACGCAGTCACCCGCTTCTGCACCCGTTGCGGCAACCCGCGCCAGGCCGTCGCGCAGACCGGCCCGGCGCGGCCCCTCGGCGCCCGTCGCGTGCGCGTCGGCTCCGCCGCCCTGCCACTGTGGCTGGTCTGCCTGATGGTGCTCCTGCTGGCCGGAGGCGGGGTCACCGCCGCGCTCGTCAAGCCGTCCTCGACCGGACCGGCCCGTTCGATCGCCGACAGCCCGCTGCCCCCCTCGCCGTGGAGCACCTACCCGGACTCGGTGCCCCCGGCCGACTCCTCGTCCCCGGCCGGCTCCCGCTCCCCGAGCCACGTCACCACCTTCACCGCGCCGACGCCCACACCCACACCGACCACCGACCCCGTCCAGGCCGCTCAGGTCGGCCAGTGTTTCGGCAACACCGGGACGGAACAGCAGGTCGCGCTGAAGCCGACGGAGTGCGGAAGCGGCGGGTTCCAGGTCGTGCGGGTCTTCCGGGGAACGACGGACCGGAGCAGCTGCGACAGTGTGCCCCGCACCTCGTGGGCCGTGTCCTACGACGGGTACTACCTCGTGCTCTGCCTCAGCTACCAGTACCCGCACAGCACCGCCTACTACGCGACGCAGGGCAACTGCGTCTACGGAACCACCGGGCAGTCCGACTGGAACCAGGTCACCTGCCAGAAAGGCAACTTCACGGTGCTGGCACGGTATTCCGGCACCACCGACACGAGCAAGTGCAACTCCTGGACGGGCTACGACCGGAGCGAGTACTTCACGGTCTCCCGGTGGCCCTCGCTCAACGTGCTGCTCTGCCTCACGATGAACTACCCGGACGCCATGGGCCATGCGACCAAGAACGAGTGCCTCTACGCGAGCGGACCGGACAACGCCATGGTCTTCAGGACCGTCGGATCCTGTGGCGAGGGCAACGTCGTGGTGACGGGGCGCACCAGTGCCTACGACGACACGTCGTTCTGCGGCAACGACGGATGGGCCACCTGGCGCCAGAACGACTACCCGACGCTCTCCTACACCGTCTGTTTCCGCCGCCTGTAGCGGCACATCGGCTCCGGCTCCGGCTCCCGGGGCGCCGGGAGCGGGCTATCCCTTGATCGCTCCCTCCTCGACGCCCCGGAAGAAGAAGCGCTGGAGGGCGGCGAAGACCACGACGATCGGCAGGAACGCGATCATGGTGCCGGCCGCGATCATACGGGGGTTGGCGCTGAAGGTGCCGTTGAGGTACTGGATGCCGACGGTGAGGGTGTACTTGTCGGGGTCCGTGAGGACGATGAGGGGCCAGAGGAAGTCGTCCCAGGCGCCGATGAAGGCGAAGATGGCGATGACGCTCAGCATCCCGCGCACGCTCGGCAGCCCGATGTGGATCAGCCGCTGCCAGACGTCGGCGCCGTCCACGATCGCAGCGTCGTCCATCTCCCCGGGAATGGCACGGAACGCGGTGCGCATCAGCAGCACGTTCAGCATCCCGATCGCACCGGGCAACGCGACACCGAGCAGCGTGTCGGCGAGGCCGAGACTGCGGACCGTCACGTACTGCGAGACGATGGTGACCTCCCCCGGCAGCACCAGGGTCGCCAGGAAGATCCCGAGGACCAGCCGTGCGCCCCGGAACCGCAGCCGGGCGAGGGCGAAGCCCGCGAGGGTGGCCCCGACCACGTTGCCTCCGACGGTGATCGCAGCCACCACCAGGGAGTTGGCGGCGTACGTCCAGACCGGGACGGCCCTGACGACCTCGGCGTAGTTGCCGAGGGTGGGCTTGCGGGGCAGGAAGCCGGGCGTGCGGGTGAAGATGTCCTCGGTGGGGGCCTTGAGGGAGGTGGAGAGCTCCCAGAGGAACGGGCCGACGGTGAGGAGGAGGACCAGGAGCAGCAGGAGATAGCGCACCGATTTTTCGGCGGTCGAGGTGGAGTTGAAGCCTCTGACCCGTCCGGCGGTCCGGCCCGTACGTCCCGTACGGCCCCTCGGAGGCGTTCGGGTCGAGCGGTTCCGTCGGTCCGTTGAGTGCGCACGGACCTCGGAGCAGTCGTCGGCCGCCGAATGCCGGCGAGCCGCCGGCTGCTCCGGAGCTGTCAGGTGCTCCGGTCCTGTCGGGTGCTGCGGCTGTGTCGGGTGCTGTCGGGCCATCGGATTCTCAGGCCGCCTTCCGGTCGAGGCGCAGCAGCAGGAGCAGCGGGCAGACGGTGATGACGAACAGCAGCAGGCTGAGCGCGGAGGCGTAACCGAGATGTCCGGTGAAGCCTCGGCTGTACATCTGGATGAGCATGACCACCGACATGTCCCGGCCGCCCGGCCCCCCGGTGCCGTCGGAGAGGATGTAGAGCTCGGAGAAGACCCGCAGCGCCGAGACCGAGATCAGCACGGAGACCAGCAGCATGGTGTTGCGCACGCCGGGGAGGGTGACGTGCAGGAAGCGCCGGACGGCGCCGGCACCGTCCACGGCCGCCGCCTCGTGGAGTTCGCGGCCGACGTTCCCGAGGGCGGAGAGGTAGATGACCATGTAGTAGCCGAGCCCCTTCCAGACCGTCAGGCCGATGGCGCTGAGCAGCAGCAGCCAGCGGTCGGTGAGGAAGGGCAGCGGCTGGCTGAGGACGCCGAGGCGCTGGGCGAAGCCGTTGACCAGGCCGCGCTCGTCCAGGACCCAGCCCCAGATGAGCGCCACCACGACGGCTGAGGCGATCACGGGGGTGTAGAAGGCGGTGCGGAAGAAGGTGATGCCGGGCAGGCGCTTCTGCACGAGCAACGCCATGAGCAGCGGCAGCACGGTCAGCAGCGGCAGACAGACCAGCATGTAGATCACGCTGTTCAGCAGCGCGTCGCCCAACTGGTCATCGCTCAGCGCGCGATCGAAGTTGTCCAGGCCGACGAAGTGTCCGCCGCCGAGCGGGCGGGCGTTGGTGAAGGAGAGGATCACCGTGTTGACGGAGGGCCACACGGTGAAGACCAGGAGCCAGACCAGTGCGGGCGCGATGAGCAGCCAGGGGGTGTACCAGCGTCGGTGCGTCATGGCCGGGGCGCTGTCAGTTCTTGAGGAGTTGGTCGCACCGGGCGACGGCGTCGTCCAGTGCTTTCTCGGAGGTGGTGCCGCCACTGATCGCGAGGGCGATCTGCTGGTTGACGATGTCGCTCATCGCCTGGTCCACCTGGACGGGTTGGAGCACGGTGGCCTTGGCGAGCGAGCTGAAGGCGATCACCTTGGCGGTGCTCGCGTTGGTGCCGTCGCTCTTGCTGAAGTAGGGGTCGCTCGCCGACGCCTTCGTGCTGGGGAAGATGCTGGTGAGGTGGGCGAAGGCGGCCTGGTTCTCGGCGTTGGTGACCCAGCGGGCGAGGGCGAGGGAGGTGGGCAGGTTCTTGCTGCTCCTGGCGACGGACAGGCCCTGGACGTACAGCGGAGGGGTGCCCATGGCCGGTGAGGGAACGACCTTGGGGGCGAGCGTGGGGTTGTCGGTGGCAAGGCTGGTGATGTAGTTGCCGCCGCCGGTGGTCCAGGCCGCCGTGCCGGTGGAGAACAGCTTGGCGTTTCCGGCGTACTTGTCGGTCAGCACGTCCTTGGGCAGCAGTCCCTGCTGGTACGCCTCGCGGTAGCGGTCGAGCAGGGCGGCGGCTTGGGGGGTGTTGAAGGTGAAGCTCCTGCCGTCCTCCGCCATGATCCGCACGCCCGCGTTGGCGAGGTCACCGAGGCCGGGCTTCCGGCTCATCAGGTAGGCCTGGCCACCGGACTTCTCCTTGAACACCTTGGCCTGCGCGATGAGTTCGTCCAGGTTGGTGGGCGGCTTGCCGGGGTCGAGGCCGTACTTGGTGAGAAGGTCGGCGTTCCAGTAGTCGACATCGGTGTTCAGGTACCAGGGGTAGCCGTAGGCCCCGGACCGGCCCGCGTAGCGGTAGGCGTCGATCCCGCCGGCCACGTAGTCCCGGGCGAGGGCCGGGTCCGCCGAGCCGATGTCCAGCAGCAGTCCCTGCTTGACCAGGGGCAGGGCGAAGTCGGGTGGCAGGTTGACCACGTCGGGGAGACCGTCGCCGGCTGCCTGGCTGAGCACCTTGTCGGCGTAGCCGTCGGCCGGCTGGTCCAGCCAACTGACCTGGACGCCTGGGTACTTGCGCTGGAAGGAGTCGATCACGCCCTGCATGTAGTCGGTGAACTTCGGCTTCAGCGCCCAGGTCTGAAGCGTCACCTTGCCCTTGATCTCTCCGGTGACGGCGGCGGGCGCCGTTTCGCCACCGGGTGACGACGAGCCGCCGCCGAGTCCGCATCCCGCCACCGTCGTTGCCACGACCGCGGCCACTGCCAGCCTTGCCCAGTACTTTCGCATGAGGTCTCCCGGCCTGCCCTGGCGCCGGCGCTCCGGCCGCCCGCCCGCCCATCAGCCTGTGTGAGTCTGCGTGCATTGCGTGTGGTCACGTGCTGCTGCGTGTCGCACTGCCGTACCGATCGCATATATCGATTGCGCGCATCGATCGCGTGTACTAAACCGCTCTAGTGCCCGGGACTATCCTCCGGGCTACACTCCCTGTCAAGAGAGAGGAGTCGGGGCCGTGGGGCGACCGACGATTGCCGACATCGCGCGACAGGCCGGGGTGTCGAAGGGCGCGGTGTCGTTCGCGCTCAACGGCCGGCCGGGGGTGAGCGAGGCCACCAGGGAGCGGATCCTGCTGGTCGCCAAGGAGATGAACTGGCGTCCGCACAGCGCCGCGCGGGCACTCGGCGGGGCCCGCAGCGGAGCCGTCGGGCTGGTGATCGCCAGGCCCGCGCGGACCATCGGGGTGGAGCCGTTCTTCGCCCAGCTGCTCTCCGGGCTGCAGGCCGGGCTCTCGGCCAGGGCGGTGGCACTGCAGCTGCTGGTGGTCGAGGACACCGCGGCCGAGATCGCGGTCTACCGGCACTGGGCCTCCGAGCACCGGGTGGACGGCTTCATCGTGGTGGACCTCAAGGTGCGCGACGAGCGGATCGAAGTGCTGGAGCAGCTCGAGGTCCCCGCCGTCGTACTCGGCGGTCCCGGCCGGCACGGCAGTCTGCCCAGCGTGTGGGCGGACGACCGGGAGGCGATGCTGTCGATCGTGCACTACCTGGCCGCGCTCGGCCACCGCCGGATCGCCCACCTGGCCGGGCTGCCCAGCTTCCGGCACACCCAGCGGCGGATCCGCGCCCTGCGCGACTCGGCCCGCGACCTCGGGCTGATCGAGGCGGTTTCGGTGCCGACCGACTTCAGTGACTCCGAGGGCGCCGCCGCCACCCGCCACCTGCTCGCCCGGCCGCAACGGCCGACCGCGATCGTCTACGACAGCGACGTGATGGCGGTCGCCGGGCTCGGCGTGGCCGCCGAGATGGGTGTCCCGGTCCCCGGCGAGCTCTCCATCGTGTCCTTCGACGACTCGGTGCTGGCCCGGATCGTCCACCCCGCCCTGACCGCGCTCTCCCGGGACACCTTCGCCCTCGGCGAGCAGGTGGCCCGCCAGCTGCTCGCCGCCATCGACGCTCCGGGGACGGTCCGCGACCTGCAGACGCCAACCCCGCTGCTCACCGTGCGGGAGAGCACGGGCCGTCCGGCGCTCGACGGCGGTCTTGGCAGATGACCTAAAGCGGTTTAGGCTCGCCCGACCAGGGGTCCGCCCTACCCGGCAGCCGGAGGACGCGCGTGACCACGCAGCACCCAAGCCCCGACCGAGTCCGATTCGGCGTCAACTACGTACCCTCGGCGGGCTGGTTCTACAGCTGGCTGGACTTCTCGGCCGATGCCGTGCGGCGCGACTTCGAGGATCTGGCCGGCCTCGGTCTGGACCATGTCCGGGTCTTCCCGATCTGGCCGTGGATCCAGCCGAACCGTTCACTGATCCGCCGTCGCGGCATCGACGATCTGCTCGAACTGATCGACATCGCCGCGGAGTTCGACCTGGACGTGGCCGTCGACCTGCTCCAGGGCCACCTGTCCAGCTACGACTTCCTGCCCTCCTGGGTGCTCACCTGGCACCGGCGGAGTCTGTTCACCGACCCCGCCGTCCGCGAGGGCATCACCCGCTACGTGGACCGGGTGAGCCGGGCCGCCTCCAGCCGGTCGAACGTCTTCGCGATCACCCTGGGCAACGAGGTCAACAACCTCTGGCCGGCCAACCCGACCGACGCCAAGGAGTCCTCCCAGTGGGCCGCCGAGCTGCTCCGGACGGTCGACGCGGCCGCACCGTACGTGCTCGGCCTGTACTCGCTGTACGACGCCGCCTGGTACGACCCCGAGCACCCGTTCCACCCCGCCGACGCTGCCGAGCTCGGTGATCTGACCACCGTCCACTCCTGGGTCTTCAACGGCGTCTCGGCCCTCGACGGCCCGCTCGGCCCGGCCACCGTCTCGCACGCCGACTACCTGGTCGAACTCGCTGCCGCGACCGCCTCCGACCCCACCCGCCCGGTCTGGCTCCAGGAGATCGGCTCGCCCCGCCCGGACGTACCCGACGCGGACGCTCCCGCCTTCGTCCGCCGCACCCTCGACCAGCTCCTCCCCAATCCCGCGCTCTGGGGTGTCACCTGGTGGTGCTCGCACGACCTGGACCGCTCGCTCGCCGACTTCCCCGAACGCGAGTACGACCTCGGCCTGTTCACCACCGACCACCGCCGCAAGCCGCTCGCCGCCGAGCTCTCCGCCGTCATCGCCGAGCGGCGCGCCGACGAGCGCACCGCACAGCACTCCGGCCGGCGGAGCATGGCGTCCGACCGCCCCGGCCTGGTCTGCGCGGTCGATCTGCGCGAGCGCCCCGACCGCCGCGCCGAGGTCGCCCCCGGCAGTGCCTTCCACACCGAGTGGGTACGGCTGCGCGCCTCGGGCCCGCTCGCCATCGTCCCCGCCGCACGCGCCGCCGACTCCGGGTACCTGGCCGCGCGCGGCGTCGGCGGGCTCATCGAACCCGGCGGCCGGCCCTGACCGCCGGACCCGCCGCACCCACCACACGCGCCGGACCCGCCACACCCGCCACACCCGCCACAAACAGCCGCAAACCGCCGTGAACCGCTACGGCCCTCCCTGACCCGCTGAACCCGGCACACCAGTTGCACCCGCTGACCTGAACACCCGACGGAGCCACCGCGACCGCCGGACCCACCGCACCCGACCACTCGCCCCGCGCTGGATCGGAGACCCGGATGAGACTCAGACAGCTGTCCCTTTTACTGTGCGCGGCCCTCGCCACCGCCGTCCTCGGCACGGTCCCCGCGACGGCGGGCACCCGAGCCGGCCCCGCCGCCGAAGCGAGGAGCGCGGCCGCTCCCCCGTCCGCCGCCAACGCAAATGCCAACGCCAAGGCCAAGGCCAACGCGAATGCAAACGCCAACGGCAGCCAGCCGTACGCCTCGTACTGGTACCCCGACACCCTGCTCGGCTGGGACCCGGCGAACGACCCCGATGCCAGGTTCAACCGCTCCCGGGTCCCGCTCCAGCCGCGCACCGCCGACCCGGCGCTGCGGGCCAACGCCAACGCCCGTACCGACCAGACCCGGATCTCCTCACTGGTCTCCTTCGGTCCGACCTCCGCCAACCCCTCACAGGGTTCGGCCGACCCCAACTACTACGCCTTCGGCTACTGGCAGTACGTGAACACCCTGGTGTTCTGGGGCGGTTCGGCGGGCGAAGGGCTGATCCTGGCCCCCAACCCGACGGTCGTCGACGCCGCGCACCGCAACGGGGTCAAGGTCTACGGCACGGTGTTCTTCCCGCCCACCGCCTACGGCGGACAGCTGCAGTGGGTGCGCGACTTCGTGCAGAAGTCCGGTTCCCGCTACCCGGTGGCGGACAAGCTGGTGCAGGTGGCCAGGTACTACGGCTTCGACGGCTGGTTCATCAACCAGGAGACCGCCGGCGGCGACTCGGCCCTCGCCACCGAACTGCGCGACACCATGACCTACGCGCGGGCGCAGGGACCGGTCGAGTTCCAGTGGTACGACGCGATGACCGAGTCCGGCGACGTCGGCTGGCAGAACGCGCTGAACTCCGCCAACGACGGCTTCCTGCAAAAGGGTTCGAGCCGCGTCGCCGACTCGATGTTCCTCAACTTCGACTGGACCGCCGCCGGGCTGGACTCCTCGCGCAGCGTGGCGAGGTCGCTCGGCCGCAGCGAGTACGACCTGTACTCGGGTGTCGACACCGAGGCGGCCGGCTACCGGACCTCCGTCGCCTGGGACGCGATCTTCCCGCCCGGCAGGCCGCAGGTCACCTCGCTCGGCCTGTACCGCCCCGAGTGGACCTGGAAGTCGGCCACCGACCGCGCCGACTTCTACGCCAAGGACTCCCGCTACTGGGTCGGCGCCAACGGCGATCCGTCCGACACCGGCACCCCGGACTCCTGGAAGGGCCTGTCGACCTACGTCGGCGAGTCCTCCCCCGTCACCGCCAAGCCCTTCGTCACCTCCTTCGACACCGGTCAGGGCGACTTCTACAACTCCGCCGGGAAACGGGTGAGCACCGGAGGCTGGAACAACCTCTCGCTCCAGGACGTCCTGCCCACCTACCGCTGGCTGGTCGCTTCGGGCGGCAGCAGACTCAGCCCGTCGATCGACTTCACCGATGCCTACGAGGGCGGCTCGTCGCTGCGGCTGACCGGGCGCCTGGACGCGACCAACACCGTGCGGCTGTACGAGTCCCGGCTGCCGGTGAACACCGACACCAGGCTGTCCGTGGTGTTCAGGACAGCCTCCGCCGGGGCGTCCCGCCTCGGCGCGGCGGTCTCCTTCACCGACGACCCCACCACCTTCACCACCATCGACCTCGGCGCGACCGGCGGCAGCGGCTGGGAACGACGGACGCTGGACCTTTCGGCGTACGCCGGGCGGACCATCGCGCAGATCGGCCTCCAGGTCTCCGCGCCGAGCCCCGTCGCCTCCTACGATGTGAGGATCGGCCAGCTCGCGGTGTACGACGGACCGGTGGCCGCCACAGCCGCGCCCACCGGCCTCACGGTGCTCGGCGCCACCGATGTCTCGGCGAGCCGCAAGTCGCTGCGGCTGGCCTGGTCCCCGCCGGGGAGCGGCGCCGTGCACCACTACGAGGTGTACCGGCGCAACCCGGACGGCAGCCGGACCTTCCTCGGCGGCACGCCCGACGACGCGTACTTCGTCCCGCAGCTGGACCGGGTGGGGCAGGAGAGCGCGACCGTCATCGAGGTCGACGCGGTCTCGACGGCCTACGGGCGCTCCCACGCCGCGACCGCCGAGGTGCGCTGGTCCGATGCGCCGCCCGCCGCAACCGACCTGGCGCTGAACCGTCCGGCCACCGCATCCGGGCAGTGCAACGCCGACGAGGGTCCGGCGAAGGCCGTCAACGGCAGCGTGCGCGGCGGAACCGGAGACAAGTGGTGCACCCTGACCCGCACCAAGTGGCTCGAGGTGGACCTGGGTTCGGCACATCCGCTCACCCGGTTCGTGGTCCGGCACGCCGGGGCGGGCGGGGAGAGTGCCGCCTGGAACACCCGTGACTTCACCGTCCAGGTCCGTTCCTCCACCGCCGACCCGTGGACCACCGCCGTCACGGTCACCGGCAACACCGCAGGCACCACCACCCATCCGGTGGACGTCACGGCCAGGTACGTCCGCCTGAACATCACCAGACCCACCCAGAACTCCGACCCCGCCGCCCGGATCTACGAGTTCGAGGCCTGGGGCTCGTAGCAGCGTCACGAGGACCGGCAGTCGGCCACCCCGGATCGGCCACCGAGGGCTGGCAACCGACAGCCGACCGCCGGAAAGGCAGCAAGGCAGCACCCAGCAGTCAGCAGTCAGCACCATCGCGAACCACCCTCCCACCAGGAAGGACCCCCTGTGCCGGTCGCCATCACCGCCGTTGAGAACACCGACCTGTTCGTCGGCACCGAGGACGCCCCCCGCCAGGTGCTACGCGTCACCCTGGACGGCACCGCCGACGGCCCGGCCGTCCGGGTCACCGTCGCCGGCCCCGGCGTCAGCGGCGAGGCGACCGGCACGGGCGTGGTCGAAGTCCCGCTCACCATCGACGATCCGGTCGTCGGTGCCCGGCTGCCGGTCACGGTCCTGGCCCAGGACGCCCGGACGCAGGCGAGCGTCGTCGTCGCCGAGCCCGGCTGGACCATGTACCTGGTCTCGCACTTCCACTACGACCCGGTCTGGTGGAACACCCAGGCCGCGTACACCTCTCCGTGGGAACTGCTCTCCGGCGACGCCACCACCCGGCCGCTGTGGGAGCGCAACGGCTTCGCACTGGTCGACGCCCACCTGGACCTGGCGCTGCGCGACCCGGTGTACAAGTTCGTGCTCGCCGAGATCGACTACCTGAAGCCGTACTTCGACCAGCACCCGGAGCGCCGCGCCGACCTGCGGCGGCTGCTGGAGCGCGGCCAGGTCGAGCTGGTCGGCGGCACCTACAACGAGCCCAACACCAATCTGACCGGTGCCGAGACCACCATCCGCAACATCGTCTACGGCATCGGCTACCAGCGCGAGATCCTCGGCGGCGACCCGCAGACCGCCTGGCAGCTGGACGTCTTCGGCCACGACCCGCAGTTCCCCGGCTACCTGGACGCGGCCGGGCTGACCGGGAGCGCCTGGGCCCGCGGCCCGTTCCACCAGTGGGGGCCGATCCAGAAGAACTTCCGGGAGGCCAAGGACGACGCCACGGTGATGCAGTTCCCGAGCGAGTTCGAGTGGATCTCGCCCTCGGGACGCGGCGTGCTCACCCACTTCATGCCGCACCACTACTCCGCCGGCTGGTGGATGGACTCCTCCCCCGATCTGGCGACGGCCGAGCAGGCCGTCTACGAGCTGTACCGCAAGCTCAAGCCGGTCGGCGCGACCAGGAACCTGCTGCTCCCGGTCGGCACCGACTACACCCCGCCGAACAAGTGGGTCACCGAGATCCACCGCTCCTGGGCCGCCAAGTACGTCTGGCCGCGCTTCAGCTGCGGCACACCGCACGACTTCCTCACCGCGGTCCGCGCCGAACTCGCCGCCTCCGGACGGCGGCCCAGCCCCCAGACCCGCGACATGAACCCGGTCTACACCGGCAAGGACGTCTCCTACATCGACACCAAGCAGGCCCAGCGGGCCGGCGAGGTGGCCGCCGTGGACGCCGAGAAGCTCGCCACCCTCGCCGCACTCCACGGCCTGGGCGGCTACCCCGACGCCGCACTCGACAAGGCATGGCGCCACCTCGCCTACGGCGCACACCACGACGCGATCACCGGTTCCGAGTCCGACCAGGTGTACATCGACCTGCTCTCCGGCTGGCGCGAGGCGCACGACCTGGCCGCCGCCGTCCGCGACACCGCGCTCGACGCGCTGACCGGCCGGATCGACACGACGGGCGAGGGCACCGCCCTGGTCGTCACCAACACCCTCTCCTTCGACCGCTCGGCCCTGGTGGAACTCCCGCTGCCGGACGGCACCGACGGCGGCCGGGTGCTGGACGACACGGGCACCGAGGTGCCCTGCACGGTGGACCGGGGCACGCTGCGCTTCCTGGCCACCGACGTCCCGGCACTCGGCTGGCGGACCTGGCGCCTGGTGGAGGGCGAGCCGGACACCGCGTGGCACCCCGCCGAAGGCCGGGTCATCGCCAACGAGCGCTACCGGGTCACCGCCGATCCGGCCCGGGGCGGCGGCCTGTCCGGCATCCACGACCTGCGCCACGGGCGGGAGTTGATCCAGGACGGCCAGGTCGGCAACGAGCTGCGGGTCTACGAGGAGTACCCGCAGCACCCGGACTTCGGCGAGGGCCCCTGGCACCTGGTCCCGAAGGGCCCGGTGGTCGGTGCCTCCACCGGACCCGCGAGCGTCCGCCGGGAGAGCGGCCCGCTCGGCGAACGCCTGGTGATCGCGGGCACGGTCGAGGGCATCGGGTACGAGCAGACGGTCACGCTCTGGCACGGCATCGAGCGGGTCGACTGCCGGACCCGGGTACTGGACTACGCCGGAGCGGACCGGCTGCTGCGGCTGCGCTTCCCGGTCGACCTGCCCGGCGCACTGCCGGTCAGCGAGGTGGCGGACGCCGTGGTGGGCCGCGGCTTCGCCCTGCCGGACGTCGACGCGGCCGAGTCGCCGTGGACCCTGGACAACCCGGCCAACACCTGGTTCGGGCTCGGCGCCACGGCCCGGATCGGCCTCCGCGGCCTCACCGGAGCGGCGATCGGGGACCGGGCGCTCGGCGTCGCCGAGGTGGTCGTCCCGGCACTGGAGGCCGCCGCCGAGGCACGCGGACTCCTCGTCGCCCTGGCCCGGGTGGGCGTCACCGCGACCACCGCGAGCGCCGACTGGTCCCGCTACGGCTGGCTGGACGTCGACTCCAACCTGCCGGACTTCCGCATCGTGCTCGGCGGCCCCGAAGTCAACGACGCGGCACGGGAGTTGCTGGAACGCGCGGGCGCCGAGTACTCCGCCGCACTCAGGACGCACGGCCGGGTTTGGGTACCCGCCGACAAGCCGCTGCACGAGATGTGGCAGCCGGGCGCCGACCTGCGCGACCTGCGCGCACTGCCCGCCCTGGTGGTGACCGACACCGACGCACTCGCCGAGGACCTGGGGGACGCCCGGATCTCCGCCACCTGCCCCGGCCCGGTGGCCGAGAGCGAACTGCTCACCGACCACACGGTCGCCCTGCTCACCTTCGGCCTGCCCGGCTTCGCCGTGGACCCGGGCGGCGCACTGCACCTGTCGCTGATGCGCAGTTGCACCGGCTGGCCGTCCGGGGTCTGGATCGACCCGCCGCAGCGCACCCTGCCCGACGGATCCTCCTTCCAACTCCAGCACTGGACACACGAGTTCAGCTACTCACTGGTGTCCGGCGACGGCGACTGGCGGGCGCTGACGCTGCCCGCCCGGGGCCAGGAGTTCAACCACCCGCTGTACACCCGGCTCGCCCCCGCACACCCGGGCCCGCTGCCGGCCACGCTGGCCAACCTGCGGGTCCAGCCGGAGCGCGAGGTACTGCTCGGCGCGCTCAAGCCCACCGGCAACCCGATCGCCCAGGGCTCGGCGGCCACCACCGACCCGGCCGCCGGGGTCACGCTGCGCCTGGTCGAGTCCACCGGCTTCGGCCGGACCGCACGGCTGGAGGGCGCCCTGCGGTTCACCGGACTGCGGACGGCCGACCTGCTGGAGCGGCCCGGCGAGCCGCTCACCGGCCACCCCGAGCTGCACGGTTCGGAGGTCGCGACCGTGATCGGCGTACCGGAGCAGGCACCTCAGCGGGCCGCCGAAGGGTCGGCTCCCGGACCGGACGCCGACAGGTCGGCCCTCGGACCGGTCACGGAGGTGGCGCAGCCCGTGCACGCCCGGTACTGGCTGCACAACCGGGGCCCTGCGCCGATGGGGTACCTGCCGGTCTCGGTCGGTGTCTCGCCGGGGCTGCTGCGCACCGACGGCGGGCCGGTGGAGGTCTCGGTGGTGCTGGCCTCGCACCTGCGCGATGCGGCGGTCGAGGGCACGGTGAGCCTGCTGGCGCCGGACGGGTGGGAGGTCAGCGGCGGGCAGCGCCCGTACCGGCTGGAGGCCGGGGGCCATCTCCGCTTCCCGGTGACGCTCCGCCCGTCGGCGGGTACGGCGCCCGGCCTGTACTTCGCGGCCGCCCGGGTGGAACACGCCGGGCAGTCCGTCGAGGACGTGGCCACGATCGCGGTCGGCGAGCTGCCCGCGCTGCTGCCGGTGCCCGGCGAGCTCCCCGAGGACTGGGCCGCAGCGCAGGGGACCAAGGCCTCGACCGGCCGGGACACCGGCCTCTCGGTGGACGTCACCTCGTCCTCGCTGCGGCTCTCGCCGGGCGGACGGGCCGAGCTGGCGGTGGTCCTGACCAACCGTACGCAGGGTGAGATCCGGGGCGAGCTGCAGCTGGTCTCCCCCTGGGGGACGTGGGCGGCGGTCGCCGATCCGGTCCGTGGTTTCGTCCTGCCCGCCGGTACCGAGCGGACGGTCGCGTTCGCGCTGGCCGTCCCGCGCGATGCCGAGGCCGGGGCGTACTGGGCGCTGGCGAAGGTGATGTGGTTCGGCCGCTGCCAGTACGCGCCGACCGTGGAGCTGGTGGTCGCCCCGTGAGCACCGCGACGCACGGGCAGCACGGGCAGCACGGGCAGCACGGGCACGCACAATCGCACCCGCACCCGCACCCGCACCCGCACCCGCACCCGCACCCGCAGGGGCACGAGCAGGCGCACGGCCACGGGCACAGTCAAGGTCACGGTCACGGGCCCGGGCCCGGGCCCGGGCCCGGGCCCGGACTCTCGTGCGATCACCCCGCGCCCGGGGTCCTCGGTCTGCTCGACGGCCGACCGCTGCCCCGGGCCGAACTCGACCGCCGTCTCGCCGCCCTGCGCGGCGGGTCCCGGTCCTCGGCACTGCCCGTCCCCGGGAGCCCCGAGGACCGACAGCTGACCCGCTGGGTCGCGCAGGTGGTGCTGACCGAGGAGCTCTGTGCCGCCGAGGCCGCCGCCCGCGGGCTGGACACCGAGGGCTCCGGTCCGGGCGGCGGGCAGGCGCCGCCCGCCCGGCTCGACCAGCGCGCCGCCGTCGAGCTCGGCTCGATCGCCGCCGCCGCGTTCGAGGGCAGCGCCGCCGTGCGGGCGGTCTACCGGGCCGTGACCGCCGAGGTGGTCCTCTCCCCCGACGAGGTCGCCCGCTACCGGGCCGCCGTCGAGCAGCGGCCGGCCGAGGGCGGTCCGGTCTGGCGGATCGCCACACCGGACGGCGAGTTCGACGCCCGGCCGCAGACGCTGCCGCTCGCCCTGGCGGCCGCATTGCGCACCGCCGGGCCCGGCACCGCGGTCACCGTCGACGGCTGGACGGCCACCCTGCTCACCGAACGCGACGATCCGCTCTCCCCGGCCGACCCGGCCCCGGAGCTGCTCGCGGCCGCCCGCCGGATCGCCTTCGTCCGCTGGCTCGACCACGCCCGCGCGCACCGTCTGCACCTGGTGCCGGGTCTGGAACACCCCGGCGACCCGGCCCAGCCGGACAATCACCACCGGCACTGACCCGCTCCGCCGGGCCCCACCGTCCGTACGATGGACGATGGGGCCCGCTGAGGAGGCCGGTCATGGGTCGAGTACGACGGTACGCACTGACATTCCCCGGCGATCCGGGCAGCCACGGACCGCAGGACGTGGTCGTCGTCAAGGACACGGGCGTGGACGGCCCCGGCGGCCATCCCGTCTATGCGGACGACTCCGGGATCGTCAGAGCCGAGATCAGCGATCGCGGCGAGGTCCGGATGCTGGCGAGCGGCGGGCACCAGACACCCCGCACACCGATGCAGGCCGAGGCGCTTCCCTGAGCACCCGAGCGGTCACACGGCCCACCAGGACCGCTCGGGTAGGCCCGTCCGGCCTGCCACAACGGTGCACGGCCTCACGTGACTCTCCGCACCCCGGTCTCCCGGCCCGGCCGGGCCCGGCGGGGAGTGGCGGGCCTCGGCGGTGACGGTCCGTGCGTTCCCGCGCCCGGCGACAGGTCCGCTTCGGTGGACCGAGCAGCCGCGGCACGGTGCCGTTCACCCGTTCGGGCGCATCCACACCGCAGTGCCACGCCCCGGCCCGGGCCGCAGCGGAGCCCGCTCCTCCCGCACCCACCCCCGACGGCCCGAGCCCCGACCGCAGGTGGCCGGGAGGCTGCGTACGGTCCGGCTAAACCCTTTGCGCCGGTGTGAGGGCCCTGCCCACAATCGGCCCATGAACGATCATCACCGGGCCGACTTCTCCGTCAAGCCGACGCTCGTCGGCGAGAACGTGATCCTGCGCCCGTTCCTCCTGGACGAGGACGCCGAGACCATCCGCACGTTCCTCCAGGACCCGGAGATCGGCCGGTTGACCGGAAGCGACAGCGGACCGAGCGATCCCGAGCCCTGGGACGACAAGGCCGAACAGCAGATGCGGAGTTGGTACGGCACCCGGAACGAGCAGCCGGACCGGCTCGACCTGGCCGTCGTCGATCGGGCCACCGGCGCCTGCGTGGGCGAGGTGGTGCTGAACAGGTGGGACAGCGCCAACCGGAGCTGCAACTTCCGTATCCTGCTGGCCCCTTCGGGACAGAACCGCGGGCTCGGCACCGAGGCACTGCGACTGATCGTGGGCTACGGCTTCGAGCAACTCGGCCTGCACCGGATCTCGCTGGGGATGTTCGCGTTCAACCCGCGCGCCCGCCGCAGCTACGAGAAGGCCGGCTTCGTGGCGGAGGGCGTCCTGCGTGACTCGCTGTGCTACGACGGGGAGTGGGTGGACGAGGTGGTGATGTCGATCCTGGCCCCCGAGTGGCAGCGCCACCGCGGACACCCGGAGCTGGTCTGACCGCCACGAGCCCGACCGCACGACACCCGAGCCGCACCCGCTCGGGCCGAGTCACGCTCGTTCGAGCCGGGCCCCGCCCGCTCGGACCAAGTCGTGCCTGCTCAGGCCGAGTTCGGCCCCGCCGGCCGCTGCCGGGCCGGAGGCGGTCGAGGGTTCGGCTCCGTGCCGTCGAGCAGCCCGCTCCCGGAGCAGCCGACGGGCCCGGGCAACGGTCTCCGGGCCCGGACAGCAGTCGACCGCCGGACCCGTGGGTCCGGCGGTCGGCCGTGTCCTGCGCGGTGTGGTCAGGACTCCGCGGTCGCCTTGGCGTCCAGCTCGGCGAAGAACGCGTCCGCGATGGCACGCGTCCTCGGCAGGTCCGCCAGCGGTTCGCCGACGACCCGGCCGGCGAGCTCGGTGGCGACGGAGATGACGTCCTCGCGCAGTTCGGCCTCGGCGATGATCCGGTCGGCGGCCAGCTGCACCTTGGCCTCCGCGACCAGCCGGTCACGCTGCTGCTGGCCCTCGGCGCGGATCGCCGCGATCAGCGCCGTGCCCTCCTCCGCGGCGGCCTGACGGAGCCGCGCCGCCTCGTGGCGCGCCGCCTGGAGCTCGGCCTGGTACTCCTCGTAGATGCGCTGCGCCTCGGAGCGGGCGGTCTCCGCGCGCTCCATGCCTCCGCCGATCGCATCCTCGCGAGCTGCGAGGGTCTTCTCGATCCGCGGCAGTACGGCCTTGCCGAGAATCCCGAAGATCAGGAAGAACACGACCAGGCCGAGGACAAGTTCAGCTGCGTTCGGTTGCAAAGGTCCCATGAGCGCATGATAGGCACGGCGCCTTCGGCCCCCTCACTCAGGGTTGCCTGACCTTCCGTCAGAACGCGTCCCGTCCAGGCCCCGGCCGGGCCCGGTCACCGGCCCGCTCGGACCGGGCCCGGCCGGAACGCAGGTCCCGTCAGGCGCGATCCGGGCGCGAGTTCCGTCGGGGGCGGGACTCCCGGCGCCCCGGAACCGGAGACGGCGGAGCGCCCCGTCCCGGCCGTGCGGCGGGACGGGGCGCTCCTGGGCGTGCGGAGGTCAGGCGGCCTTCGCCGCTGCCTCGGCCTCGGCCTCGGCCTTGACCGGCTTCGGTGCCGGGCCCGAACCGGAGGTGCGCAGGAAGAGCAGCAGCGTCGGGAGGAGGTACGCCGCCCAGACCACCACCTGAAGCACCGTCGGGTCCGGTTGGAAGTTGAACACGCCCTTGAGCAGGGTGCCGTACCAGCTGTCCTTGGGGATGGTGCTGCTGATGTCGAAGAGCTGGTCGTGCAGGCCGGGGATCCAGCCCGCCTCCTGCAGGTCGTGCACGCCGTAGGCGAGGACGCCGGCCGCGACCACGACCAGCATCGCGCCGGTCCAGGTGAAGAACTTGGCCAGGTTGATCCGCAGCGCGCCCCGGTAGAACAGCCAGCCGAGCACCACCGAGGTGGCCAGCCCGAACAGCGCGCCGAGCAGCGGACGGACACCGTCGCTGGTCGCCTGCACGGCGGTCCAGATGAACAGCGCCGTCTCCAGCCCCTCCCGGCCGACCGCGAGGAAGGCGGTGACCACCAGCGCGAAGCCGCCCATGGCGAGCGCGGCGTCCAACTTGCCGTGCAGCTCGGCCTTCAGGTGCCGGGCGGTGCGGCGCATCCAGAAGACCATCCAGGTGACCAGGCCGACCGCGACGATCGACAGTGACCCGCCGAGGGCCTCCTGCGCCTCGAAGGTCAGCTGGGTGGATCCGTACTGGAGGACCGCACCGAACGCCAGGCTGAGCAGCACGGCCGCGGCGATGCCCGCCCAGACCGGGGCGAGCCGGTCACGGCGGCCGGTCTTCACCAGGTAGGCGATCAGGATGCAGACCACGAGGCTGGCTTCGAGGCCCTCCCGCAGGCCGATCAGGTAGTTGCCGAACACAAAGGGCTCCTGGGGTCGGTGGTGGTCGAGGTCGTCAGCCGAACAGGGCCTGGCCCCACCACTCGCCCGGCTTGCGGATCCCGGGCGGGCAGGCGAAGTGGGCGGAGCCGACGTGCTGGATGTACTCGTTCAGTGCGTCGTGCGAGGCCAGTCGCTGCTGGAGCGGCACGAACGCCTTCCGGGTGTCGCGCTGGTACGCGAGGAAGAACAGACCAGCGTCCAGGCGGCCGAGGCCGTCCGTCCCGTCGGTGAAGGAGAAGCCGCGACGCAGGATCATCAGGCCGTCGTTGCTGTCCGGGTGGGCGAGCCGGACGTGCGACTTCTCCGGCATCGCGGTCAGGTTCGGGGTGTCCCGCTCCTTCTGGCCGCCGTAGGGGGCGCCCTCCGCCTTGGTGCGGCCGAAGGTGTCCTCCTGGTCCTTGAGCGAGGCGCGGTCCCAGGTCTCGATGTGCATCCGGATCCGGCGGGCGACCAGGTAGGAGCCGCCGGTCATCCACTCCGGCCCCTCGCCGGGGGCGACCCAGACGTGCCTGTCCAGGGCCGCCGTGTCGGTGCCCGCGATGTTGTGGGTGCCGTCCTTGAAACCCATCATGTTGCGCGGGGTCTGCGCCTCGGGAGTGGTGGAGGATGTCTTGCCGAAGCCCAGCTGCGACCAGCGGATGCTCGCCGTGCCCATGGCGATCCGGGCCAGGTTGCGGATCGCGTGCACGGCGACCTGCGGGTCGTCGGCGCAGGCCTGGATGCAGAGGTCGCCGCCGCTGCGGGCCGGGTCGAGGCTGTCGCCCGCGAACCTGGGCAGCTCGACCAGGGCCTCGGGGCGTCTGGCCGCCAGCCCGAAGCGGTCGACGGGCTGCCCGTCCGGGCCGGGCTTCTCGAACAGGGAGGGCCCGAAGCCGATGGTGAGCGTCAGCCGGGAGGCGGGCAGGCCGAGCGCCTCGCCGGTGTCGTCCGGCGGGGCCTCCGGTAGCGCACCGGCGGTGCCCGTACCGACCTCGCGGCCGCCGGTCATCGCGGCGGCCGCCTTGGTCCACTCCTTCAGCATCCGCACCAGGGCGTCCCGGCTGGTGGTGGTGACGTCGAAGGCGGCGAAGTGCAGCCGGTCCTGGACGGGGGTGGCGATCCCGGCCTGGTGGTCGCCGTAGAACGGGATGTCCACGGTAGAGCCGGTCAGTTGGACCGGCTTGCTCTCGCTGCGCACGGCCGCCGCGACCGAACCGGTGACGGCCGCGCCCAGCGCCACCCCGGCGCCCGCCCAGCCGATGACGGAGCGTCGGCTGGGCGCGCTGCCGGGCAGCGGCCGGCCGGGCTGCTGCCCGTACTGCTGCTCGGCCTGCTGCTCGGCCTGCTGGGAGTCTCTCTCGGAGTCCATCGCGATCGGGGCCCTTCCGGTGCTGGTGCTGCTGGTGTCTGCTCGGCGGCGCTGGCTACTTGACGACCACGGCGGCGGCCAGCTTGGACAGCGGCTCGGCCAGGGCGTTCACCGCGTCCGAGAACGCCTTCTGCTCGGACTGGCCGACCTTGTCGTAGGAGGTGTAGGTGCCGTCGGCCTGCTTGTACTTGGCCAGCAGCGCCTCGATCGCGGCGAACTCGCCGTCCAGCGTCTTCGCCAGGTCCGCGTCCTTCTCGGCCGCGACCGGCTTCAGCAGCTCGTACGCCTTCTTCGCGCCCTCGACGTTGCCGACGAAGTCGGACAGGTCGGTGTGGCTGTAGCGGTCCTCCTCACCGGTGACCTTGTTCTTGGCGACCTCGTCCAGCAGTTCCTTGGCGCCGTTGGCCATGCTGGTCGGGGAGATCTCGGCGCTGCCGACGCGCTTCTGCCAGTCCTTGAGGTCGGCGACCAGCTGGTCGGCGAGCTTCTTCTCGTCGTCGCCGATCCGGTCGTCCGCCCAGAGGGACTTCTCCAGGCGGTGCCAGCCGGTCCACTCCTGGCCCTGCTCCAGACCGTCCTCGCGGGCGTCGGTCTTCGGGTCGATGTCGCCGAAGCTCTCGGCGACCGGCTCGGTGCGCTCCCAGCCGACCCGGGACGGGGCGAACAGCGACTTGGCCTTGTCCAGTTCGCCCGCCTTGATCGCGGCGGCGAACTGCTCGACCACCGGGATGGTCTGGTCGGCCTGCTCCTGCGCGTACTTGCGGTACCCGGCGACGGCGGCGTCCAGACGGGGGTCGCTCTTGACCGGCGCGCCGTCGCCGGTCACGGTGATCTTCTGCCGGATGCCGTCCCCGACCATGCCGGGCTTGCAGGCGACCTCGTACGAACCGGCCTTGATCTCGGCGGAGATGGTCACCTTGGTGCCGGGGCCGATGTTCTCGCGCTCGGTGACGATCCGGTCGCCGGGGGCGTAGACGTAGACCTCGGTGCTCTTGGAGCCCTTGTTGTGGACCGCCAGCTGGACATGGCCGCCCGGGAAGGACGTCTTCGAGAGCTCGCAGGCGCTGTCGGAGGCGTTCACCTGGACCGCGTCGGCCGAGTCCGCGTCGTTCTTCTTCTCCGTGCAGCCGGTCAGGACGGCGGTGGCCACGGCGAGGGTGAGCAGCGCGGCTGCGGTGGATCGACGGGCAGGCATGAGGGCTCCACGGTGGGCGGGGTCGGTGCAGGGCATGGCGAGAACTGGACTGCGGGGTCGGGTCTCCGATCCGGGCACGCCCAGTTAGCTAAGGCATACCTTAGATTAACCATTTCTTTAACGTCCACACCACCCTCCCCCCACCTGCCGACGCCCATTGCCCGCCGTCACTGATTCCGCATCACCGGCTTTCCCCCGCTGGTGATTCACCTCGCGGCGCCCTCTCCGGGTGGCTGCGGCGAGGTTCCGGCGGTCGGCGCCACGGAGGTTCCCGGGGCGGTCCGTGGCCACGGAACTGCATGACCGGGGCATCGGGGTCGGCGTGCTCAGCCGGAGCGAGCCACTCCCGGACGGGCCGCCGGGCGCTCGGCGGCGCCCCGAGGATGCCCCTGGACGGACAGGACGGCTCCGGCCCGCCCGCCCGCCCGTGAACCGACCGGCACCCGACCGCCACCCTCGGCGCGTGCCGCCGGTGCATGCCTTCAGCGCATGCCGTCAGCGCTGCCGACGAGGAGCGAGAGGCAGGCGGCCGGTGCACGACCGTCGCCACCGGGGCACCCAGCGCCCACCACGCTTCGACGGCCATCCGCAGCCGGGCGTTCGGGTGGGCGAGGCCCGCCGAGAGAACGAGTGCGGTCACCCGGTCGGGATGACGGGCCTCGGCTCGGCCCGCGACCGCCGTCCCCCTCGACAAACCGGAAATGACGAAAGAACGAAATCCCGATCGCGCGGCACTGTCGAAGAGAAAATCGGCCGGACCGTCCGGTGTCAGCGGACCGATCGGCATCGGGTGTTCCCGGAGCCGGGGAAGTCCGGCCCGACGACCGCGTAACGGCAGCCGGGAAGCCAAGCGTCCAGGGGCATTTGAGCAACGCGACTGCGCGAACGAGTAGCGCCGTCCTACCCGGACGAGTAGTGGAGCGCTTCGGTCACGCGCAGGTAAAGTCCGAGGTGGGAGTCAGTGAATCCGATTCCCGCTCGTACGCGGAGAGGAGGGCCCGTGACGCCCCGCCAGGAATTCCCCCGAGTTCGTGTCAGCGCGACATCCGGGCCGCCGGATCGAGGACGTCCGACGATCACCGACTCGGCATCGTCCTTCCGGAACAACTGGGCGGATCCGTCGATCCGGAGCCCCTGCGTGACTGCCTCGCCCGGATCGTGCGGCGCCACGAGGCGTTGTCACTGCGCTTCGACGAGCAGGGCAGCCGGCCCTTGCGGTGGGTCGAACGCGAGGTCCCGGAGTCGGCCGACTCCCGGCCGAGGCCGCTCCGGCCGTTTGATCAAGTTCTGCCACAGCCCCGGCCGACTTCCCGGTGGAACCGGGAACAAGAACGAAAGCCTCACGCGTTCATGGGGTGGATCAATCCGCCGAACTCGCCTTCAGGGCCGGGCTCCAGGACACATCCGACCCTCGCTCCGCGGCTCCGTCCCTGCGGCCCCGACACCGGAAGGCGCCGAACCGAAAGGAAAGCCATGGGCGGCCTGGACCTCCGTGAGCTGGAGTGCTTCCTCACCCTCGCCGAGGAACTGCACTTCGGCCGGACGGGAGAACGGCTGTTCGTCTCGCAGAGCCGGGTCAGCCAGCTCATCCGGTCCCTGGAGAGCCGCATCGGTGCCCGGCTGCTGGAACGCACCAGCCGTCAGGTGAGCCTCACCCCGCTCGGCCACGAGTTCCTCGCCTCCCTCCGCCCCGCCTACGCGACGCTGCGCGCCACCCTCGACGACGCCGCAGCCACGGCCCGCGGTTTCCAGGGGCAGCTGCGGATCGGCTTCCAGGGCAGCGCCGACGCCCCGTTCATGGCCGCCGTCACCGCGTTCCAGAACCGCTTCCCCGGCTGTGTCACGGAGTTCACCGAGATCCCGCTCTCCGATCCGTTCGGTGCCGTGCGGCGCGGCGAGGTGGACACCGCCGCCGTGCTGCTCCCGATGGCGGAGGACCACCTCGTCCTCGGCCCGGTGTTCTCCCGGCAGCCGCAGTACCTCGCGGTCTCCCGGCAACACCCCTTGTCGGCCAGCGCCTCGGTGACCGCCGAGGCGCTCGCCGACACCCCGCTCATCTCCATCGCCGAGCCCGCGCCCGGCTACTGGCGCCAGGCCCAGGCCCCCACCCGCACCCCCGGCGGCCTCCCCGTCCCGCTCGGCCCCGCCGTCCGGACCTTGCAGGAGGGGATCTCCCTGGCCGCGGGCAACCGGGGCGCCATGCTGTTGTACCGCCCCACCAGCGAGTACTACCAGCGGCGCGACATCAGCTACGTCCCGGTGACCGGCCTCCCCGACTCGGCTCTCGGCCTGATATGGCATCAGGACCACGAGACCGCCCGCATCCGCGCCTTCGCCGAGACCGTCGCCGAGGCGCTCGGCTGAACCGGCACCGCCGGTGTGCCGCCCGGCCCTTCGGGCGGCACACCACGTCCCGTTCGACCGGTCGCCCCGGGCCTGCCCGGGCTCGCGGCTCGGCACCACCCAACTGATCCTGCTCGCCCGGCTGCTCCTCGTCCGCCACGAGGTGCGGCTCGTCGACCCGGGCTCCGTCCGGATGCAGCCGGGCGGGATCGCGGTCCCCTCGTCCCTGCACGGTGCACTGACCACTCGCTGGGACCGCCCGGCCCCGGGCCCAGACCCGGCGACCACCCGGAGCACAGCGGGTACGGACGGCACGGACGGCGCGACGCACCGAACGCTCGGGAGCGCGTCGAGATGCGGCCGACGGCGTCCTGGCGCACGGTCGGAGACATGAGTGGTGTGATCGTACTGCTGGAGCTGGAACCCTCCACGGAGGTCCTGGACGCCGGCGAGGTCGACGTGGGCGCCAGAATCCGCTGGGTGCACGCGGCACCGTCCGACCCGGAGGTCCCCGAGGACCCTGGCCCGGCCACCTTCTGCGGCATCGCGACGAGTGACCTGGAGCGGGAGCCGTACAGCCCGACGGAGCCGGGCGCGCCCTGGTACCCGCCGTCCCAGCGGACCCGCCGCTGCCGGAGCTGCGAGGCCGCGCTCAGGGCCCTGTGACGGGAGGCGCTGCGGCCGAGCGCGCCGCAGCCGGACCCCGCCCCTGCCGGTGCAGGGGCGGGGCGGGGCGATCGGTCACGTGACGGTGACCGTGACCCTCCAGGGGATGACGACCCGTGGGCACACGGACCCGGGATCGGGGACGCAGCGCCGGGACGCGGTGATGTCACTCGTGCCGTCGGTGTCCGCGCGGAAGGTCGCGGTCGCGTCCCCGTCGGGTGAGGTGCCGCCCCGGATCCGCCGCAGGACGGCGGAGGCCGAGGCTGTCGGCGCGCTCCACACCCAGGTGTCGCCCTGGTCGCGGAGATGGGTCAGCCTGACCGTGATCACGTCACCGGCGGTCACGGCCACGGCGCGGCCGTTGTCGCCGTTGGTGAGCGTGACGGCACGGGTGGTCCGGCTCCGGGAATGGTCGGAGGCAGCGGACGCCGTCGTCGTGGCGCAGACCGTCGTCGCGGTTAGCGCCAGACCCAGGGCCAGCGGAACGGTCACGAGCTTCGCGGTTTTCACGGGTTACCTCCTGGGGGCGGACGAACTCGTCTGTAGACGTCCTACACCCCGGCGGCGGCCCACCGTCGCCGTTCTCGCCTGATTCACCCCATTTCGCGAATCGCTCGCCCTCCTCGCCGCACCCTCCTGGCCGCCCTCCGACAGGCCGGTCCGGGCCGCAGGGCACCCGCGCACCACAGCGACTGCGGAGCCGCCGCCGGCTCGACGCGAGCATCGCCAAACCGGCATTCCTCCAAGCACTTTGACCAACCGTCAGTACTCACACGGAACTTCGGGCGCCGACGGAGCAGGAACTGCCCCCGGACCCGCCCCCGCGCCCGCCGAGTGCCCGCGTGACGGCTGTGGGCGCGATCGCCGACCCGATCCTGAGCGAAGGGTTCGGGTGTGGGAGATTGTCCCGCCGGTCACTTCGAGGCGGCGGAGAACGTGCCCGTCAGCAGCGTTCTCCAGCGTTCGTCAGCAGGGTGAGCACGGGGGCGGTGCAGATGACCAAGGGGCACGGGCAACCGAACGCCCGCCCCCGGTGGTCTCTCCACGGACGGGGCAGAGCCGGGCAGTGACCCGGTCGGCACAGGAGCTGGATACGGGGACGCGATGAATCTGACCGGTACTCCCTTCTACATCCTCACGATCGTCCTCTTCCTGGTCTCGATAGCGGTGGCCATGGCTCAGTGGGGAAGGGGCAGGAGAGGCGACAGCAACCGTCGAGGGCGGCGGGGAGGCTCGCGGAGCCGGGCCCCGGAGGGCGGCGGCCGTGGACCACTGCGGTTCGTCGGCCACCTGGCGACGATCCTGTTCTGCCAGTCCAGCGCGGTGCTGATGGTGTTCGTGATGGTCAACAACTCGAACCTGATCTACGACAGCTGGGGCGACCTGCTGGGCACCGGCAACCACGTCCGGGCGGTCCCGGTGCCGCCGAAGGACAGCGGCATCGCGGCGGACTCCGGCTCGGCCAGGCCCAAGGTGATCCAGTCCTTCCACCCGGTGGACGACAGCGCGGTCCCCAAGGACGTGAAGGAGACCGACCTCAAGGGGCAGCTCTCCGGCGTCGACGGCGAGGTCCTGGTGTGGACGCCACCGCAGTACGACGACCCCGCCAACAAGGACAGGACCTTCCCCGTGGTCGAGCTGCTGGCCGGCTTCCCCGGTTCCTCCAGCACCTGGTTCGGCACCATGGACGTCTCCAGGCAGCTCGCACCGCTGATGAGGTCCGGCCAGGTGTCGCCGTTCATCCTGGTCTCGCCCCGGGTCACGCTGCTGGGCCAGCACACCGACACGGGCTGTGCGGACGTCGCGGGCAAGGTCAATGCGGAGACCTGGCTGTCGCGCGACGTCCCGCAGATGGTCCTGGACAACTTCCGGGTCGACGCGTCGCCCGACCGGTGGGCACTGGCCGGCTACTCGGCGGGCGCGCACTGCGCCACCCGCCTCGCCCTCGCCCACCCCAACCGCTACCGCGCCGCGATCAGCATGTCCGGCTACAACGACCCGATGGGCGAGTCCGACTCGCTCACCGCCACGGACGCGCACCTGCGGGAGACCTCCAACCCGCTGTACCTCCTGACCCACGCCACCACCCCGCCGAACGTGGCGCTCTACGAGACCGGCAACAAGGGCGACGGCCTGGAGGACGCGGTGGCGCTGCAGAAGGCGGCGAAGTCCCCGACCACGGTGACGCCGTTCGAGACCAACGGCCCGCACCTGAGCTCGACCTGGAAGCCGCTCGTCGATCCCTCGTTCAAGTGGCTCACCGGGATCATCCCGCCCGAGCACTGAGCGACCGAGTCCCGCCCGAGCGTCGGGGCCGGGTCACCGGTCAGGTCTCCCCCAGGTCCGCGTCCAGCTCCTCGTCGAACTCCCCGTCGGCGAGTTGGGCGAGTGCCCGGTCGAGCCAGTCGAGCCAGAACGTCTCCAGGCCGATGCCCGCCTGCAGCACCAGGTGCTGCAGGCGGGCCCGGTCGTCCGACATCGAGGCGAAGTCGCGCTCCTCGATCGCCCGGTACTCGGCGAGCTGACGCCGGTGCAGCTCACGGTGGCGGCAGAGTTCGGCGCCAAGCACACTGCCGAGACCGTCACCGACACCGAGGCTTACGCCGAGTCCGACACCTGCACCGGGACCGACAGCGGGGCCGAGATCGACACCGGCACCCGGGTCGGCACCGGGAGCATCGTCCGGCACCCCGCCGGATCCGTTGCCGGGCCCGCCGTCGGAACCCCTCGTACCGACCACCGCCGCCGCGCGCAGCCGCAGGACCAGCGCGTCGCGGACGGGCTTGGGATCCTGGCTCTCACCGACCCAAGCGATCAGCGCGGCACGGCCCTCGGGCAGCACCTCGTACTCCTTGCGGCCGCCGCGCGCCGGCTGCTGCTGGGGCAGCTCGCGGATCAGCCCGGCCTCTTCCAGTCTGCCCAGCTCCCGGTAGATCTGCTGATGGGTGGCGGGCCAGAAGAAGCCGATCGACTTGTCGAACCGGCGCGTCAGCTCCAGCCCCGAGGACGGCTTCTCCAGCAGGGCGGTGAGGATGGCGTGCGGCAGCGACATGGTCGGTGGCCTCCGGCAGGTACCTACGGCGGTCAGGAGGCATCCTACGGACGCGCGGGGTCAGAGCGTGGCCGCGAGCCGGGTGCCCTGGTCGATGGCGCGCTTGGCGTCGAGCTCGGCGGCCAGGTCGGCGCCGCCGATCAGGTGCGGCCGGGCCCCCAGGGCGAGCAGGGCCTCGTACAGCTCGCGCCGGGGTTCCTGTCCGGTGCAGACCACCACGGTGTCGACGGGGACGGTCTCCTCACGGCCGTCCACGGTGATGTGCAGTCCGGCGTCGTCGATCCGCCGGTAGGTGACGCCGGAGAGCATGGTGACGCCACGGTGACGCAGTTCGGTGCGGTGGATCCAGCCGGTGGTCTTGCCGAGCCCAGCACCGACCTTGCTGGTCTTGCGCTGGAGCAGGTGGACGCTGCGCGGCGCGGCGGCCCTGGCCGGTTCCCGCAGGCCGCCGGGGGCGCGGAAGTCGGTGTCGATGCCCCACTGCCGGTGGAAGGCGGCCCGGTCGAGCGCGGCGCCGTCGCCGGGGTCCGTGAGGTACGCGGCGACGTCGAAGCCGATGCCGCCGGCGCCGAGGATCGCCACCCGCCGGCCGACCTCGGCCTTGTCGCGGAGCACGTCGAGGTAGCTCACCACGCTGGGGTGGTCGATGCCGGGGAGGTCGGGCGTGCGCGGGGTGACCCCGGTGGCGAGCACGATCTCGTCGAAGCCCCCGGCGGCGAGGATGTCGGCGGTGACGAGGGTGCCGAGCCGCAGCTCGACCTGCTCGGCTTCGAGCCGGTGGCGGAAGTACCGCAGGGTCTCGTCGAACTCCTCCTTGCCGGGCACCTGACGGGCGATGTTGAGCTGCCCGCCGATCTCGCCGGCCGCGTCGTACAGGGTGACGGCGTGGCCGCGCTCGGCGGCGCCGACCGCGAGCGCGAGGCCGGCGGGTCCGGCACCGACGACGGCGATCCGCTTGCAGCGGCGGGTGGGACTGAGCACCAGCTCGGTCTCGTGGCAGGCGCGGGGGTTGACCAGGCAGGAGGTGATCCTGCCGCTGAAGGTGTGGTCCAGGCAGGCCTGGTTGCAGCCGATGCAGGTGTTGATGGTCTCGGCCCGGCCGCGCTCGGTCTTGGCGACGAAGTCCGGGTCGGCGAGCAGCGGACGGGCGAGGGCGACCATGTCGGCGTGGCCGTCGGCGAGCAACTGCTCGGCGATCTCGGGCGTGTTGATCCGGTTGCTGGTGACCAGCGGGATCCGGACGGCGCCCATCACCTTCTTGGTGACCCAGGCGAACGAGCCGCGCGGAACGGAGGTGGCGATGGTGGGGATGCGCGCCTCGTGCCAGCCGATGCCGGTGTTGATGATGGTGGCGCCGGCCGCCTCGATCGCCTTGGCGAGGGTGATCACCTCGTCCAGGGTGGAGCCGCCGGGCACCAGGTCGAGCATGGAGAGCCGGTAGATGACGATGAAGTCCGGCCCGAGCCGCTCGCGGACCCGGCGGACGATCTCGACCGGGAAGCGCATCCGGTTCTCGTAGGAGCCGCCCCAGCGGTCCTCGCGCCGGTTGGTGGCGGCGGCGATGAACTCGTTGATCAGGTAGCCCTCGGAGCCCATGATCTCGACGCCGTCGTACCCGGCCCGCCGGGCGAGTTCGGCGGCCCGGACGAAGTCCCCGATGGTCCGCTCCACCTCCTCGTCGGTGAGCGCGCGCGGGGTGAACGGGCTGATCGGCGCCTGGAGCGCGCTGGGCGCCACCAGGTCGGGATGGTGGGCGTAGCGGCCGAAGTGCAGGATCTGCATGGCGATCCGGCCGCCCTCGCGGTGCACGGCCGCGGTGACGACGGCGTGCTGCGCCACCTCCTCCTCGGTGGTCAGCTTGGCGCCGCCGCCCCACGGCCGGCCCTCCTCGTTCGGGGCGATCCCGCCGGTGACGATCAGCCCGACACCACCCCGGACCCGGGCGGCGTAGAACTCGCCCATCCGCTCGAAACCGCCGGGCGCCTCCTCCAGGCCGACGTGCATCGATCCCATCAGCACCCGGTTGGGCAGTGTGGTGAACCCCAGGTCGAGCGGGCTCAGCAGGTGGGGGTACGCGGTCATCCAGCGCCTCCTCGCGCGAAGTGTCACCTCACGGTAGGCCGGGCGAGTTCGGTTATGCAACTAGTTGCACATGCCTTCGGAGCGTCGACCGTGCTCGACGGCGCACGCCGCCACCCCGCGCGCCCCGTCGATCGACAGGGGCACTTCCCCTCCTTGCGGCGTACGTATCGGCCCACAACAGCCCAAGACTTGGTTCATGTCCGCTGACACTGTCACCAACCACCCGGCCGGGCAGCCCGGTTCGGCCTCCCCGGGACGTCTGCTCGGCCTCGATCTGGCGCGCGGCCTGGCCGTGCTCGGCATGTTCGCCGCCCATGTCGGGCCGGTCCCGGGCGAGGACGGGCCGATCGGCCTGGCCGCACAGTTCGCGCACGGGCGGGCCTCCGCCCTGTTCGCGATGCTGGCCGGCGTCTCCCTGGCGCTGATCGCCGGGCGCAGCCCGCGCGTCGGCCGGGCCGGCCGGCAGGCCGCCGCCAGGATCGCGCTGCGGGCGCTCGTGCTGCTGGCCGCCGGCAGCGCGCTGACCGCGCTGAACACCCCCGTCGCGGTCATCCTCGCCTACTACGGCGTCTACTTCCTGCTGGCCCTGCCGCTGACCCGGCTGGCGGCCGGACCACTGGCCGCCGCCGCACTGGGCTGGGCCCTGATCGGACCGCAGCTCTCCTTCGTGCTCCGGGCCGGTCTCGAGGCCCGGGACTGGACGGCCCCGCTCACCACTGTCGACCCGATCGCCCACCTCAGCGGCGAGGGGCTGCTCGCCCTGCTGCTCACCGGGAGCTACCCGGCACTCACCTGGATGCCGTTCGTCCTCGCGGGCATGGCTCTCGGACGGCTCGACCTGACATCGCCCCGGGTACGCTCCCGACTGGCCGTCACGGGAGCGGTACTGGTCGCCGTCGGCTACGGCGGCGCCTGGCTGGCCTGCCGGTTCGTCCCGGTGGACGTGAACTGGTGGGACGGCCCCGAGAACGGCACCGTGGACACCTCCCGGCCGGCCGGGCTGCTGACCGCCGCCCCGCACAGCGGGACCACCTTCGAGATCCTCGGTGCCCTCGGCGTCGCGCTGAGCATCCTCATCGCCTGCACCGCGCTGCTGGCGCGGCGGCCCTCGGTCGGCGCCAGCCTGCCGGTGGCCTCGGTCGTTGCCGTCGGCGCGCTCTCGCTGTCCGCGTACGTCGGGCACATCGTGCTCATCGAGGCCCTGGGCGGGGAGGACCTGCCCGGCTCACCGGCGCTGCTGCTGGCAGGATTCAGCGTGCTGGCCCTGGCACTGGCCTGGTGCTGGACCCGCCGGTTCCGGCGCGGGCCGCTGGAGACGGCGCTGCACCGGGCCACGCTGCTGGCCCGTTTCATCCGCTGACGGCCGGCCGCGCAGCCGCTCCCGGGCGGCTGCGCGGTTTCGGCGCACCGGGCCTGCGCCGAGAGCCACGGGGATCCGGGGCGCAGTGGCGGAGCGACCGGGCCTGACGGGGCGGGCTCCGGCCGAGTCGAGGCAGGCAGGCAGACAGACAGGGTCAGGCGGGCAGGCGGGCCGGGTCAGACGGGCCGGGGGCCGGGTCAGACGGGCCGGGGGCCGGCGATGCTCTCGGCCGCCTGGACGAACTGCGGCAGCCACTCGTCGAAACCGGCCTCGGCGACGAGCTCCACCGCCATCGCGGCCTCCTAGCCGACCAGCGTGTGCAGCGGAGTGCCGGGGTCCTCCACGGCGGCGACGATGGCGTCCGCGACCACGCCGGGCTCCCCGGCCCCCTCGCCGATGCGCTCCATGAACCGGGCCAGCCAGGCCTCGTCCGCCGCGTACGGGTCGCCCTCGGACGCCTCCCGGGTGGACGCGTTCGCGTGGACGTCCGTGGCGAAGCTGCCCGGCTCGACGGAGACCACGCGGATGCCGAACTGCGCCACCTCTCCGGCGAGGGCCTCGCTGACGGAGCCGAGCCCGGACTTGCTGGCCGCGTAGAACCCGCCGTAGGGCACCGCCCAGATCCGGCCCGCCAGCGAGCTGACGTTGACGATGACCCCGCCACCGTGGGCCCGCATGGCCGGCAGGGCCGCGCGGATGGTGCGCAGCGGCCCCCAGAAGTTGGTCTCCAGCACCGCCCTGGCCTGCTCGATGGGGGTGGCCTCGACGGCCCCGTGGTAGTCGATCCCGGCATTGTTCACCAGGACGTCGATCGCCCCGTGCCGCTCCTCCACGGTCCGTACCGCCGCCGCCACGGAGGCGTCGTCGGTGACGTCCAGGGCCAGCACCTCGATGTCGAGGCCCGCAGCGCGGGCGCGCTCCCTGAGCCGGTCGGCCTTGGCCGGGTTCCGCATCGTGGCGTAGGTGCGGTCCCCTCGTCCGGCGAACGCGAGTGCCGTTTCCAGACCGATCCCGCTGCTGCAACCGGTGATGAGTACCGCTGCCACGCGGACCTCCCTGTTCGTGGATCCCGGGGGTGAGCCGCGGCCGGGGCGTACCGGTGGCGACACGGCCGACCGGGCCGGACGGTTCGCAGACTACGGCAGGGGCCGGTCCTGCCGATCCCCCTGAATCCCCCTAGTAACGGCCCTGTTGGACCGCCCGACGGGCGACGGGCGACCGGCGACGGACGATGGACAGCAGGCGGCGGACGGCCGCTCAGCGGCCGAAGGTGTCGATGTCGGAGATCTTCCAGGTGCCGTCCTGGTGGACCACGTCCACCGCGAACATCGCGGGCGAGTAGGCGGTGCCGGTGTCGGACTTCGACGGATCGGCAGTGGCCGCAGCGGACTCGGCCGGTTCGGCGGTGCCGGTGTTGCGCTGGTCCGCGTAGATCAGCAGACGCGCCCGGTCCCCGTCGATCGCGACCACCCCGGCATTGGTGACGGTCGTGGTCAGGACCATCTTCTGCTGCGGCCCCTGCTTGCGGACCTCGGCGAGCATGGTCGCGTACTGCTGGACGGCCTGGCCGATCAGCAGCCGCTTGACCGCGTCGTCGGTGCGCGCGGTGTCGGCGTAGTTGTACGAGAACAGGGTGTTGACCGCCTGCGAGACGGTGCCCTTGACCTCGCTGGTCCGGGCGGCGTCGGCGAGCGCCGCGTTCCGGGCCGGCGAGCCGTCCCGCAGGTCGGCCGCACGGGCGGCCGACCAGGCGGCGAGACCGCCCAGCAGCAGGGTGAGCACGGCGAGTGCGGCCGGCCAGCGCATCCGGCCGCGACGCCGCCCGGGGGCGTCGGCCACCTCCGTCACCGAGCCGGGCTCGGCCATCCCGTCGGGGTCGACGGCGGGTTCGGGGCCGACGGCGTGGCCGGGGTCGACGGCCGCGCGGCGCTCGGGTGCCCCGGGCTCACGGGCGGGACGGTTCGGCGCGGCAGCGACGGGACGGGCCGGCGCGGCGGCGGCAGCCGCCAGGCGACGCTGACGGTTGATCAGGTGACGGGTGGTGGACATCTGCACTGGTCCTCTCACAGGCGGCGGCGCGCACCGGAACTTCTCGACGGGGCTACGGATTGACGGCGCTGTCGCCCATCGGCGCCTGGCCGAGGGCGCTGAGCTTCCAGCCGTCGCCGGTACGGGTGAGTTCGGCGAGCATCCTGGCCTCCTTGGTGGCCGGGGTGTTCTTCGGTGCCGCGACGGTGATCCGTAGTGCCACCATCACGCTCGCCCGGCCCGCCCGGTCGTCCAGCTCGGTCACCGCGCCGGACAGCACCTTGGCGGTGGTGACCGTCTGCGCCTGCTGCACCTGCTTGGTGAACTCGGCCCGTCCCTGCACCAGTTGGCTGTGCAGGTCGCCGGTGGTCGAGCTCTCCCAGATGTCCAGGCCGTGGGAGAGGTCGGCGTGGTCGAGGGTGTTCATGTTCTGCACGGCCTGCTCGCCCACCGCGAGCACCCGGTCCCGGTCCTGCGCGTACGCGGCGGTGCCGTCGTGCGCCGCCGCGTACCAGGACCAGCCCGACCAGGCCGCCACGGCCGCCGCCAGCGCGGCCAGCCCGGTGGCCACCGCCGCCAGCGGACTCCTCGGCGCGCCCGGCCTGCGTACTGCCATCATTCGTCTCCCCCACACCGGAATCAACGGGACTTGAGATCGGTGATCCGCCAGTGGCCGTCCTTGCGGTTGGCCGTCACCGAGAGCTGGGCGGCCACCATGGTGGCCTGCCGTTCCTTGCGCTGCGCGGTCTGGTCGAGGAACACCAGCAACTGCGCCTGATCGCCTTCCAGTTGCACCACCCCGACCCGTACCACCCGGGTACTGAGGATCAGCTGCTGCTCCGGCGCCCGCTGCTGCACCTGCGCAAACAGCTGCTGGTACTGGGTGGCGGCCGGCCCGTCCAGCAACGTGCGGGCCGCCTGTGCGGTGGCCGCCGTGTCCCCGGTGCTGTAGGAGAAGACCTTGGCGAGCGCACTGCCCACCTCCGCTGTCACGGCATCGGTGGCGACGGGATCGGTGAGTGCCCGGTTGGCGGCCGCCGGGGCGTCACGGTTCTGGACGCCCGCGTACAGGAAGCCGCCGCCGCCGAGCAGCAGGGCGCCGATCGCGGCCCAGGCAAGCCGGCGGCGCCACCGGACACCGCCGGACACCTCGTCACCGGGCTCGTCGACAGGCAGCTCGTCGGCAGGCAGCTCGCCGCCGGACGCCTCGTCGGCAGGCGACGGTTCGGGGTCCGGGCCTTCGGCGGCCGGGACCCGGGGTGTCGGGGCCTCGTCGGCCCGGGCCTCGGTGGCCGGGGCCTCGTCGGCCGGAACTTCGGTGGTCATCTGCGGGTCCTCCCGGGTCAGCTCGCACCGATGGGTACGGCGGTGAGCGAGCTGACCTTCCAGCCGTCGGGGGTGCGGGCCAGGCCCGCCTCGAATCGCTTGCGATCGGTACCGGTGGTGCCGGTCGCCGTCCCGCCCGACGACGGCGTCAACTCGACCTGCACGGTGGCGATCAGGCGCGCCGTTCCCGCACGGGTGTCGAGCTCGGTGACGGCGGCGTCCGTGACGGTCCCCCGGGCCGAGGTGCCGGCCTTGGCCACCGCCGCGCCGTCCGCGCCGCTGCTGCCGCGCAGCTGGTCGTGGAGCGCGCCGGTGGTCGCGTCCAGCCACTGCCGCAGGCCGGCGGCAAAGTCCTTGGCGTCGATGCTGTTCAGCCGGGCCAGCTCCGCCCGGCCGTCGGCCAGTGCGGTGTCCCGGGCCTCGGCACGGCGGAGTCGGGGGTCGTCCCGGGTCTGCGCGCACCACCAGCCGGAGGCGGCGCAGAACAGGACGGCGACGATCGCGGCCGCCCACCGGATGCGGTGGCTCATCGGGCGGTGTCCTCCAGTGCGAGCAGTCCGGCGAGGCCGTCCGGCGCAGCGCCCGGCAGTGCGGGCAGCGCGAGCGCGCCGGGCAGTGCAGTGGCAGGGGTCAGGTCCGGGCCGCCCGTACCGGCGGTGCCTGCGGCCGCTGCGGTGCCCGGCCTCGCCGGTGTCGGTACGCCGCCGGTGGGTGCGTTGGCGGAGCCGCGTACGCCGATCCCGGTGCCGGGCGGACTGGTGCAGCGGGCGGCGGTGTTGAGGGCAGGGCCGGTAGCGGTGTCGAGGCCGTTGCGGTAGCCGGTGCCGCCGTATCCGGCGGTGCAGGGCAGCGGGGAGAAGAAGGTCAGCGCCATCCCGAGGTGGGCGCCCTGGTCGTCCACGGCGGTCGCTCCGGCGGCGGCCACCTGCGGCAGCCGGACCAGGAGTTCCTCGATGCCGTGCTGGCGGGTGACCGCGAGGTCGGAGGTGGTGAGCAGGTTGGCGAGCACCACGCTGAGGCTCGGGTCGAGGTCCTTGACCAGGGCGGTGACCTGTCCGGCGGCGAGCGGCGCGTTGGCGATCACGCGGCGCAGGTCGGTGTCGGACTTGCCGAGCTGGGCGGCGAGTTGGCTCGCCCCGTCGGCGAAGGAGCGGATCGCGTCGGCCTCGTCGGCCTGGGTGTGCAGCACGGTGCGCCCGTCGTCGATCAGGACGGTGTTGCCGGGCAGCGCCTGGTCGGCGGCCTTCAGGAAGCTGTTGCTGTTGTCCAGCAGCGTCTGGAGGTTGGCGCCCTGCCCGGCGAAGGTCCTGCCGAGTTCGTCCACCACCGTGCGCAGCGACTGGAGCGGGACCGAGGTGGTCAGGGTGTCCAGGCTGGTCAGCAGGTTGGTGACGGGCGCGGGGGTGCTGGTGTCCTGGCGCGCGACGATCGAACCGTTCTCCAGATAGGGCCCGGCGTCGGTGCTCGGCCGCAGGTCGATGTACTGCTCGCCGACGGCGGAGAGGTTGGCCACCACCGCCTGGAGCCGGGCCGGGATGCGCGGCGCGGAGTCGGAGATCCGCAGCTCGGCCTCGACACCGTCCGGGGTGAGCCGGATCGGCCCGACCCGGCCGACCGAGACCCCCCGGTAGGTGACGTTGGCGTGCTCGAACAGGCCGCCGGTCTGGGCGAGTCGGACCTGGACGGAGTAGTAGCCGCGCAGGCCCACGTACCGTCCGAGGTCGGCGTAGCGGACCGCGATGAAGCCCAGCACGAGCACCGCGATGAGCAGGAAGGCGAGGTTCTTCAGCCGGGTGGCGAGGGTGAGCATCACTGCCCCGTTCCGGCGGGCGTACCGCCTGGGCTCGGCCGACCCGTCGGTGTGGCGCCCGGCTGACCCGTCGGTGTGGCGGTCGGCTGACCGGCGGCGAGCGGGGGCAGCGGCAGCGGCAGGTGGGCCAGGCTGTCGGCGGGTGGCGGTGGTGGGGCGGGCGGGTCGGCGTTGTCGTCGGGGTCGAGGGCCGGGATGATCTGCGTCCCGGGTGCGGCGGTCATCGAGAGGTAGACGTTCAGGTAGTCGCCCTTGACACCGCGCAACACCTCGTCGGTGAAGGGGTAGGTGGCCAGCACCTGCAGTGAGTCCGGCAGCGCCCTTCCGGCGTCGGCGAGCCGTTGCAGGGTCGGTGCGAGTGCCTTGAGGTCGGCCACCATGTCGTCCTTGCTGCGGTTGACGGTGTCGACGGCGACTCCGGAGAGGGTGTCCAGCGACCGGAGCATGGTGACCAGTGAACCGCGCTGCTGTTCGAGCACCTTGAGCCCGGGGCTGAGGTCGGTGAGCACGGTGCCGATCTGCTGGTTGCGGCCGGCCAGGGTGGCGGAGAGCCGGTCGATGCCGTCGAGGGCGTCGGTGATGTCCTTGCGGTGCGCGTCCAGCTGGCCGGCCAGGGTGTCGAGCTGCCCGAGCATCGAGCGCAGCTGCGGCTCGTTGCCGGTCAGCGCCTTGTTCAACTCGACGTTGATGGTGTGCAGTTGCTGGATGCCGCCACCGTTGAGGAGCATCGACAGTGCCCCGAAGACCTCCTCGACCTCGGCGTTGCGATTGGTCCGGTCGAGCGGGATGACCGCGCCGCTGCGGAGCTCGCCCTGCGCGCTCTCGCCGCGCGGCGGTGTGGAGAGCTGGACGTACTTCTCGCCCAGCAGGCTGGACTGTTCCAGCTGGGCGTAGGCGTTGGCGGGCAGCCGGACCGAGCCGTTGATCCGCATGGTGACCACGGCGGTCCAGTTGTCGGCTGCGAGCGTGATCCCGGTGACCCGGCCGACGGCGACGTCGTTGACCTTGACCGAGGCCTGCGGCACTAGGCTGAGGACGTCGGCGAACTGCGCCTTGACCTCGTACGGGTGGCTGCCGAGGTCGGCGCCGCCGGGCAGCGGCAGGTCCTGGATGCCGCCGCTGAAGCCCGCCGAGCAGCCGGTCAGGACCGCTCCCAGGACGAGCGCGGTGGCTGCGGCGACTGCTGGTCTCATCGGCCGGCCTCCTGCGTGCTGGTCCCGGTCGTGGTTCCCGCCGTGGCGCCGGTCGTGGTGCTCCCGGTCGCCGGGAACGGCAGCGGCAGTCCCATGCTGAGCTCGTTGAGGTCGGCCCGGCCGTCGAGGGTGCCGTGCGCCGGGTCGTAGGCGTTCAGGACGTTGTCGGCGGCGAGCGGCGCGGTGTCGAGGAGTTCGGCGAGCGACGCCCGCTGGTCGACCAGGGTCTGGGTGATCGGTGCGAGCCTGTCCACGCTCGTCTTCAGCCTGCTGCGGTTGGACTGGATGAAGGTCTTCACCTGGCCCAGCGCGGTGGCGAGCTGCTGGAGCGCGGCTCCGAGGTTCTCCTTGTCGTCGGCCAGGAAGCCGCTGACGGCGGCGAGCCGGTCGGTGGCCGAGCGCACCTTGTCGTCGTTGTTCTTCAGCATGGTGGTGAAGGACTGGAGTTCGGTCAGCATGGCGAACAGGTCGTCGCGGTGGTCGGACAGTGTGCGGGTGGCCTGGCCGAGCCGGTCGATCGCCTGCCCCATCGCCTGCCCGTTGCCGTCGAGGTTCTGCGCGCCGACGTCGAGCAGCCGGGAGAGCGCCCCGGTGGCGTTGGCTCCGTTCGGACCGAGGGCGTCGGAGAGCCGGGTGATGCTCTGGTAGAGCTGGTCGATCTCGACGGGGGTCCCGGTGCGGTCGGCGGGGATCTCGGCGCGGTCCCGGATCTGCGGTCCGCCGGTCCAGGCGGGGGTGAGCTGGACGTAGCGGTCGGAGACCACGCTCGGTGCCACCACCAGGGCGTGCGCGTCGGCGGGAACGGGCACGCCCCGGTCGAGGGTCATGGTGACCCTGACCCGCGTGCCCTGCGGCTGGACGGAGTCCACCGTGCCGACCTTCACCCCGAGCACCCGCAGGTCGGACCCGGCGTAGACGCCGACGGTGTGGTCGAAGTACGCGGTGAGGTGCTTGCCGTCGTCGCCGGGCAGGACGAGGACCACGGCGCCGACGGCGACCACGGCCGCGGCCCCGGCGGCGGTCAGGCGCTGCCGTACGGTGAGCACTAGTTGCCCCCTTTCGGCTTGGGCGGCATGCAGCCGGTGGCGGGCTGGGAGCCGGCGGGCAGGTAGCTCCTGGGAACGACCCCGCAGAGGTAGCCGTCGAACCAGCGGCCGCTGCCGACCGTGTTGCCCACCAGCCGGTAGTACGGTCCGACCAGGGCGAGTGCCTGGTCGAGGCTGTCCCGGTTGGCGAGCAGCACGGTGGTGACCCGGTCGAGCGCCGTCAGGGTGGGCGCCAGCTGCCGCTCGTTGTCGGTGACCAGCCCGCTGAGCTGGGTGCTCAGGCTCCGGGTGCCGAGCAGCAGTTGGTGGATGGCGTCGCGGCGCCGCTGGAGTTCGCCGAGCAGCTGGTCCCCGTCGGCGAGCAGCTGCTCGAAGCGCCCGTTCTGGTCGGCCAGGGTGGTGGTCAGCTTCCGGCTGCCGGAGAGCAGTTCGGCGAGCTGGCTGTCGCGGCTCGCGATGGTCCTGGACAGGGCGGAGAGGCCGTCGGCGGCACTGCGCACGGAGGCGGGGGTGTCCTTGAAGGTGTCGGCGATGGTCTCGAAGCTCTGCGCGAGCTGCTCGGTGTCCAGCGCGCCGAGGGTCTGTCCGAGACCGTCGAAGGCCTTGTTGACGTCGTAGGGCGAGGTGGTGCGGCTGGCCGGGATCCGGCTGGCGGGGTCCTGTCTGCCGCTGCCGAGCGGGTCGACGGCCAGGTACTTCTCGCCGAGCAGGGTCTTGATGCCGATCGCGGCGGTGCTGGCATCGCCGATCCAGGCGTTCTCGACCCGGAAGCCGACCTCGACCTTGGCACCGTCCAGGGCGACGGTGGTCACCTTGCCGACCTTGACCCCGGCGATCCGCACCTCGTTGCCGGGGCGCAGCCCGGCCGCCTCGGTGAAGTCGGCGCTGTAGTCGGTGCCGCCGCCGATCAGCGGCAGGTCGTCGGCGTAGGTGACACCGGCCCCGAGCAGTGCGATCAGCAGCAGTCCGACCGCTCCGACGGCGACGGGGTTGCGGTGGCGCAGCGGGGTGAAGAGCGGGCTCCTCATCCTCGGCACCTCGGCTCGGTGACGGCGATGCCGGTGGGTGGCTTGCTGCCGTCCGAGGTGGTGACGCCGGACACCGTGGCCTCGCAGAGGTAGAGGTTGAGCCAGGAGCCGTAGGAGGCGATCCGGCCGACCGCACGCAGCTTCTGGGGGGTCTTCTGCAGGAAGTCCTCCAGCTGCGGCGTGCCGTCGGCGAGGTTGGCGGACAGGGCGCCGAGCTGGGCGATGGAGTCCTTCAACGGTGCGCGGCCGTCCTGGAGCAGTCCGGCGGTGCTGGTGGTGAGGTCGGCGATGGCGCTGATGGACCGGCCGATCGGCTGCCGGTCGGCGTTGAAGCCGGTGACCAGCTCCTGCAGGGTGGTCACCAGGTCGGTGAGGCCGGTCTCGTGCGAGTTCACGGTGCTCAGCACGGAGTTGAGGTTGTCGATGACCTGTCCGATCACCTGGTCCTTGCCGGCCAGGGTGGTGGTCAGCGAGCCGACGCTGCGCAGCAGGCTCTGCACGGTGCCGCCCTCGCCCTGGAGGACCTGGACGATCTCCCCGGCCAGCTGGTTGACGTCGTTGGGTGACAGGCCCTGGAACAGCGGCTGGAAGCCGTTGAACAGCTGCGTGAGGTCGAGCGCCGGGGTGGTGCGGTCCAGCGGGATGGTGCCGCCGGGCTTCAGGGTCTCACCGGGCTTCCCGGGGCCCTGCTGGAGGTCGATGTAGCGCTGGCCCACCAGGTTGAGGTACTTGACGGAGGCGGTGACCGAGGCGGGCAGCGGCCGGTCCCGGCGGACCGAGAAGTGCACCTCGGCGATCCGGCGGTCGACCACGCTGATGCTGTCCACCTGGCCGACCTTGACCCCGGCGATGCGGATGCTGTCACCGGTGGCGAGTCCGGTGGTGTCGGTGAACCTGGCGTCGTAGCCGACGGTGTCGCCGATCGCGGTGTTGGCGATGCCGAGGGCCAGCACGGCGGTGGAGAGGGTGGTGACCAGGACGAAGGCCAGCGATTTGGCGAGCGGCCCGGCGAGGCTGCGGCGCTTCACTTCAGGGTCACCTCCGCGCCGCGCAGCACGGGCCCGAGCAGCAGGCTGCTCCAGTCGGGCAGGTCCGGTGCCTTCGCGTTCATCCCGGGGGCCAGGAGCTCGTTCACCAGCTGGTTCTCCTGCGGGGAGTTGGGCAGTCCGAGGGTCTGGTCGGCCGCCGGGGTGGGTGCGACGGTGCGCCCGGTGTAGGGCAGGGCGTAGCAGTGCGGTCCGCCGGTCGCCCGGTAGACGGGGGTGTCCCGGCCGGCCTGGTACGCGCCGCGCGAGGCGACGGTGCTGACGGTGACGTGCAGTCCCGGCTGGTCGGTGCCCTTGCCGAGGGCCTTGTCCATGACGGGGACGAAGTCGGCGAGGGTCTGCAGGGTGCAGGGGAAGGACGGCGCGTACCGGGCGAGGAGTTGGAGGGTGTCCCTGCTGTCGGTGGTCAGGCGGATCAGGTTGTCCTTGTTGCGTTGCAGGAAGGAGGTCAGCTCCTGCGCGGTGCCGGTGGTCCGGCCGTACAGGGTGTCGAGGTTCGCCTGCTGTTCCGCGATGGTGCTGCTGGTGCGGGTGAGGTCGGTGAGTGCCTGGACGATCTCGGGCGCGGCGTCGCCGTACACCTGGCTGACCTTGACCAGCTGCCGGACGTCGTCGGTGAGGGCGGGCAGCTCGGGGTTGAGCTTCTTCAGGTAGGAGTCCAACTGCGCCAGGGTCCGGCCCAGTTGGCCGCCCCGGCCGTCGAGTGCGGTGGCGACGGCGTTCAGCGTGGCGGCCAGCTTCTGCGGCTGGACGGCGGTGAGCAGCGGCAGCAGGTGGTCGAGCACCTGCTGGAGTTCGACGGCGTTGGAGGAGCGGTCCTGTCCGATGGTGGCGCCCGCCGTGAGCGCGCGGCCACCGGAGGTCCCGCCCGGGACGAGAGCGACGAAGCGCTCGCCGAACAGGGTGGTTGGCAGCATCTGGGCGCTGACGTCGGCGGGTATCTGCCCGATCCTGGCGGGGTCGATGGCGAGGGTGAGCCGTGCGCCGTCGCCGTCCGCACTGATCTTCCGGACCTGGCCGACCACGACGCCGCGCAGCTTCACGTCGGCATCCAGGTGCATCTCGTTGCCGGTGCTGCCGGTCTCCACCACGACGGTGTCACCGGCGGTGAAGTCCTTGTCGTAGACGGCGACGGCCAGCCAGGCCAGCAGGACGGGTGCCATCAGGAACGCCACCCCGGCCGTTCTGCGGCGTGCGACGCCGCCCCGGGGGGCGTTCATCCGGCCACCCGCACGGTGGTGGTGGCGCCCCAGATGGCCAGGCTGAGCAGGAAGTCGGTGATGCTGATGATCACGATCGCGTTCCGCACGGACCTTCCGACGGCGACGCCGACCCCGGCCGGACCGCCCTTGGCGTGGTAGCCGTAGTAGCAGTGCGCCAGGATCACGATCACGCTGAAGACCAGCACCTTGAGGGTGGAGAGCAGCACGTCGGACGGGGAGAGGAAGAGGTTGAAGTAGTGGTCGTAGGTGCCCTGCGACTGGCCGTTGACGAAGACGGTGACGAAGCGCGAGGCGACGTACGAACTGAGCAGCCCCACCCCGTACAGCGGGACGAGCGCGACGACGCCCGCGATGATCCTGGTGCTGACCAGGTACGGCAGGCTGCGGATGCCCATCCCCTCCAGGGCGTCCACCTCCTCGTTGATCCGCATCGCGCCGAGCTGCGCGGTGAAGCCCGCGCCGACGGTGGCGGAGAGGGCGAGCCCGGCGACCAGCGGGGCGATCTCACGGGTGTTGAAGTAGGCGGAGATGAAACCGGTGAACGCGGTGGTGCCGAGCTGGTTCATCGCCGCGTAGCCCTGGAGGCCGACCACGGTGCCGGTGGCGGCGGTCATCCCGATCATCACGCCGACGGTGCCGCCGATGACGCCGAGGCCGCCGCTGCCGAACGCGACCTCGGCGAGCAGGCGTTGCACCTCCTTGAGGTACCGGCGCAGGGTGCGCGGGATCCAGAGCACCGCGGCGAGGTGGAAGAGCAGGTGGTCACCGGTCTCGTCCAGCCAGGCCAGTGGCCGGCGCACCCGGGCCGCAGGCTTGTCGCGGTCGAGCAGGCTCATCGGCTCATGCCCCCTTCTGCGGGACGAGTTGCAGGTAGACCGCGGTCAGCACGGTGTTCACCAGGAAGAGCAGCAGGAAGGTGATCACCACAGACTGGTTGACCGCGTCCCCGACGCCCTTCGGGCCGCCCTTGGGGTTGAGGCCCCGGTAGGCCGCGACCACACCCGCGATGAAGCCGAAGACCAGGGCCTTGAACTCGCTGATGTACAGGTCGGGCAGCTGGGCGAGGGCCGAGAAGCTGGACAGGTACGCGCCCGGGGTGCCGTGCTGGAGGATCACGTTGAAGAAGTAGCCGCCGAGCGTGCCGACCACCGAGACCAGGCCGTTGAGCAGGACGGCGACCAGCATGGTCGCCAGCACCCGCGGCACGATGAGCCGTTGGACCGGCGAGACGCCCATCACCTCCATCGCGTCCAGTTCCTCGCGGATCTTCCGGGAGCCGAGGTCGGCACAGATCGCCGAGCCGCCCGCGCCCGCGATCAGCAGCGCCACGATCAGCGGGCTGGCCTGCTGGATCACCGCCAGCACACTGGCACCGCCGGTGAACGACTGCGCACCCAGCTGCTGGGCCAGCGAACCGACCTGGAGGGCGATCACGGCACCGAACGGGATCGACACCAGTGCGGCCGGCAGGATGGTCACGCTGGCGATGAACCAGAACTGCTCGATCAGCTCGCGCACCTGGAACGGCCGCCGGAAGGTGTCCCGGACGGTGGTCGCGGAGAGCGCGAACAGCCGTCCGGTCTCGCGCAGCGCGCCGGTCACCGGGATTCCGGGCAGGCTCATACCGGTTCCCCCTGTGCCTCGACCGCGCGGCGGGCGGCGGGGGTGAGCTGGTCCCACATCGACAGGACGCGCTGCCGCCGCTGCTGCACCGCCCGGCGCTCGGGCAGTCCCGGCGAGGGCTGCAGCTGGGCGGCGACCGGGCGGACCTCGATCGCGGGCTCCCCGCTGCGCCGCTCCAGCGCGAGCGTCGCCTGGTCCTTCTCCTCCGACATCCCGATCGGTCCGGCCCGGCGTCCGCTGAGGAACTGCTGCACCACCGGTTCCTCGCTGGTCAGCAGCAGTTCCCGGGGCCCGAACCCGACCAGGTTCCGCCGGAACAGCATGCCCAGGTTGTCGGGCACGGTGGCGGCGATGTCCAGGTTGTGGGTGACGATCAGCATGGTGGCGTCGGTCTGCGCGTTCAGGTCGATCAGCAGCTGCGACAGGTAGGAGGTGCGCACCGGGTCGAGCCCCGAGTCCGGCTCGTCGCACAGCACGATCTGCGGGTCGAGTACCAGCGCCCGTGCCAGCCCCGCGCGTTTGCGCATGCCGCCGGAGATCTCCCCGGGCAGCTTGGCCTCCGCGCCGACCAGGCCGACCATCTCCATCCGCTCCATCACGATCCGGCGGATCTCCGTCTCCTTCCTGCGGGTGTGCTCCCGCAGCGGGAAGGCGACGTTGTCGAAGAGGTTCATCGACCCGAACAGCGCGCCGTCCTGGAACATCAGCCCGAACAGCTTGCGCGCCTCGAAGATGTCCCGCTCGGGGCTGCGCACCATGTCCACACCGTTGACCAGCACCCGGCCCCGCTCGGGCTTGAGCAGGCCGATCACCGACTTCAGGAACACGGTCTTGCCGGTGCCCGAGGGGCCGAGCATCACGCTGACCTCACCGGGCGGCAGGGTGAGCGTCACGTCCTGCCAGACGGTCTGTCCGCCGAAGGACTTCGTCAGGCCCTCGACGACGACTTCGATTCCCATGGCACCTCCCTGGTCACCGGCGATGGGGCAGCGACGGCATCACGACCGGCGCGCACTTGGGGTCCGACGGATCATCGGTCGACGGGAAGCAGAGCGGGCCCTGCTCCAGGTTCAGCGAGTTGTCCGGCCCCGAAACCGCCGCCGTGAACAGGGCGTCGAGGTTGTCACCGCCCGTGCCGCAACCGGTGAAGGGCGGAATGTAGAGGTCCTTCTGGGAGATCGGGCCGCCGCCCTGCAACGAGTAGTCCGGCTTGCCGTCCCCACCGCCCGGCAGGAAGCTGTCCTGCCGTCCGCGCAGGGCCAGTTTGATCGGCTCGGCCGTCGTGCAGTCGGGACCCACGTCCAGCGGCGTCCCGTTGATCTTCACATCGGAGATCCGCATCGACTGGTAGCCGTAGATGGCGAACTCGATCGGCTCGTTCCAGAAGGCGTTCCCGATCGCGACGATGGTCAGCCCGCCGACCGGTTTCAACTCCAGCTTCGCGGTGGTCGGGATGAACCCGTAGGTGAGGAACGTCGCCCGGGCCGCAGGCAGTTGGAGCGACCCGACCGAGTCGACCTCCATGTAGTGCGGGTAGTCGTCCAGGTTCTGGAACGCCAGCCGGCGGCTCGCGTTGACCCGGACCAGGGCCGGGGAGGCCGTCGGATCGTTGATGAGCGAGGCCTGGCCGAGCTTGGTGATGTTGGCGTAGCCGACCGCGTAGCCGCAGGCCGCGTTGTCGGGCATCGGCGGAGCCCCCGGCGCCGGGAAGACCTTGTCGTGCTCGGGGTCGGGCAGCGGCGGCAGGAACTCCGGGTCCAGCGAGGCGGTCGGCACCGGCTGGCAGTCCTCCGGTGCCGCGTCCGCCGGCCGGACCGGTGCCGCCCCGCGAGCCGCGCCCGGGGCCGGCGTCGGACCGGGCGGCGCGGCCGCTCCCGGGCCCGAGCTCAGCCCCGGGCTCGGGCTCCGGCCGGCCGCTCCGTTCGCCCCCGCGCCCGCACCCGCCGACGGGCCGGACGACGGATCCCCCGACGGCGGGCCGACCGGTACCGTCCCGAGCACGGCCGCCGCACCCGCAGGCGGCGCGCAGGTGACCGGAATCCCGCTTCCGGCCTGCCCGGCCCGCAGTTCCAGCCGGAGCTCACCCGTCGTGAAACTCACCGCCCCCGCACCGTCCGCCGCCGTCACCGAGGGCACCGGACCGCTCAGCGTGAACGTCAGTTCCCCCTTGCCCGCCACCGGAACCTCGGCCGCCGCCAGTTCGCCCCAGGACACCTCGCGGACCGAACTCCCCTGCGAGATCCGCACGGTGAGCGCACCCGAGGCCGCCACCGCCGGGGCCCCGGCGGGCAGCAGCGCCGCCACCGCCTCCCGGGGGAGGCTCACCGTGACCGTCAACTTCCCCGGCTGCAGCTGCTGTTGGCCGAAGACCGCGGCCGGATACGCCTGGCTAAACCCGACCGTGACCCGCTGCGCCCCGGAGGGCAGGGAGCAGCTGTACGGCGCGGACACCTTCCCGTCCTGCTCCCCCACCGCGACCTGCGCCAGCACGAGCCCCGCCGCCAGCATCGCCGCTGCGACCACTGCGGGCCGCGCGGTGCGGCGCCGGCCGACTGCATGCCTCATGTGCCGTACTCCTCGGACAGGTTCGCCGCACGGGCGCGGAAAATCGCCGCACCGTACGGCGGGAGAAAGGAATCGGGGGCGAACTCGTTCGGGAGGCCGGACACTACGTCCGGGTAACAAGCGGCGGCAAGTGATCTCACACCGGAATGTGCGGCGGACTCGCCGAGACCGCTGTTCTTTGTCAACCGATGACAAATCCGCTGCGGAGGATTGTCCTCCGCTGAGCATTCCGACAGGGCCCTGCAGCCCGGCGATCCGGACCACAGGGCCCTGCGGGTGAGGTCGCACTCCTCGGCCGGCCTTCCGGCCGGGCTCACGACTCGGTAACGACTCGCGTCACGAGCCGTGCACCGGACCGGCCCGACACGTGGCCCAACACGCGGGCCGGCCCACGCCGCCCCTCACGCCACCCCTCGCGTCACGGCGAGGTGATGGTCTGGGCCGAGCCGAGGACGTACTTGGCGGTGTAGGTGGCCGAGTCGCCGCTGTTCAGCAGGCCGAGGCAGCTGCCGGAGACGTTGTAGGCGTGCAGGTTGCCGCCGCTGATGGCCAGCGACCTGGTGGAGTTGGTGTAGGTGGCGTTGAGGGTGGCCGTGCTGCCCGCCGTCGCACCGCCGAAGTCCGCGGTGCAGCCGGCGCCGCTGATGTGGGCCTTCACGCCGGTGATCGTTCCGGTGGTGACACCGGTCGTGGCGTTGTAGCTGACGGCGTTGAGCGCCCACGGCGTGCCCTGGGAGGTGACGCTGAAGGTGATGCCGATCGGACCGGTGCAGCTGGCCCAGGTCACCGAGGTGATGGAGGATATTCCGGTGCCGGAGAGGCCCGAACCGCTCTGCAGAGTGCCCGCAGCGCTGGAGGAGGAACAGTTCAGCTGGGTGCCGGTGGAGTTGTCGGTCAGCACCGGGGAGGTCGCCTTCGCCGTCCACGCACCGCCCGGGGTCACGGTCCACGTCCCGGCCGCCGCGGCCGGGCCCGCCGAGAATCCGACCGCCGCGACGAGCGCGCCTGCGACTGCGATGGTGGTCTTGCCAATCCTGTGCACGGGCCGTTCCCTTCTTGGAGTTGACGTGCTCAAGTCGACCCGCTTGCCAAATCTCGATCAGTGGTTTACCCGAAGAAAACCGGCTGCGGGTCAGAAAATCGCTCTTTCCGGAACGCGGCGGCGATTCCGTCGGCCGCACTCGCTGATGGGGGACGCTACGCACGGGTAACCCGGCCTGCAACTGTCCCGGCAGAGATTCTCAGCCAGTCCTTACTGCCCGGTATTTTCTTGTCTCCACAGCAACAAAGAAGCGGAGCAACGTTGTCCGCGGGTGAGCACGCGCCATCCGGGTGCGAGCCGCCCGGACGAACCGCGTCCGGTCCACATCGGGCACCATCTTTCCGTGGCACGGGTACTGCGCTTCCGGGTCGCTGTGGTCTATGTTTCAACGAACCACCCCACGTTGTAAGCACGCGCCCGATCAGGTCCGCGCTCCCCACTCCCGGACCGGCCGATGCCCCGCACGTGGACCCGAACAGTCAGGGGGACATCCATGGCCGGAGTGCGGCAGACCTCTCGGCTGGCCGAGCCGCTGGGACCGGTGCCGCGCGAGCTGGCCGCCATCATGCGCCCCGAAATGCCGAGCCTGCTCAAGGAGATGGCCTCCGAGATCGTCGCCGCCATCCCGGAGTACGCCGAGCTCCTCAGCGGCCCCAGCGCCAAGGTGATCCGGGTCGGCATCGAACAGAACATCGCCACCTTCGTCGACCGGATCGCCGCCCCCACCGCCACCACCGCGCTGCGCGACGAGATGTGCCGCCGCTTCGGCCGCTACGAGGCGTACGAGGGGCGCAGCCTGGACATGCTCCAGGACGCCTACCGGATCGGCTGCCAGGTCGCGCTGCGCCGGGCCCGCAGCGTCGGAAAGCGCTACAACCTCTCCGCCACCGTACTGATGGCCTTCGCCGACGCACTCTTCGCCTACATGGGCGACATCGCCGAACTGTCCCGTGAGGGCTACCTGCAGGCGATGGCCGAACTCGGCGAGGAGCCCGACAACCGGCGGCGACGGCTGCTGCGCCGGATCCTCACCGGCTCCTCGGTCGCCCGCAGCGCGCTCGCCGAACTCGCCGAGCACGCCGCCTGGCCGTTACCCGAGGACGTCACCATGATCGCGCTCGGCCCGGGCGCCAAGCCCGCCCGCGCGGCACTCGACCGGGACATCCTGGTCGACCTCGCCGACCCGGAGCCGCACCTGCTGGTCCCCGGCCCGCTGGACGAGGCCAGGATCGCCTCCCTGACCGGAGCCCTCGTCGGCTGCCGGGCCGCGGTCGGGCTCACCACGCCGCTCAGCGACGCCGCCGACTCGCTGCGCTGGGCCCGCCAGACGCTGGCACTGGCCGAGGCCGGCATCATCCCGCCCCAGTCGCTCGCCCGCAGCGAGGACCATCTGCTCCCGCTCTGGCTGCTGGGCGACACCGGACTGGTCCGCCAGCTGGCGAAGAAGTACCTCAGTCCGCTCGCCGGGCTCACCCCCACCCAGCGCACCCGCCTGATCGACACCCTGCGGACCTGGCTCACCACCCGGGGCACCGCGAGCCAGGTCGCCGAGATCCTCGGTGTCCACCCCCAGACCGTCCGCTACCGGATGCGCCTGATCGACCGCGCCTTCGGCGACCAACTCGCCGACCCGGACAACCGCTTCGCCACCGAGGTGGCCCTCCGCGCCCTCCACCTCCACAACGGCGGCCCGGTCTGACGTCCGCTCACACCGCACCGCCGTCAGCGAAGCGGTGCTCGCCGTCGCCCGCGCGCACGACGTGACGACCGCACAGGTCCTGCCGGCCCGGACGCTGCGGCAAGGGCCGCACGTGCCGGCCATCCCGGGCACCGGCAGTCCGGACCACCTCGCCCAGAACGTGGCTGCCGGCGCGGTACGGCTCTCGGACGACGACATCGCGCACCTCCGGTCCCTCCACCCCCGTCAGCAGGGCGGCGAGTAGCCACCCGCCGACCGGACCCTCCCTGCCGCCACAGCCATGAGTTGCGCAGAACTGAGCGCAACAGCTACCAATGAGCACTATCGAGCATCACCATCCACCACTCACCCACTCACCAGCCCTCCGGCCGAGAGCGGAGCAGCACCCGTGATCCTCACCGTCACGCTCAACACCGCCGTCGATGTCACCTACCGCCTGCCCGCCGTGCGCCGCAACGCCAGCAACCGGGTCTGCGACGTCGCCCAGCGGGCCGGCGGCAAGGGGGTGAACGTGGCGCGCGTGCTCGCGGCCCTCGGTCACGAAACCGTGCTCACCGGGCTGGCAGGCGGTGCCAACGGGCAGGTGCTCCGGGCCGACCTCGCCGCAGCCGGGCTGAACGACCACCTGGTCCCGATCGCCGGGGAGACCCGCCGCACGGTGGCACTCGTCGAACAGGACACCAACCGGACCACCATGCTGCTCGAACCCGGCCCGGTGGTCACCGCTGCCGAGTGGTCCCGATTCCTCGCCCGCTACGAGCGGTTGCTCACCGGCTCGGCGGCCGTCGCACTCTCCGGGAGTCTCCCCGCCGGGCTGCCACTGGACGCGTACGGGGTCCTGATCGCCCTCGCGACCGCCCACCGGGTACCGGCGGTCCTGGACACCGACGGCCCGGCCCTGCTCGCCGCCCTCCCCGCCGGACCGGCCCTGATCAAGCCGAACGCCGACGAGCTGGCAACGGCCACCGGCAGCCCGGACCCGTCCGCCGGAGCCGAGGCTCTGCGCGCCGCCGGGGCCGGGGCCGTGGTCGCCTCGCTCGGCCCCGACGGCCTCATCGCCACGACCCCGCAGGGGAGTTGGCGAGCCCGTCCGCCACGGACGGTGACCGGCAATCCCACCGGAGCGGGGGACGCCGTGGTGGCCGCCCTCACGGTCGGCCTGGTCGCCGGGGCACCCTGGCCCGACCGACTGGCGCAGGCCGTCGCGCTGTCCGCCGCGACCGTCCTGGCCCCACTGGCGGGCAGCTTCGACGCCGAGGCCTACCACCGGATGCTCCCCCTGGTCGAGACCGAGCGGACAGCACCCCGGAGCTGAGCCGCGAGGCCGCCCCGGCTCCGCATCGCTCAGCGGAGTCCGCCTTGCAACCACCCCGCCGGAACTCGGCCCCCACCCCGGCAGCGGCATCACCGCACGGCAGTCACCGGCGTGCGACCCGCACCGCCCGACCCGCCTCGGGCACCACCACGACCACCACAACACCCCACGTCCGCCGGGGAATTACCCCAGGTCCGTCAGACCGACCACCCGAGGCGCGTCCGGGCTGACCACGGCAGCCGTCGCTTCGTGCTTCTCGTCGTCCCAGTCGAGCACGTGCAGGTCCTCGAAACGACTGCTCAGCGGCACGCCGTCGACAGTCTCCAGCGGCAGGGCGGAGAGGTCGACCGCACCCATGCTGTCCAGCGTGATCCGCCCGATCTTGATCAGCGCCTCCTTGCGCACCCACTGCCGCAGGAACGCCCGCTGCGGATCCGCGTGCTTCTCGACCAGCCTCAACTCGGCCCCGGTGAGCACCCGTTCCATCACCTCGGAGTGCGGACCGGTCCGCTCCGCCCGCTCCACGTCCACGCCGACCGCACGGTGGCCCGCAGCTGCGGCGACCACACCCTTGGTGTGCGAGAGGCTGACGTGGACACCGGGGTGGTCCGGCAGGTACGGCTTGCCGTGGTCGGCCTTCCCGCAACCGGGGCAGGACTGAGCCAAGGTCACACCGTCGGCCGTGGTCCCGATCAACTGCGCGGCGCAGAGCCGCACCAGGACGTGCGCCGCGACGAAGTCCTGCCGGGTGGACTCCTGCCGGAAGCGCGCGGCGCGCTCCCGTTCACCGTCGGTGAGCAGGCGCTCGTCCACCCCGGGGTGCCGCAGCACCTCCGCGCTCGCCGCAACCACAGCCAGCGGACCGCCTCCCCTGCGGCCCGCCTCCGTGTCGTCGTGCATCCCCGCCGCCTTTCCCCGTCTGCCCCTGCCCTCTGCCGAGGGGCCGAGGAACCAACCTACCGTGGGTCCCACCACCGCCTGATCGCCCCCGACTCCCCCGGCGGTCGGGGCAACGCCCCTGCATCCCCGGGGCGGTGACCGTGCCGCCGTACCCGCAGTGGACGCTCGCGGCCGGTACGGGCTCCCCCCACCGGGCTCGGTGCACCGTCGGAACCCGTACGACGGCGAGCGCCGCCCGACCACCGCACCACGCCGGGAGTCGGCGTCGGCGTCCGCCGTGCCACCGGCCAGGTCCTCGCCGTTCACATCCGCTCCCGGCCTCCTCCGGTCGGCGACGGAGCCCGGCTCGAATCACCTCAGTACGACTGCAGTTCGATCAGATTGCCGTCCGGGTCGCGCAGGTGCGCGGTCCGCATGCCGGGGCCCCATTCGGGCCGGCTGGTGGGCGGGACAGCCGCCCGGCCGCCGTGCCGCAGACAGAGCTCGAACCCGGCATCGACATCGGCGACCCGGCTGACCAGCATCGCCCGGTCCTGCGCCGGCGCATCGGCGGGCAGCGCGGCGGTGCCGACGGCGGCGGCCAGTGCACCCCGGTCGAACAGCCGCAGCATGCCTTCCCCGCCGACGTCCCAACCGGCGTACGGCCCGGCCTCGGTACCGCCGGTCAGGATCGCGCCGGCCAACGGCGGCAGGACGGCGTCGTAGAACCGGAAGCACTCGGCGAACCGGCTCACCAGCAGGCGCGCATGCAGGACGTCCATCTTCGGCTCCCGTCGTCCAGTGGAAGATTTAGTGGGTCGCTACCCACCATTGGGCCGAGCCTACAATATCTCCGTGAGCGAGAACGAGACACCGCCGAGCCTTACCGCACTGACGACCTATCTGCTCTCCAAGGTCGGCAGGAGCGCCCGCACCCGTCTCGCCGAGCGGCTGGCCGACCACGGCGTACGGCTGTGGCACATGGCGGTGCTCGCCGCCCTCGCCGACTTCGGCCCGCACGCGCAACGCGATCTCGCCGCCCGGCTGGCCATCGACCCGAGCGACGTGGTCAAGGTCATCGACGAGCTGGCCCGTGCCGGACAGGTCGAGCGGAACCGCGACACGGCCGACCGCCGCCGCGTCTCGGTGACCCTCACCCCCGCCGGACGTGCCGCACTGACCGCCCTCACCGCCGAGGCCACGGCCGTCCAGGACGCCGTCCTGGCACCGCTCACCGCACCGGAGCGCGCACAACTGCACGCCCTGCTGGCCCGCGTCCACCAGGGCATCTGAGCAAGGCGGCCGAACGGATCAGGCAACCGGAGCAGGCGACCGGGCCAGGAGACCGGGGCGGCCGACCAGGGAAACCGGGCGGAACCCGACCACCGCCGGGCCCACCGCAGTCGGACACATTGCGGCCGGACACGCCTCAGCCGGATCGGCGGCCCTTCGCGAACTCGGTCACCAGGGCGTCCTCGAACAGCGGCAGGTCGGCCGGTTTCCGGCTGGTGATCAGGGTGTTCGGCCCCTCGGCACAGCTCCGGAGTTCCTCGTCCACCCAGTCGGCCCCGGCGTTGACCAGGTCGGTCCGCAGGCTGGGCCAGGAGGTGAGGGTACGGCCCCGCACCACGTCCGCCTCCACCAGCAGCCATGGAGCGTGACAGATCGCCGCGATCGGCTTCCCCCGGTGGACGAACTCCCGTACCAGGTCGACGGCGGCACGGTCCAGACGGAGGAAGTCCGGGTTGGCGACGCCGCCCGGCAGCACCAGTCCGGCATAGCGCTCGACATCGGCCTCCTCGACCGTTTCGTCCACCGCGAAGGTGTCCGCCCGGTCCAGGTGCCTGAAGGCCTGGATCCGTCCCGGCCCGGTCGAGATCAGCCGTGGCGTGCCGCCCGCCTCCCGGACGGCCTGCCACGGGCCGGTCAGCTCGACCTGCTCCACTCCCTGCCGGGCGACCAGGAAGGCGACGGTGAGTCCTTGCAGCGTGACCATGGCGGTCCAGTCCTTTCCGAGCCCCTGCTCCTTCGCGAGGGGTGCCTGTACCAAGAGTGCGCACGCACCCCCGCGCCGGCGGTGACCCCGCCGACGGGCCCACCCGTCCGGCGTCGTCCGGTTTCGGCGGCGAACGCCCGGACATACCTTCTGCCATGACCAGGACGGCCGACGGCCAGACACGGCCTCGCGACGCACGCCCCGAACAGGCACGCCCCGCCCACGCACCTCCCGAGCACGCACCTCCCGAGCACGTGCCTCCCGCCGGCGCACGCCCCGAGCACACACGCCCCGAACACGCATCCCCCGAAGGAAGGACGCCCATGACCGGCAGCCTGGCCCTGGACGTGGACCGGATCCGCAGGGAAGCCCAGCGGACCATCGACGCCGGACCGGTGCGAAGCGCATACGGGCCGGACATCGAACGGGTGATCAGCGTCCTCAACAACGTGGTGGCCGCCGAGGTGGTCGGCTGGCTGCGCTGCACCCGGCAGGCGATCCTGGCGCACGGCACCGCCCCGACCCCGACGAGCAAACTGTTCGAGGCACAGGCCGACCGGAAGATGCGGCACGCCGTGGCGGTGGCCGACCGCATCGTCCAGCTCGGCGGCCAGCCGAACTTCGACCCGGCGACCCTCGCCCAGCGCGCCCGCACCGACTACTCCACCGCCGACGACGCCGCGCTGCGGGCGATGCTGGAACAGAACCTGCTGGCCGCTCGCATCGTCGTCCCCACCTACCGGCAGATCGCCCACTGGCTCGGCGACCGCGACCCGGCCAGTCGGCACCTGATCGAGTCCGTCCTCATCGACGAGAAGCAGAACGCCCGCGACCTGACGGCCCTGCTCAGCGCCTCGTCGAACGCGCCGGCCCCGGCTCCTTCCCCCGGACGCCCCCTGCACCGGGGAACGCCCGACCGCTGAACCCCGCGCAAACACCGGGCACCGAGCACCCCGCCCTCCCGCACCGACACGCGTGACCCGCACCGACACGAGGGCCCGCCGCGAACGGCGGGCCCTCGATCGTGCGTACCGACCGTCAGTGGTGTCCGTGGCCGCTGGTGACCTCCTGGTGCTCCTCGGCGGTCGGCTTGGGGATCTGGCTGTTCCGGCCGAAGTAGAAATTCGAGAGCTTGGCCCGCAACCGCTTCGTCCGGCTCGGCTTGCGGGCGACACCGTTCTCGTCCACCTCGGGGGGCAGCTCGACCGGTTCGTACTGCTCGTGCGCGGTGTACGTGTGCAGCTGGGCGGGCGTCAGCGCCTCGTGCACCTCGATGAACTCTCCGTGCGGCTTCCGCCTGATGATGCCGCTCTCGCGGCCGTGCAGGACCTTGTCCCTGTCCCGGCGCTGCAGGCCCAGGCACCAGCGCTTGGTGACGTAGAAGAACACGACCGGGACGACGAAGAAGCCGATCCGGCAGAACCAGGTGATCGCGTTGAGCGACAGGTGGAAGTGCGTGGCGATCAGGTCGTTGCCGCCGCCGGCCAGCAGCACCAGGTACAGCCCGATCCAGGCGGCGCCGAACGCGGTCCGGGTCGGGGCGTTGCGCGGCTTGTCCAGGATGTGGTGCTCGCGCTTGTCACCGGTCACCCAGTTCTCGACGAACGGGTACATCCAGATGGCCAGCAGAACGAGCGGGAAGACCACCAGCGGGACGAACACCCCGAGGTTCAGCGTGTGTCCCCAGGCCCGGATCTCCGAGCCCGGCATGATCCGGACCAGACCCTCGGAGTACCCCATGTACCAGTCCGGCTGGGCGTCGGTGGACACCTGGTCGGGGCGGTACGGGCCGTACGCCCAGATGGGGTTGACCGTGGCGATCGCCGCCATGGCCGAGACCACCCCGAAGACCAGGAAGAAGAAGCCGCCGGCCTTGGCCATGTAGACCGGCAGCAGCGGCATGCCGACGACGTTCTCCTCGGTCCGTCCGGGTCCGGCCCACTGGGTGTGCTTGTGGTAGAAGACCAGGATCAGGTGGGCCACCAGCAGGCCCAGCATGATGCCCGGGATGAGCAGGATGTGGACGGTGAACAGCCGGGGGATGATCGCGAACCCCGGGAACTGCCCGCCGAACAGGAAGAACATCAGGTACGTGCCCACGATCGGCACGGACAGGATCGCGCCCTCCATGAACCTGATACCGGTGCCGGAGAGCAGGTCGTCGGGCAGCGAGTAGCCCATGAAGCCGTCGAACATCCCGAGGATCAGCAGCCCGGCACCGAACAGCCAGTTGAGCTCGCGCGGCTTGCGGAACGCCCCGGTGAAGAAGACCCGCATCATGTGGACGAACATCGACGCGACGAAGACGATCGCCGCCCAGTGGTGGATCTGGCGGATCAGCAGACCGCCGCGGATGTCGAAGCTGATGTCCAGCGTCGAGGAGTACGCCTCCGACATCCGGATGCCGTTCAGCGGCGCGAACCTCCCGTGGTAGACGACCTCGGTCATGCTCGGGACGAAGAAGAACGTCAGCCATACGCCCGTCAGGATGATGATGACGAAGGTGTAGAGCGCGATCTCGCCGAGCATGAAGGACCAGTGGTCCGGAAAGATCTTGCGGAGATTGGCCTTACCGAGTGAGTAGATGCCGGCCCGGCCGTCGGCCCAGTCGGCGAGCGCCTCCACCTTGTTGGCGGGTCTGGCCCTCGAACTGCTCGGCGCGTCCGCACTCGTACTCGTACGCGGACCCGCGCCGGCCGTCGTGCGCGCGCTCGGTGAGGAGCTGGTGTCGGCGCTCATGCCCCGCACCCCCGGACGGCTGCGGCCGGGATTCGGGGGACGAGGCGGAGGACTGGCACAGGGATCATCGGGGCTCTCTCGGTATTGGGCGGTCAGGTGCGCAAGGGCCGGCGAGAGTGAACCGACTGGCTCGGCGGCCGGGTCGTGGTGGAAGGCGGCCTTCGACCGCCGGACGGGGCGGGTGCGGGGTCGCGGTGGTGCCCTCGATCCCGAATTCTCGACGCGGACCGCGCTGCCCGCCCTTCCACCGGGACGGATCTCCGCAGGGACGAACCTCCACCGGGACCGACCTCCACGAAGACGAACCTCCGCTGAGACCGACCTCCGCAGGGACGGACTTCGGAGACGGGCCTCCCGGACCGGCTCCGGGCACGGCGCTGCTGGACCATGCTGCCGGGCGGCCGGCCGCCATGCACGTCCATCCGGCCTGCGGGGACGTGTCGTTAGGCCGATGGAGGCACCGCCGCCACCACCGGGCGGACCGGACGGCCACCCGGGCGGCGGCACCCCGGCCGCGGGACGCGGGTGCCGTGGGGCGCAGCCCCGGGTGCCGTGCGCCGGCAGTACGGGTGCCGCCGGCCGCCGGGTACACGTGCCCCGGGCCAGCGGGTGCGGATGCCGTGGGACCTGCCTAGCTTGGTCCCGTGACTGAGCAGCCAGCCGAGACCAACAAGGCGCCGGTTCTCCTCCCCACCCGGTCGGGGTGCAGCGATGAGTGACAGCTCCGAGCAGACCCGGGGCCCGGCCGGACCCGCGGTCGGCGAGGTCCCCCCGGCCGGACGGACGCCCGCGCCCGGCGGCGTCCCGTCGGTCGGTGTCGAGGAGGAGTACCTGCTCGTCGACCCCGGCAGCCGTGAGGTCCGTCCGTGTGCGGCCGCCGTGGTCAAGCGCGCGGCCGTGGAACTCGGGGACCAGGTGTCCCCGGAGCTCGCCCAGTTCCAGATCGAGGCGAAGACCCTGCCGTGCGTCGGTCTCGACGAGCTCCACCGCCAGTTGCGACGGATGCGGGAGGTCGTCGCAGCCGCCGCCGAGGCGGAGGGTGTCCGGGCGATCGCCACCGGCTCGGCCGTCCTGGGCGACGCCGTCCCGACGCAGGTCTCGGAGCTCCCCCGCTACCGGGCCCAGCTGGACACCTACCGAGGGCTGGTCAGCGAGCACGCGATCTGCGCCTGCCAGGTGCACGTCTGCGTGCCCGACCGCGAGCAGGCGCTACTGACGGTGAACCATCTCCGGCCCTGGATGTCGGTCCTCGTCGCACTCATGGCCAACTCCCCGTTCTGGGCAGGGCGCGACACGGGCTACGCGAGCTGGCGCCGGCTGATGTGGGACCGCTGGCCCGTTGCCGGACCGCCGCCGTACTTCTCCGACCTCGCCGACCACGACCGCTGTCTGGAGTCCCTGGCGGTCACCGGTGCGCTGCTCGACCAACGGGCCGTCTACTGGGACATCCGGCTCTCCACGCGCTACCCGACGCTGGAGATCCGGGTGGCCGACATGCCGGTGACCGCCGAGGAGAGCGCTCTGCTCGCCGGCCTGGTCCGGGCCCTGGCGGTGACGGCGCTGACGGCGGTGGAGCACGGCGATCCGGGGCCGCCGGTCTCGGCGGAGCAGCTGCGGGCGGCCTGCTGGCGGGCAGCCCGTGACGGGCTGTCGGGCTCCGGCATCGATCCCCGCTCGGGGCGCCTGGTCCCGGCCGGGCAGACCGTCGACTCGCTCCTCGACCACGTCCGGCCCGCCCTGGAGGAACTGGGCGATCTCCCGGCGGTGACCGAGGGACTGCGACGGCTCGCCGCGGCCGGCACGGGCGCCGAGCGGCAGCGCGCCGTCCACGCCCGCAGGAGGAGCCTGACCGACGTGGTGGACTTCCTGGCGGCGCAGACCTCGAACGGGACCCTCGACTGAGTCCCGGAAGGTCTCGGGCCCCTCTCGACAGGCCCCTCCGTGGCTCCCGCACGGTCTCGGGGTGGGTCCGGCCGGATGAAGCGGGCCGGGCGGACGGCTGTGGCCGGGCGAATCGCGGATGGCGGTGATCTCATCGGAACCGTGGCGACGTGTCAGGGGCAGGCCCCTGCGCCGGTCACGGCCGTTCGGGGCTCGTTCGGAGGCTGGGAGGATCGGATGCCGATGGCTCGCCGACGGCTGCTGGCCGCCGTGACAGGCGGTGTGCTGGCAGGCTGCGCCGGCCCACCACGGACGACCGGCGCGCCCGGCGGACCGGGCGCATCGGGGCCGTCCGGCGCCGGCGCCGTGCCGTCTCCCGCCGACCACGGCCGGGCCGGGGTGAGCGCGCAGGCGTCCCATCCGCCCGCGACGGCGACCCGAGCGGAGGTGGTCGCCCGCTACGGGACGGCCACCCCGACCAGTTGGGGGTTCGAGGCCCCCGGTGTGGTCAGCCGGCTGCCCACCGCCGACCGGGTCGTCGCCCTGACCTTCGATGCCTGCGGCGGACCGGGCGGCAGCGGCTACGACCAGGCGCTGGTCGGGTTCCTCCAGGAGCGTTCGGTGCCCGCGACACTGTTCCTGAACTCGCGCTGGATCGACGCCAACCTCGCGACCTTCCACCAACTGGCCGCCGACCCGCTGTTCGAGATCGCCAACCACGGGACCCGCCACCTGCCGCTGTCCGTGTCCGGGCGCTCCGCCTACGGCATCCCCGGTACCCGGGACGCCGGGGAGGTCTTCGACGAGGTCGCGGGCAACCGCGACAAGCTCACCGCGCTGCTCGGCCGTCCGCCGCGCTTCTTCCGGCCCGGCACCGCCTACTGCGACGACGTCGCCGCCCGGATCGTGGCCGACCTGGGCGAACGGATCGCCGGATTCACCGTCAACGGCGACGCGGGGGCGACCTTCAGCGCGGCCCAGGTCCGGCAGGAGGTCTCCGCCGTGCGGCCGGGGTCGATCGTCATCTGCCACATGAACCGGCCCACCGGCGGGACGGCAGCCGGTATCGCCGCAGCCGTGCCGCAGCTGCTCGACGCGGGCCACCGTTTCGTCCGTCTCTCCGACCCCGTGGGGTGAGTGTCCCGATGACCGTCCGGGCAGCAGAACCGACAGTCCCCGGTGCGAACCCGGCCCGGTATGGCCGCACCGCCCGCTGGCGGGACCACGTCCAGGCGCGACGGCCGGCCCGTCGGCAGCCGGAAGCGCGCCGGGCGGTGGGCCCGGCGCGCGGGCCCGGAGTGGCGGAGCCGCAGACCGGACCGGGCCCTGCCCCGGGGAGCGGCCGTCCGCATTCCGGCGCGGCACGGTGAACGCGGACCACGGCCGTCCGGCCGGTCCGCCGCCGGACCACCGCCGAACCGCCGGAGCAGGAACCACCGGAACGAGAGCCACCGGAACGAGGGGCGCCGGAGCACGTCCCGCCCGACCGCGCCGCCGTACACCGTCCGGCAGCCGCGAACAGCGGGCCTCGACCGGGCGGATCCGCCGGGCAGCCGCGCCGGCCCCGTACGTCCGGGGCGAAGGAGTGGTCTCCCCCGGGCTGCGGCGGGCCGCCGGATACGCCTGGCGGCTGCTGCTCCTCGGCGTGGCCGGGTACGCCGCGTTCACCGTGCTGGAGCGGCTGCAGCTTCCGGCCGTCGCGGTCTTCCTGGCCCTGGTGGTGACCTCGGTCCTGCGGCCGGTGGCCGATCTGCTGGACCGGGTGATGCCCCGGCCGCTGGCTGTGCTGATCACCCTGCTGAGTGCCGTCCTGCTGCTGGCCGGTCTGTTCACGCTGGTCGGTGAGGTGGTGGCGAGCGGGTCGGCCCGGCTCGGCATGGAGTTCCGCGGCGGCCTCGGGCGGATCGAACGGTGGCTGGAGGGTGCGCCGTTCCATGTCCCTTCCGGCACCGTCGCCGGCCTGCAGGGGAAGATCGGCAGCTTTCTCGCCAGCCACCGGTCCATGCTGATCAGCACGGCGGTCACCGGCGCGAGCCGGGTGGTGGAGGCGGCCACGGTGGCCGCGCTGGCGCTGTTCCTGTCGGTCTTCTTCATCCACTCGGGGGACCGGATGTGGCAGTGGGGCCTGCAACAACTGCCCACCGGCAGCCGCTCGACCTGTGACCGGGCCGGCCGGGTCGCCTGGCGGACCTTCGCCGGCTACACCCGGGGGATCGTCATCGTGGCCGCCAGCAACGCGGTCCTGGTCGGGCTGGCGCTGTGGCTGCTCCAGGTGCCGCTGGCGCTTCCGCTGACGCTGCTGGAGTTCTTCGCCACGCTGATCCCGCTGGTCGGGTCGCCGATCGCGATGGCGATCGCCTCGGTGGTGGCGCTGGCGACCCGGGGGCCGGTCACGGCGCTGATCGTCCTGGGACTGATCGTGGTGATCGGCCAGATCGAGGGGCACCTGCTGCATCCGCTGGTGATGAGCTGGGCGGTGCGGATCCACCCGGTCACCGTGGCCCTCTCGGTGACCGCCGGTGCGGTGCTCGCGGGCGTGATCGGCGCGGTCGTGGCGGTCCCCCTGGTCTCGGTCGCCTGGGCGGTGATCAGCGAACTCCGCAACCGCGGCTGACCGGACGAGAGGGAAACCGGGCACCCGGCCCCCGCCGCACCGGTGCAGGACCTCCCGCGTGCACACCCCCGGCGGGGAGACTCCTGACAGGAACACCCCCGGCAGGGGAACTCCTCAACCGACGGCGGGCCGGAAAACCGGTCGCGCGGTGGGCCCCGGGGCCAGGATGATCGACGGATGACCTGGACCGCTCCCGAAGTCGCTCGCACCACAGGCTCACTCGTCGCGGGCGAGCGCGAGATGCTCGAAGGCTTCCTCGCCTGGCAGCGCAGCTCCCTGCTGCACAAGTGCGCCGGGCTGACGGGCGAACAGCTCGCCGGACGCACCGTACCGCCGTCCGGTCTCTCCCTCCTGGGACTGCTGCGGCACCTGGCCAAGGTCGAACGGATCTGGTTCCGCGAGCGGTTCGCCGGTGAGCAGGTGGAGCGGCTGCACGACACCGCGGACTCGAAGGCCGCCGACTTCGCCGAGCTCGATCCGGCCCGTGCCGCCGAGGACTACGCCCTCCTGGTCGAGGAGTGCCGCCGGTCCGATGCCGCCGTCGCGAACGCGGCGCTGGACGACACCTTCAGCCACGACGGCGAGGTCCACTCGCTCCGCCTGGTCTACTTCCACATGATCACCGAGTACGCCCGTCACCTCGGGCACGCCGATCTGCTGCGCGAGCAGGTCGACGGCGTCACCGGCGGCTGAGCGCGCCCGGGCCGGTACCGGATGGCCGACGACGCGGGGCACGGCCTCGGCCGCCCGGTACCGGCCAGGAGCCGTCCCGACCGGTCCCGAACTGTCCCGGAGCGCCTCCCCCGATCGGGGATACCCTCTCGGACATGAGAGTTCCCGAGAGTGTCGACGCCCCGCCGGCCGGCCGGCCCGCCGAGCCGGGTGCCGGGCCGGTGCGGTGCGCGACCGCGGCGGTGCTGCCGTGAAAGGCGCCCGCAGCAGGGTGTTGGCGGTCTGTCTGGCCGGCGGGCTCACCACCATGCTGGACAACTCGGTGCTCAACATCGCGGTACCGGCCCTGCGGAGCTCCCTGCACGCCGGTGCGACCCAGGTGCAGTGGCTGGTCGCGGGCTACTCGCTGGCCTTCGGACTGGCCCTGATACCCGGCGGCCGGCTCGGTGACGAGCGCGGCCGCAAACCCTTCTTCGTCGCCGGTATCGCGTTGTTCTTCGCGGCGGGCCTGCTGGCGAGCACCGTGCGCGTACCCGAACTGCTGGTCCTGCTGAGGCTGTTGCAGGGCGCCGGGGCGGGACTGGTCAACTCGCAGATGATCGGGACCATCCAGGACGTCTTCACCGGCCCGGAACGCACCCGGGCACTCGGCCTGTACCAGGTGACCTGTGCGGTGGGGATCGCCCTCGGGCCGCCGATCGGCGGCGCGCTGATCGCGGCCGCCGGGCCCGACTGGGGCTGGCGGCTGGCGTTCCTGGTGAGCGCGCCCTCGGGCCTGGCCACGCTGATCCTGGCGGTGCGCCACCTGCCACCGGCCAGGCGCTCGGCGGGCCGGGCCGACCTCGACCCGGTCGGCCTGCTGCTGGTCGGCGCGATGACGCTGGCGGTGATGCTCCCGTTCATCCAACCGTCCAGTGGCACCCGCAAGTTGCTGTGGGCACTGGCAGCCTGCGCGCTCGCCGGACTGTTCCTGCTCTGGCAGCGCCGGTACGCGGCCACGGGACACCGGCCGCTGCTGCACCCCGCGTTGGCCCGCTCGGCGCCGTACGCGCTCGGCACGGTGGTGGCGATGGGCCAGTTCGGCGCCTCGCTCGCCTCCGCACTGGTGCTGGTGATGTTCCTGCAGGACGGGCTCGGGCTGTCACCGCTCGCCGCGGCGGCCGTCACCCTGCCCTCGGCCCTGGCGATGGCCGGGGTCTCGGCGGTGGCCTGGCGGGTGGTGCAGCGGATCGGACGGCACGTGGTGGCGCTCGGCCTGGCACTCGCCGTCCTCGCACTGCTGCTGAGCGGACTGGCCGGGCGGTACGCCCCGGTGGGCTGGCTGCCGCTGGTGCTGGCGGTGGGGCAGCTCTGCTCGGGCGCGGCCTCCGGGCTGTCCGTCTCGCCGAACCAGGCCGCGGTACTGCGGCACGCACCCGCGGAGGCGGCCGGCGTCGCGGGCGGGATCCTGCAGATGTCGCAGCGGATAGCGGGTGCGGTGGCGGTCTCCGCGGTCTCCGGCGTCTACCTGCACGGCGCAGCCGGACCGGGGGCCGACCCGCGGAGCGCGTACTGGCACGCCGTGCTCGCCTGCACGGCCCTGGTAGCCCTCTCCCTCACGCTCGCCGTCCTCACCGGCCGCCGCACCCCACTGCCGACCGGCTCCCGCACCCCGTCCGCACGGACCGGCCCGGGCACCGCCGCGGGCACTGCCCGTGCCGCCTCGGAAGGGGCCGAGGTCTGAGCGGGCCCGGGGGCCGCTCCGCTCAGGGTGCGGACAGTACGGCCCGGAGCGCGTCGGCCACCGACCCGCCGCCCGAGGTGAGTTCGAGCGTGCGCCCGGTGGAGGACGGGGTGTCGAGCAGGGCGAGCAGGACCTGGGCGACGTCGTCGCGCGGCACGGAGCCCATGGGCAGCGGCGGTGCGCCCAGCCGGATCAGTCCGCTGCCCTGATCGTCCGTCAGCCGGCCGGGGCGCAGGATCGTCCAGGCCAGGTCGCGGTGGCGGAGCTCGTCCTCGGCGACGGCCTTGGCCCGGAGGTAGGCGGCGAACTCCGGGTCCGTGGCGGGGTCGTCCGCGCGGTCGAGGCCCATGGTGCTGATCATCAGATAGCGGCCGACCCCGGCCAGCCCGGCGGCGTCTGCCAGCAGGACGGCGGCGGCCCGGTCGACGCTCTCCTTGCGCGCGCTGCCGCTGGCGGGGCCCGCACCCGCGGCGAAGACCACCGCGTCCGCGCCGCGCAGGTGCTCGGCGAGTTCGGCCACCGGGGTCCACTCCAGGTCGCAGACGACTGCCCGGGCGCCGCGCGACTCCAGGTCGTGGGCCTGTTCGGGCCTGCGGATCAACCCGGTCGCGGTGTCCCCGCGCTCGGCGAGCAGCCGTTCCAGGCGAAGGGCGATCTGACCGTGTCCACCGGCGATGACGACATGCATAGCGGCGACGGTACCGCCGCGCGCGGGGCGCTCCGCTGACCGACACCGCCCGGATCGACCGCCCGGGACGACCCCCGGGGTACGGCTGCGGGGTGCGGCTGCGGGGAAGTGGTCGAGCCGCGCGCCGCACCGAAGCGCGCGGCCGGTCGTGGTGCCCCGCGCCCCGGTCGGCAGCCCGGTCGGCGCCCCCGTCAGCCGACCGACCGTCCACGGATGGTCAGTCGACCGGTGCCTTGTCGCGCAGGACCTCGACGAAGGCCCGCATCCAGCCCGGGTGGTCCGGCCAGGCCCGGGCGGAGACCACGACACCGTCCACGACCGCGTCGCCGTCCTGGTAGTCGGCCCCGCCCGCCTTCACGTCCGGCTCCAGCGCCGGGTAGGCGGCACTGCGACGGCCCGTCAGCGAACCGGTGGCCAGGGTGATCAGCGGCCCGTGGCAGATCTGCGCGACCGGCTTGTCGGCGTCGAAGAAGTGACCGACGATCCGCTTGACCTCCGCGTCGTTGCGCAGGTACTCGGGCGCCCGGCCGCCGGGCAGCACCAGGGCGGCGTACTCCGCCGGGTCGACGTCCGCGAAGGCGAGGTCGGCCGGCCAGGTGTAGCCGGGCTTCTCGGTGTAGGTGTCGAAGCCGTCGACGAAGTCGTGCACCACGAACTGCAGCTTCTTGCGCGTCGGCGCGGCCACGTGGACCTCGTAGCCCTCTTCCAGCAGCCGCTGGTAGGGGTAGAAGACCTCCAGCGACTCCGCCGCGTCGCCGGTGACGATCAGGATCTTGGGTGCCATAACGGGTTGCTTCCCCTCCGTCCGCCCACCTGCTGTGGGGCCCTGCACACCCTGCCGTCCGACAGGCCGTCCGGGCAATCCACCACCGCACTCGCGCCGGTTGTGCGCCCCTGCCGTGCCACTGTGCGCCGGTGTGCTCCCCCACCCGTCTGCCGGCGTACCCGGATCGGACCGACCGGGCGAACTCCGCGAGCGTCCGCGCCACGGTCGGCCTACGGTGCTGAAGAGGCTCATCGCCGCCCCGCCGGGCACCGCCCCGGACCGGCGCCGCCCCCTCACCGACCAGTTTCCCCACCTATCGTGCGCATCGAGACCATCGCGCACAGGAGGTTGTCATGCCGAACTCCCAGGTCGTCGAGTCCACCACCGTCGCCAGCCTTCGGGACCTCGGCGGTATATCCCTGCCCGACGGCGCCCGGGTGCGCCCCGGCACCGCCTTCCGCTCCGGTCAGCTGGACCGGCTCGATCTGCGCAGCGACCCGGCGGTCGCGGCCCTCGGCATCCGCACCGTGGTAGACCTCAGGACCGCCTTCGAACGCACTTCCCGGCCCGACCGCGTCCCGGGCGGCGCCACCCTGCTGGTCGCGGACGTGATGGCCGACACCTCCTGCGCGGGAGCCGCCAACCGGCTCGGCGCCGCCATGGCCGACCCGGCCAAGGCCAACCGGACCCTCGGCGGCGGCCGGGCCCGGCAGGCGCTGGAGAAGGACTACCGCGCCTTCGTCACCTCCGCCTCCGCCCGCGCCGCCTACAAGCAGCTGGTGACCGCGCTGGCCCGGCGCGAGGGCGGCCCGCTGCTCTTCCACTGCACGGCCGGCAAGGACCGTACCGGGTGGGGTGTCAGCCTGATCCTGATGCTGCTCGGCGCGGACGAGCCGACCGTCCGGAACGAGTACCTGGCGGTCGGCCCGGCGGTGCGCGCGGCCTTCGCCCCGCAGGTCGCGGCCTTCACCAGTGCGGGCGGCGACCCGGAGATCGCGGACGCCGTACTGGGTGTCCACCCGTCCTATCTGGCGGCGGCGATCGAGACCATGACCGAGATGTGGGGCGACGCCGAGAGCTACGCCCGGGCCGGTCTCGGCCTCAAGGACGAGACCGTGGACGCGCTGCGCACCCGGCTCACCGCCTGACGGGCCCGCCGACCGGGCCCCTCCTCACCGCACCGGGCCCGCGACCCGCGCCCGCTTCCCAACACCCGCTTCCCACTTCCCGGTTCCCGCCCAGCGGCGTGCCGCGGCCCTTCGCGCCGCCCGCCACCGCTGCGCCCCGGCCGGCGCTCGTTCCACAGCGAGCACCGGCCGGTCGTGGTCGGCTGCGGCCGCCCGCCGCTCCACCGGGTCGGCCGGCGGCCCACCGCTCCCGGCCGAGGGGCGCTTCGGGCGGCCCGTTCTGCCGTACTGCCGGTCAACTCTCGAACCCCCGTGCGGTCAGGGCGGTTTGGCCGGCTCGGAATCCCGGGGATACCTGTCCATGACAAGAAAATGCGAGGTTCCTGACGGTCCGTCCACCCCACTGGAGGTCCCGTGTCCCTCGGCCCCGACACGCCCGAAGTCCTGCCCCACCAGCGGCACTCGGCGGCTTCCGCACGCGCCAGATTCGGCGACCGGCTGCGGCACTGGCGGCGCCTGCGCGGGCTGAGCCAGGCGGAACTCGGCCGCCGCCTCGGCTACCACGACTCGCACATCAGCAGGGTCGAGACCACCCGGCGCTGGCCGCCGGTCGGGATGGCCGAACGCACCGACCGGCTCCTCGACACCGGAGGGGAGTTGAGCTTCCTCTGGCCCGCCGTGGACCGAGAGCGGCGGGCCCTGCGCAGGCGCCGGAGCGCCGACCGCGTCGCGCCGGAGGCGCTGCAGCAACTGCTCGGCGCCGCACGCCTGGCCGGCTGGTCGCCGCTCGGCACGAACGAGGCCGCATACGATCAAGTACTGTGCACCGTCATGGAGTTGCTCAATGACGGCGGCCGGCCGGGGGCGCCCGCGTAGCAGCCCCGCAGAGCAGTCCGCGTGGCAGCCGCGACCGGCCGGGTCGAGCGCCCGCCCTGCCGGTCCTCCGGTCCTCCGGTCGACCCCATCGGCACCGCCACCAGCGCCACCGCCCGTCGGGCTGTGCCGCGCAGGGCCGACGCAGCCCGGTCCGACCCGATGACCGCGCCCCCGGTACCTCCCGCGATCGGCGGGAGGCACCGGGGGAGGCGCAGCGGTGGTACTGAGGGGCGGTGCTCGGCGACGGCGTTCAGCGGCGGTGCTCAGAGTCCGGCCGCCGCCGCCGCGATGGCCGAGGCGTATGTGCTCACCTGGGTGTACACGCCGGGGTAACCGGCTTCGGCGCAGCCCTGGCCCCAGCTGGTGATGCCGACCTGGATCCAGGCCCCGGCCGCGTCCCGGCGGAACATCGGCCCGCCGGAGTCGCCCTGGCAGGTGTCCACTCCGCCCGTGGCCTTGTACCCGGCGCAGATCGAGGCACCGGTGACCAGGCCGGGGTAGGCCGAGCTGCAGGCGGCGTCGTCGACGAACGGTACGGACGCCTTCTGCAGGTACCGCTGCTGGCCCCCGCCCTCCGAGGTGGCACCCCACCCGGCGATGGTGAAGGTCCCGTTGTCGTACGCCGTGCTGCCCGCGATCGGCAGGGTGGTGACCGCGCTGCCGGTGACGGGCGAGGCCAGCTTGATCAGCGCCCAGTCGTTGCCGTTCTCCGCTCCCGTGAAGGAGGGCGCCTGGTAGACGTAGGACGACCGCACCTTGACCGCGCTGCTGCTCTGCAGATCCACCGCGCCGACGGTGGCGGTGATGCCGCTGTTGCTGCCGGTGCCGTCGACGCAGTGCGCGGCGGTCAGCACGATCTGCCGGGTGTAGAGCGCGCCGCCGCAGCCCATCGAGAGCCGCACCATGAACGGGAATTCACCCTGGCCCGCCCGCGTACCACCGACCACGCCCTGCGACGGCGACGGCGACGGCGACGGCGACGAGGAAGCATGCGCCGGGAGCACCAGCGCACCGACGGCGAACACCGCACTCGCCGCCACCGTGAACCATCGAGCAAGCTGACGTCTCATCTTCTCCTCCACCACAGACCAGGGGCCGGTCGTCCGAAGGCCCAGCATCGGGTCCGGGCCCGGCCGTCCGACAGGGCCGGGACCCTGCCACCCGTGACTGGCAGAAGTCGGAGAAAGGTCCGGATCAGGGGGTGCGTCCGCCCCGGTCCAGGCGGAGGATCGGGACGTGACCACGGATGACACCGCCGGCACCCTGCGCCTGGGGACCGCACAGGGCCGCTGGGTACTGCTCGCGACGGCCCTCGGATCCGGCATGGCGATGCTCGACGGCACGGTGGTGAACGTCGCCCTCCCCCGCATCGGCACCGACCTCGGCGCCCCGATGGCCGCGCTCCAGTGGACGGTCAACGCCTATCTGCTCACCCTGGCCGGCCTGATCCTGCTCGGCGGCTCGCTCGGCGACCGCTACGGCCGGCGCAAGGTCTTCCTGATCGGGGTCTGCTGGTTCGCCACCGCCTCGGCGGCCTGCGCCGTCGCGCCCGGGATCGAGGTCCTGATCATCGCCCGCGCCCTGCAGGGCATCGGCGGCGCCCTGCTGACCCCCGGCTCGCTCGCGATGCTCCAGGCCTCCTTCCGGCCGGACGACCGGTCGGGGGCGGTCGGCGTCTGGTCGGGCCTGGGCGGGGTGTCGGCCGCCGTCGGGCCCTTCCTCGGCGGCTGGCTGGTGGACGGTCCCGGCTGGCGCTGGATCTTCCTGCTGAACGTGCCGCTCGCCGTGATCGTCAGCTGGGTGGCTCTCCGTCACGTCCCGGAGAGCCGCGACGAGCGCGCCACCGGCCGGTTCGACGTCCGGGGCGCGGTGCTCGCCGCACTCGCCCTCGGCGGGGTCACCTACGCGCTGACCGAGGGCGGGCGGGGCCTGTCCGCCGTGGCCGGGGTGCTCGGTCTGCTGTTCGCGGTGCTCTTCGTCCTGGCGGAGCGGCGCAGCCCCGATCCGATGCTGCCGCTGGAGCTGTTCTCCTCCCGCCTGTTCACGGCGGTCAACCTGGTGACGCTCTGCGTGTACGGGGCGTTCAGCGGGGTCTTCCTGCTGCTGATGGTCCAGCTGCAGACGGTGGCCGGGTTCGAACCGCTGAAGGCGGGCGTCTCGCTGCTGCCGACCACCCTGCTGATGCTGGCGTTCTCCGGCCAGGCCGGGAAGCTGAGCCGCCGGATCGGCCCGCGGGTACCGCTCTTCGTCGGCCCGCTGCTGTGTGCGGGCGGTGTGCTGCTGATGCTGCGGATCGGCCCCGGCGCCTCGTACTGGCATGACGTCCTGCCTGCCGTGGTGGTGCTGGGCGCCGGGATGACCGTGCTGGTGGCACCGCTGACGGCGACGGTGCTGGCCGCCGTCGAGGTACGCCGCGCGGGCATCGCCAGCGGCGTCAACAACGCGGCGGCCCGGGCGGCCGGACTGTTCGCGGTCGCCGCGCTGCCCGCGCTCTCCGGCCTGACCGGCGAGGCGTACCGGGTACCGAGCGAGGTCGACAGTGCCTTCCGTACCGCGATGCTGATCTGCGCCGGGCTGCTCACCGCGGGCGGTCTGCTCGCCCTGGCCACCGTCCGCGGCGACGCCCTCGCGCCGGACCACCCGACCGCCGAGCCCGACTGCGAGTGGTACTGCGGGCCGACCACTCCCCCGCTCGATCCCGGCCACCAGGCCCGCCCCGACTGAGGACGGACGGAGGCGCGCCCGGCGGGAGGGCGGACGCCGAAGGACGGTGCCTTCGGCCGACCGCCGTCCCGGGGGCGGTCAGCCCTGCTTCTCGCCGGCGATCGCCTTCAGCTGCACCATGCCGAGGCGGGCGAAGAGCACCGACACCGGCACCTCCTTGGCACCGCTCGGAACGTTCAGGTGCTGCAGCACCACGTGGTAGCCGTCCTGCGTCCCGAACGTGACGGAGCTGCCCGGCGCCAGCAGCACACCCACCGGCGGGACGGTACCGCCGTTGCCGGGCGACTTGAGCACCGCGCCGCCCGTCTGGCTGGAGGAGACCATCACCAGGTGCTCGGGGATGGTGCTGTCGTTGTGCACCACCATCGCCAGCTCGCCCTCGCCGTCGGCACCCGGCCGGACGGTAGCACCGGTGATCGTGACCGCGGGCATGTCCTCCGTGCTGCCGACCTTGACGGTCAGCTGCCCGGGAGCGGAGGACTCGCTCACCGCACGCGTCGGCACCGGCCCGGCCTTGTCGCCGTCCGAGCAGCCGGTGGTGACCAGCGCGCCGACCGCCAACAGGGCGGCCACCCGTGCCGTCCTCGCCGACACGGTCCTCCGTTCCCCCGGCTGCTGCCACCAACGCGTGAGCTGCGCCCGCATGAATCTCTCCCCTTTTGTCCGGTCCAGTGCATCTGTCCGGTCCAATGCATCGTAGGCGCCCTTATGCGGCCGCGACCCACCGGCACCACGGACGAGGGCCCCGCCGGAGCGGGGCCCTCGTCACCTCGAATCCGTCGCCGGAGGTGTCAGAGGATGTCACCCGGCGCGTACTTCGCCGCTGCGGGGTGGGCGGCCGCGACGGCCTCGATCCGGCGCACGACCTCGGCGACCTGTGCACCGGCCGCACCGGTGAAGGAGAGCCGGTCGGCGAGCAGCGCGTCCAGCTCGGCCCGGTCCAGCGGGATCCGGCCGTCGGTGGCGAGCCGGTCCAGCAGCGCGTTCTCGCGGGCGCCCTCGCGCATCGCCAGCGCGGAGGCGACGGCGTGCTCCTTGATGACCTCGTGCGCGGTCTCGCGGCCGACGCCGGCCCGCACCGCACCCATCAGTACCTTGGTGGTGGCCAGGAACGGCAGGTAGCGGTCCAGCTCGGCCTCGACCACGGCCGGGAAGGCACCGAACTCGTCGAGGACGGTCAGGAAGGTCTCCAGCAGACCGTCGAAGGCGAAGAAGGCGTCCGGCAGCGCGACCCGGCGGACCACCGAGCAGGAGACGTCGCCCTCGTTCCACTGGTCGCCGCCCAGCTCGGCGGTCATCGACGCGTAGCCGCGCAGGATGACGGCCAGGCCGTTGACGCGCTCGCAGGAGCGGGTGTTCATCTTGTGCGGCATGGCCGAGGAGCCGACCTGGCCGGCCTTGAAGCCCTCGGTGACCAGCTCGTGACCGGCCATCAGGCGGATCGTCTTGGCCAGGCTGGACGGCGCGGCAGCGAGCTGGACCAGGGCGGTGACCACCTCGAAGTCCAGCGAGCGCGGGTAGACCTGGCCGACGCTGGTGAGCACGTTGTCGAAGCCGAGGTGGCCCGCCACCCGGCGCTCCAGCTCGGCGAGCTTCTCGGCGTCGCCGCCGAGCAGGTCCAGCATGTCCTGGGCGGTGCCGACCGGGCCCTTGATCCCGCGCAGCGGGTAGCGGGCGATCAGCTCCTCCAGGCGGTGGAAGGCGACCAGCAGCTCGTCCGCGACGGTCGCGAACCGCTTGCCGAGGGTGGTGGCCTGGGCGGCCACGTTGTGCGAACGGCCGGCCATCACGAGCTCGGCGTGCTGGGCGGAGAGGCTGCCGAGGCGGACCAGGACGGCCACCGTACGGTCGCGGACGTGCTCCAGGGACTGCCGGATCTGCAGCTGCTCGACGTTCTCGGTGAGGTCCCGAGAGGTCATGCCCTTGTGGATCTGCTCGTGCCCGGCGAGCTCGCTGAACTCCTCGATCCGGGCCTTGACGTCGTGCCGGGTGACCCGCTCACGGGCGGCGATGGAGTCGAGGTCGACCTGGTCGACCACGCGCTCGTAGTCGGCGACGGCGGTGGCCGGCACCTCGATGCCCAGGTCCTGCTGGGCCTTCAGGACGGCGAGCCAGAGGTGGCGCTCAAGAACCACCTTGTGCTCGGGGGACCACAGCTGGGCCAGGGTCGCCGAGGCGTACCGAGAGGCCAGGACATTGGGAATCTGGGGCTTCGCGCTCACGCTTCGCAAGCCTAACAGCCGAGGTCAGCCGGATCGTCGGCGCACTCGGGCCGACCGGGCCGGGCGAGCCCCGAACAGCCGGACGGCCTCCACGACGGCTCGCCCGGCCACCTCCGCCCCGTCGAGCGCCACCGCAGCGGTGCCGGTCTCCGCCCGTTCGTCAGGCCGATCGCAGCGAAGCCGGCGACGACCCCGATCCGCCCGCGCCGCAAGGCAGTTGCCGCACGCTTCGGCCCGGTGCGCCCCCGGCGGCGGCGGTGAGGTGGAGGACCGGCGCCGGGTGCTCCGGCTCCGCCTGTCCGGCCTCGGGCTCCTCGATCCGGCGGCTACTGGCCGGAGAGCAGCGGAAGCACCTGGCGGCAGAGCGACTCCAGCGAGGCCCGCTGCTCGTCGTCCAGGCTGGCGAAGGCGGCACGGGCGCGGCTCATGTCGTCGCGGATCCGGCCCAGCACCGCACGCCCCTGCTCGGTGATCGCGACGATCTTCACCCGCCGGTCGGCGGCCGCCGCCTCGCGGTGCGCCAGCCCCAGCGCCTCCAACCGGTCCACGATCCCGGTGACGTTGGAGGCGTCACAGCCGAGCCGTCCGGCCAGCGCCCGCATCGGCACCGGCTCCTGGACCGACTTGAGCGCCTTCGCCTGCGAGGAGTTGAGACCGTGCTTGGCAGCGGCGGCTGCGAAGTCCTGGAAGTACGCGGCGCCGACGGCGGCCACCACCTCCATCAGATCGGCGGTGGTCGGTGCGCTGCTGGTCGCTGTGGAGCCCATGGTGGTCAGGTTACGCACACATGCTTCAGTTACTCCAGCTTTGATCACCACAAGCGACTCTCCGCAACCAGATCGTTCTTTTGCGCGGTCGGTGCCCCCGAGCTGCGGGGCCGCGCAACCGACCGCAGCGCGTCCGCAGGCAGGGCCGCCCGGTCCCGGTTCCCGACGTCCGCGTCCCGGCACCCGGCACCCGCTGTCAGAGCACCAACTGCTCGAACAGCCTCCGAAGTTCCCCCTCCGGATCCCTGGTCAGCCCGGTGTGCACCGGCCCCGGCTGGACGATCGCGCTGCGCGGCGCGGTCAGCCACCGGAACCGCTGCCCGGGACTGTCCGCCGCAGCCGGACCGGCCTCGGGCCCGCCCTCGCAGACCGCCTCGATCCCGCGCAGCGCCCGCCGCACGCCCGCCACGTCCGCCACCGGGTCCAGCGCGAGCAGCCGCCCCTGGTCGAGGTGGGTGCGGGCCGCCAGGTGCCCGGCGTGGCGGCAGTAGAGCAGTACGCCAATGTTGACGCACTCGCCCCGCTCGACCCGGGGGACGGCGCGGATCACCGCGTACTCGTAGTCGTGCAGCTCGACGTCCACGCTTTCGTCCACGCTCGTCGTCCGGTACGGGTCCACGGTCCGGTCCAGCCCCTCGTTCGTGTTCATCCGGCCGTCTCCGGCAGCCAGTCGCGCGGTCCCGCCAGCCGGGCGGTCAGCCGTTCCAGGTACGCCTCCCGGACGGCCCGGGCGTCGTCGAAGCCCGGTTCGTCGGTCAGCCACTCCTCCGGGATCGCCTCGACGGCCGGCGGCAGCGCCGTCTCGGCCAGCGCCGCCAGCTCCTCGTCGACGGCCTTGAGGTCACCGGCGGAGCGCAGCAGCGCGTGGTCCGAGGCGTCGTACGGCTTGCGCGGCCAGTTCGCCGAACCCGCCCAGTGGTGGTGGAAGATCAGGCTGGCACCGTGGTCGATCAGCCGCAGGCCGCCGGTGGCCATCAGCAGGTTGGGGTTGCGCCAGGACCGGTCCACGTTGCCGATCAGGGCGTCGAACCAGAGCACCCGACCGGCCAGTTCGGGGTCGACCTCGAAGCACAGCGGGTCGAAGTTGAGCGCACCGCTGACGAAGGCCATCCCGAGGTTGACGCCGCCACTGGCGCGCATCTGCTCCTGGATCTGCTGCTCGGGCTCGCTGCGGGCGAGCACCGGGTCGAGGTCCAGCCGCACCAGCTCGGGCACCGGCAGCCCGAGCCGCCGGCCCAGTTCACCGGCCAGCACCTCGGCGACCAGCGCCTTGCGCCCCTGGGCCGCGCCGGACCACTTGAGCACGTAGAGCCGACGGTCGTCGGCCTCGACCAGGCCCGGCATCGAGCCGCCTTCTCGCAGTGGCGTCACATAGCGGACCGCCGTCACCTCGGAGAGCATCCCGCCAGCCTACCGACCCGTCGGCCGTACCCCGCCCAGCCTGCTGCGGTGGCAGGGCTCGAACGGTCGTGGGACCGTGGCGAGCAGTTGTCACAAGTTGTCCTGGTATCGCACGGACCCGGCAGGCAAGGGATGGACGATGGAGCGACCTCGGATCCTGATAGTCGGCGGCGGCTTCGCCGGGCTTGAGTGCGCGCGCCGCCTGGAACACAGACTCGCGGCCTCGGAGGCGGAGATCTCCCTGGTCACGCCGTTCAGCTACCAGCTCTACCTGCCCCTGTTGCCGCACGTGGCGGCCGGGGTGCTCACCCCGCAGTCGGTGGCGGTCTCGCTGCGCCGCACCCTGCACCGCACCCACATCGTCCCGGGCGGGGCGATCGGGGTGGACCCGGTCGCCAAGGTCTGCGTGGTCCGCAAGATCACCGACGAGGTGACGGCGCTCAGGTACGACCACCTGGTCCTGGCGCCCGGCAGCATCACCCGGTCCTTCGACATCCCGGGCCTGAGCGACTACGCGCGCGGCATGAAGTCGCTGGCCGAGGCGGCCTACGTGCGCGACCACGTGATCGCCCAGCTCGACCTCGCCTCGACCACCCTGGACCAGCGCGAACGGGAGTCCCGGTTGCAGTTCGTGGTGGTCGGCGGCGGCTACGCGGGCACCGAGACGGCCGCCTGCCTCCAGCGGCTGACCACCGCCGCGACCAGACGCTACCCCCGGCTGGACCCCGGCCTGATCAAGTGGCATCTGATCGACATCGCCCCGAAGCTGATGCCCGAGCTGGGCGACAAGCTGGGCACCACCGCGCTCCAGGTGCTGCGGGCCCGGGGCATCGAGGTCTCGCTCGGTGTCTCGGTGGCCGAAGTCGGAGCGGAGACGGTGAAGTTCACCGATGGCCGGGTACTGCCGTGCCGCACCCTGATCTGGACCGCCGGGGTCACCGCCAGCCCGCTGATCGGGACGCTGGACGCCGAGACGGTCCGCGGCCGGATCGCGGTCACCGCCGAGATGCGGGTACCCCAGTTCGACTCCGTCTTCGCGCTGGGCGACGCCGCCGCCGTGCCCGACCTCGCCAAGGGCGACGGCGCGGTCTGCCCGCCGACCGCCCAGCACTCCGCCCGCCAGGGGCGGCTGGTGGCCGACAACCTGGTCGCGGCGCTGCACAACGAGCCGTTGCAGCCGTACTTCCACCGGGACCTCGGACTGGTGGTGGACCTCGGCGGCAAGGATGCGGTCTCCAAGCCACTGGGCGTCGAACTCAAGGGCATCACGGCCCAGTTGGTCGCTCGTGGCTACCACATCATGGCGATGCGGACCAACGTCGCCAAGTTCCGGGTCGGCGCCAACTGGCTGCTCAACGCGACCGCCGGCGACGACTTCGTCCGGACCGGCTTCCTGGCCCGCCAACCCGCCCGGCTGCGCGACTTCGAGTACACGGACTCGTACCTGACCAGGGACCAGGTCCGCGAACACGCCCAGTCCCTGCTGGCCAAGGGCTGACCACGGGCGGCCGGGCGGTCCCGATCCGGGTCCGGCCCGAGCCCGCCACCCGTACGAGTGAAACCGGCGCACCGCCCTGACACCAGCGCTCCCGCCCTGACCTGCGCGGGAGCGCCGACACGCGGGCCGAGTACCTGGGCGGCCGCAGACCGCCGGGCCACTAGCGTCCTGCGGCATGCGATCTGCCCCGCTGCCCCGCCGCCGCACCGTTCTCGGTGCCGCCGCCCTGGCCACCGCGACCGCCGCCCTCCCCCGCTCCGCCGGGGCGGCCGGACTGCCGTCCGATGCCGAGGTCGCCGAGGAGGTCCGCACCGAGTACCTGCACAGCTGGGAGGGGTACAAGCGGGCGGCCTGGGGCTACGACGAGGTGCGGCCGGTCTCGGGCGGCCGGAACGACTTCTTCGCCAAGGGGCACAGCTTCGGCCTCTCCATCGTCGAGGCGCTGGACACCCTGTGGCTGATGGAACAGGACCAGGAGGTGGCGCTGGCCGCCGACTGGATCGAGGCGCACTTCGACCCCGCCGCCGACGCCGAGGTCCAGGTCTTCGAGGCGGTGATCCGGCTGGTCGGCGGTCTGCTCGCGGGCTACCTGTGCACCGGACGGCCCGGACTGCTCGCCCGCTGCCGGGAGTTGGCCGACCGGCTGCTGCCCGCCTTCACCCGCTCCCCCAGCCGGCTCCCCTACCGCTACGTCAACCTGCGCACCGGAGCGGTCTCCGGCGCCACCAGCCCGCTGGCCGAAGTCGGCACCAACCTGCTGGAGTTCGGCCTGCTCAGCCGGCTCACCAACGACGACCGGTACTGGAGCGCGGCGAAGGCGGCCGCCCGCGCGGTGGTCGCCAGGCGCTCCTCACTCGACCTCCTCGGCACCTCGCTGGACATCGAGTCGGGGCGCTGGACGGACGGCACCTCCGAGCTGCCCAACCCGCCGGTGGACTCCTTCTACGAGTACCTCTGGGCCGGCGGCGAGCTCTTCGGCGACGCCGAACTGCGCGGCTGGTACCGGCTGCTGACCGATGCCGCGCTCAGGCACCAGGCCGAGCAGCGGGGCGGCCACCTGTGGTTCCGCCAGGTGGACTTCATCACCGGGAAGGTCACCGGGCACGAGCAGTCCGAGCTCGGTTCGTTCTACGCCGGGCTGCTCGGCAAGGGCGGCGACCTGGAGACCGGCCGCGCCTACTACCGTTCCTGGACCACCCTGCTGGACCGCTACCAGCTGCTGCCCGAGCTGGTGGACTACGCGACCGGCCGGGTCCGCAGCCCCCGCAACGACCTGCGGCCCGAGTACGCCAACTCCGCCTTCGACCTGTGGCGGCTGACCGGCGCGGACGAGTACCGGCAGACCGCGTACCGCTACTTCCAGGCGGTGCAGTCCAGGCAGCGCGTCTCGGGCGGGTACACGGTCACCGAGGACGTCACCGCCGCACCGGTCCGGCTCGGGGACCTGACGCCCGGGTACTGGTTCGCGGAGAACCTCAAGTACCTCTACCTGATCTTCGCGGCGGCGCCGCGCTTCGACTACCGCACCGGCCTGCTGTCGACCGAGGGGAAGCTGCTGCGCGGCGCCGTCCGCCCCTGACGACGGCTACTCGGCCGTCAGGTACATCCCGGAGGCGTCCCGGCCCGCGGTGTTGCCGCAGGCGTAGTTGCCGCCGGACGTGGCGTAGAGCAGGGCCAGGCAGCGGCCCAGGGCGAGCTGGCCGTAGTAGTTCGGGTGCATCGACTCCTGGGTGGTGCCCTGCGAGGCGCTCAGTCCGGCGTCCACGAAGCGGGCCCACTCGCTGGTGGTCGCGGAGGGCTTGTGGGACGGCGAGGCGAGGCTGGTCGACGTGGAGCAGACCTCCCGGCCCTGCAGGGTGTCGCGCAGGTCGAGGAACTGCACGCCCTTGTCCGCCGCGACCCGGGCGAGCGCACTCGACACCTGAGCGGTCATCGAGTCCCTGGCCCAGTCGGCGTCGGTGTCCCAGAACGGGCAGCCACCGGTGTTCGCGCGGGTCCAGCCGCTCTCCGGGTAGCGCATCTCGCTGCTGCGCGGGATCGGTGACGGGTAGGACTGGAGCACCAGCCGGTAGTCCCCCTGGGCGTAGCCCGCCGCCGACATCACCGCGCGGATCTCGTCGATCGACTTCGCCACGCCCGCCATCGCGTCCGGCATCGCCGAGTCGATCGCGGACTGCTCGTCGTCGCGGCAGGAGGAGCCCCAGATCAGGTAGTCCTCCGCGCAGGTCGTGATCACGTCGGCGAAGCCCAGGTCGTTGCCGCCGATCGAGAGCGTGATCAGCTTGACGTTGTTCTGCGCGGCGACGGTGGCGAGCTGATCGGCCTGCGGCGCCTCGCCCTTGAGCGACTGGCCGCCGTTGGCGGCGCGGAAGATGTTCGCGGTGGTGGCACCGGAGCAGGCGAGGTTGATCTGGGTCTGGGCGATCCTGGCGGTGCGGATCTCGGCGCTGTCGGAGCGGTCGCAGCCGCTCGCGAACGTGCTGCCGTAGACCCGGGTGGCGTCGTAGCCACTGCCGGTCCAGGCCCGGTCGGTGCCGTCCCGGCTGCCGCCGGTGGTGTCGCTGCTGCCCTGCCAGCGACCGGCTTCGCCGGAGATGTAGCTGTCCCCCAGCGAGACGCTCGCGGTGGGCCCGGTGGCGGCCTCGGCCGGTGTGGCCAGGGTCAGCAGCGGCACGGCGAGAGCCGCTGCTGACAGTACGGCGGCCAGTCGTCTGGCGGTGCGGGAACCTTCGGTCGTACAGAGCCTATCGAGCACGGCGGAACTCCTGCGGACGGCCTCGGGTACGTGGGGACGCGAGGCGCGGGTGAGGGTGTGCCGCCGGCCGGGGGCGCCCAAAATGTGGCATGCCCACGGTTGTTACCGCTAGGTATCGGACGTGACTTTCTTCTGACGGGCGGACGTACGGGGCCCTCGGCAGGCCGGCCCCGAGCGCCGGCGCACCGTCAGATCAGCCGTGAGCGACCGCCCGAGGAGCGCAGGACGCCCGCCAGATCGGCCGCCAGGCGGGGCGCCTCGGCCGGGTCGAGACCCGCGGTGGTGATCCGGATCCCGGGCGGCGACTGCATGCGGTAGCGCGCGCCGGGCGCCACCACCCAGCCCGACTGCACCAGGGCCGCGACCACCCCGGGCTCGTCCGGCACCGGCACCCAGACGTTGAGCCCGCTGGCACCGTGCGCCTCGATCCCGTACGCCGCCAGGGCGGCCAGCAGGGCGTCGCGTCGCGTCCGGTACACGGCGGCCACCCGGGAGACGGGCGCGGCGCCGGTACGCCACAGCTCGGCGACGGTGCGCTGGAGCAGCAGGCTGACCCAGCCGGTGTCCAGCCGCTGGCGGCCCAGCACCAGGCCGATCGTCTCCTGGTCCCCGATGGCCAGCGAGACCCGCAGGTCCGGGCCGTACGCCTTGGCGGCCGAGCGCACCACGGCCCAGCGCGTCGCACCGGACCCGACGAGCGGCAGATAGGGCTGGTCGACCATGCCGTGGCCGTGGTCGTCCTCGATCAGCAGCGCACCGGGATGCTCGGCGAGCACGGCCCGCAACGCGGTGGCGCGGGCGGGGGTGAGCGCGGCGCCCGTCGGATTCTGCGCCCGGACCGTGACGATCACCGCGCGGGCACCGGCGGCCAGCGCCTCGGCGAGCGAGTCGGGCAGCGGCCCCTCGTCGTCCAGGCGCACGGGCACGGGGCGCAGCCCGAGTGCGGGCAGCAGGTCGAGCAGGCTGCCCCAGCCAGGGTCCTCGGTGGCGACCGGGTCACCGGGGCGCAGCTGGGTGGTGAGGATGCGCTCGATCGCGTCCAGCGAGCCGGAGCAGACGGCGAGCCGGCCGTCGGGGACGCCGTCGGCGAGGAAGGCGGCGCGGGCCAGGTCGAGCAGCCCCTGGTCGGCGGAGGAGTGCCCGTAGAGGACGGGGTCGCGGTCGGCCCGGGCCGCGGCGACGGCGAGGGCCGGGCCGAGGGCGGGGAGCAGTGCCGGGTCCGGGTTCCCGGCGGAGAGGTCACTGGCACCGGGCGGGACGGGGATGCGGATCTGGTCGCGCGGGGTGGTGACGGGCCGGGGCCTGACCCGGCTGCCCCTGCGCCCGGCGGTCTCGATCACGCCCCGGTCGCGCAGCAGCCGGTAGGCGGCGGCGACGGTGTTGGGGTTGACGCCCAGCTCTCCGGCCAGGTCGCGCAGGGGCGGGAGGGCGGCGCCCGGCGCCAGCTCGCCGGTGTCGACCGCGTGTTCGATGTCGGCCGCGATGTCGTTGGCGCGGCGCCCCTTGATCCGATAGTCTCCTAGCACAAACATGATTATGCACTAGTACATAGGGGGATGTCATGTCGGACGGCACCTCGGACGCCGCGTACACCCGCAACGAGCGGACCACGCCGACCCGCTACCGCGACCGGGCCACCTGGGAGCGCGAGGCCATCCACGCGATCCTGGACAGCTCGTACATCTGCCACCTGGGCTTCGTCGCCGACGGCGCCCCGGTGGTGCTGCCGACCATCTACGCCCGGGTCGGCGACCGCCTCTACGTGCACGGCTCGACGGGCAGCCGCCCGATGCGCGGCGCCGGGCCCGACCAGGGGCTGCCGGTCTGCGTCACGGTGACCCTGGTGGACGGCCTGGTGCTGACCAAGTCGGCCTTCAACCACTCCGTCAACTTCCGCTCGGTGGTGGCCCACGGCACCGCCCACCAGGTGACCGACCCCGACGAGCTGGCGATCGCCCTGGACGCCCTGGTCGACCACGCGGTACCGGGCCGCTCGGGCGACGTCCGCCGGCCGAACGCCAAGGAGCTGGCCGCGACCGCGGTGGTGCGCCTGGTGCTCGACGAGGTCTCGGCGAAGACCCGCGACGACGACGCGCACGACGACGAGGAGGACCTCGACCTGCCCCACTGGTCCGGGGTCGTCCCGGTCCGCACGGTGCACGGTGCCCCGCAGCCGCACCCCTCGGCCTCCGTGCCGCTGCCGGACTACCTGCACGACTTCCGCTGACGGGAGGGGACTTCGATGCTGATCAGATCCTGGGACCGGGGCACCGGGGCCGAGTGGCGCGCCTGGCTCGCAGCCGGCCGCGACTTCGGCACACTGGCGGCCAACGGACCGGCGGGCAGCGGCCCGGTCCTGGTGCCCACCCACTTCCTGCTGGACGCCGACCGGGGCGAGATCGTGCTGCACCTCGCCGCGCCCAACCCGCTGTGGGCCGCCGTCCGCGCCGATCCGCAGGTGACCCTCTCGGTCACCGACGACTACGCCTTCGCCCCGGGCCACTGGCGCGCCGGCGTGCCGACCAGCTTCTACGCCTCGGTCCAGTTCGCCTGCACGGCGGAGATCGTCGAGGACGCGGCGGGCAAGGCGGAGATCCTGAACCGCCAGCTCGCCCACTTCCAGCCGGAGTCCCCCGAGGTCCGGGTGACGCCCGGCCAGGAGCCGTACGGTCCGCAGCTCTCCGGGCTGCGCGGCCTGCGGCTCACCGTGCGCGAGGTCAGGGCGAAGTTCAAGTACGACGACAAGAAGCCCGTCGAGGCACAGGCTGCCCTCGCCGACCGGCTGGCCGAGCGGGCACAGGGCCTGGACGCGGCCGTACGGGCGCAGGTGCTGCGGCGCAACGCCCTGCGGACCGGCTGCCCGGCCGAGGGCTGACCCGGGCACCGGACGGGCGTGGCCGGGCCCTGGGCGGTTCACCCGCGGAGTCGCACAACGCGCAATCGGCGGTCCCGGCTGATGGAATGAGCGGTGGATATCTTCCATCCGGCCGAGCGGGCGGGCCGCCGAACCCCGGGAGCCCGTCCTGTCCAGCACCTCTCCCACCCAGCAGGCCGACCAGGCCCATCTCGGCCACGTCATCTTCATCTCGGCGGCCGCCGCGATGGGCGGCTTCCTGTTCGGCTACGACAGCGCCGTCATCAACGGCGCGGTGACGGGCATCCAGAAGCACTTCGGGGTCGGGCACGCCGAGACCGCGTTCGTGGTCGCGATCGCCCTGCTCGGCTCGGCCGCCGGCGCGGTGATCGCCGGACGGCTGGCCGACCACCTCGGCCGGGTCAGGACCATGCTGCTGGCCGCGCTGCTCTTCGCGGTCAGCGGGGTCGGTTCGATGTTCCCGCCCTCGATCGAACTGCTGGCCTTCTGGCGGGTGGTCGGCGGCGTCGCGATCGGCATCGCCTCGGTGATCGCCCCCACCTACATCGCCGAGGTCGCCCCGACCGCCTACCGCGGCCGCCTGGCCTCCTTCCAGCAGCTGGCCATCGTGCTCGGCATCACCATCTCCCAGCTGGCCAACTGGGCCCTGAACCAGGCCGCCGGCGGCGAGTCCACCGGCCACCTGGGCGGGATCCAGGCCTGGCAGTGGATGCTCGGGGTGGAGGCCATCCCGGCGATCGTCTACGGGCTGATGGCGCTCGCCATCCCCGAGTCCCCGCGTTTCCTGATCGCCGACCAGCGGGAGGACAGGGCCCGCGAGGTCCTGGCCGAGGTGGAGGGCCCGAACGTCGACCTGGACTCCCGGGTGGCGGAGATCCGCGCGGTGCTCGCCTCCACCCACAAGCCCCGGGCCAAGGACCTGATGGGCGGCCGGTTCGGCCTGCTGCCGATCGTCTGGGTCGGGATCGGCGCCTCGGTGTTCCAGCAGTTCGTCGGCATCAACGTGATCTTCTACTACTCGTCGTTCCTGTGGCAGTCGGTCGGCATCAACGAGAGCAACTCCCTGCTGATCAGCCTCTCCACCTCGATCATCAACGTGATCGGTACGCTGATCGCGATGGTCCTGGTGGACCGGATCGGCCGCAAGCCGCTGGCGCTGGCCGGTTCGGCGGGCATGGCGCTCGCGCTCGGCACGGCGGCCTGGTCCTTCTCGCACCGGGTCGGCACCGGCTCCACCGCGACCCTGGCGCACGCCTACGCGACGACGGCGCTGGTCGCCGCACACGTCTTCGTGCTCTGCTTCGCCTTCTCCTGGGGCGTGGTGGTCTGGGTCCTGCTGGGCGAGATGTTCCCCAACCGGATCCGGGCGCTGGCCCTGTCGGTCGCCGCCTCGGCCCAGTGGATCGCCAACTGGGCCATCACCGTGAGCTTCCCGAGCCTCTCCGACTGGAACCTGTCGGCGACGTACGTGATCTACGCCTGCTTCGCGCTGCTCTCCATCCCCTTCGTGGCCTACTGCATCAGGGAGACCAAGGGCCGTCCACTGGAGGAGATGGGCTGATCCGGCCCCGGTTCCCTCGGGCACCGGGGCCGTCGCCGGCGCAGGACCCGCCGTGCCGCTCACCCGATCGGCCCGGCGCCGGTACCTGGCCAAGCCGTACCCCTGCATTGCATCATGCTGCCCTCGGGCCCGACCCGAGCGCGCTGCCCGCCGCTCACGCGGCCCACCCGACGGAGAGAGGCCATGGGCGGTTCCCGCCAGAACGTCACCTTCCCCAGCAACGGGCGGACGGCACACGGGTACCTCGCCCTGCCGCCCCAGGGAGTCGGCCCGGGGCTGGTGGTCGTCCAGGAGTGGTGGGGCATCACCTCCCAACTGGCCGACACCGTCGACCGGTTCGCCGCCGAGGGGTTCGTCGCCCTCGCCCCGGACCTGTACGGCGGCGAGACCACCCACGACAAGGACGAAGCCGCCCGTCTGCTGCGGCAGCTGCCGGTCGAGCAGGCCGCCCGGGACCTCGGGGGCGCGGTGGACTTCCTGCTCGGCCACCCGCAGGTGGTCGGCGACGCCCTGGGCGCGGTCGGCTTCTGCATGGGCGGCGGCTTCGCACTGGTCCTGGCCGCCCAGGAGGGCGACCGGATCGCGGCCGTGGTGCCGTTCTACGGACTGCCGAGGGATCCGGACTACGACTACCGGGGTCTGACCGCCCATGTGCTCGGCCACTACGGCGAGCGGGACAGCTCGATCCCGGTGGCCGCCGTGGACGAGGCCGCGATCCGGATCGGCGAGGCCACCGACCGCCGCCCCGAAATCCACTTCTACCCGGCCGGCCACGCCTTCATGAACGAGGAGAACCTGCTGGGCACCTACGACGCGCTCCAGGCACGGGTCGCCTGGCGGCGCACGCTCAGCTTCCTCTGGGGCCACCTCGGGTGACCCGGCCGACCGGACCCGCCCGCACCGGCCCGGCCACCGGTAATCGGATGGACACCACCGCGCCGCGGCCACCATAGTCTCGACGGTGAGCAGCCAGCAGGAACCCCGCGGCCCCTTCGGCTGGGCCGACCGCAACTACCGGATCCAGACCGCCGCGACGGTGGTCAGCGGCCTCGGCAACGCGGGCGCCCCGATCGCCACCGCCTTCGCGGTGCTGGAGAGCGGCGGGAACACCACCGACGTCGGGTACGTCACGGCCGCCCGGCTGGTGCCGCTGGTGCTCCTGCTGCTGGTCGGCGGCACCCTCGCCGACCGGCTGCCGCGGCACCGGGTGATGGTCGCCGCCAACCTGTTCAACGCACTCTCCCAACTGACGCTGGCCGCGCTGGTGCTGGCCGGCGGTGTCCGGCTCTGGCAGCTGGCCGTGCTCGCGGCCGCCGGCGGCGCGGGCCAGGCGTTCTACGGCCCCGCCGCCGAGGGGCTGCTGATGCAGAGCGTGCCCAAGGAGAGCGCCGCCAAGGCCTTCTCGGTCTTCCGGATGGCGCTGAACGGCGCCCAGATCGGCGGTGCCGCCCTCGGCGGTGCCCTGGTCGCCGCGGTCGGACCGGGCTGGGTGCTGGGCATCGACGCCCTCGCCTACGCGGCCGCCGCCGGACTGCGGGTCCTCCTGCGCCTCCCGGCGGCCCAGGCCGGCCCTGACCGCTCCAGCCTGGCACACGAACTGCACGAGGGCTGGCGGGAGTTCGTCGGCCGACGCTGGCTGTGGGCCGTGGTGCTCCAGTTCTCGGTGGTGATGACCTGCATCACCGCGGTCGAGGCGGTGTACGGCCCGGTGATCGCCCAGCAGCGGCTGGGCGGCGCGCGCAGCTGGGGCGTCGCGATGGCCGCCTTCGGCGTCGGGCTGCTCTCCACCGGCGTCCTGATGGCCCGCTGGCAACCGCGCCGGATCCTGCTGGCCGGCAACTACGGCGTCTTCCTGTTCGCCCTGCCCGGCCTGGCGCTGGCACTGCACGCCCCGCTGCCAGCGGTCTGCGGCGCGATGTTCGCCAGCGGCGCCGGGGTCACCGTCTTCGGGGTGAACTGGATGGTCGCCCTCCAGCAGGAGATCCCCACCGAGCTGATGTCCAGGGTGTCCGCGTACGACGCCCTCGGCTCGCTCGCACTCACCCCGGTCGGCACCGCACTGGCCGGGCCCGCCGCCGACGCGCTCGGCCTCGACGGCGCGACCTGGACCTGCGCCGCCGTCACCCTGCTGCTCGCCGCAACGGCCCTGGTGGTCCCCGAGGTCCGCCGGCTCTCCCGCACCACCCCGGCCGAGGCCCCCGTCCGGGAGACGGTCACCGTCGGATGACCGGCCGCGCCGGACGGACCGCCCGGGGGCAACCGCAACCGGTCGCCGCTCGTCCCCCCCCAGCTGACGGAGTTGCCACCCGGGGAGAACCACATGCCCGCACCACTGCTGTTCCTGGACGTCGACGGCGTGCTCAACCCGGCCCGCCCGCACCCCGAGGCCGGATTCGACACCCACACCCTGCTCGGTTACCGCGTCCTGCTCTCCCCCCGCCACGGCGACTGGCTGCGCGAACTCTCCGAGCACTACCGGCTCTGCTGGGCCACCACCTGGGAGGACCAGGCCAACCTCCACATCTCGCCCCTGCTCGGCCTCCCCGAGCTACCGGTGGTGCACTTCGCGGGGTACGTCCCGCAGCCGGACGACCCGAAGGTGCCGTTGATGGACCTCTTCCGGGCGTTCAAGTGGGCACCGCTGCTGCGCTTCGCCGACGGGCGGCCGTTCGCCTGGATCGACGACCTGATCCCGGGCCGGCTGGTCCGCAACTCCCTGCTGCGCCGGGACCGGCTGCTGCTCCCCGTCGAAAGCGGCCAGGGGCTCCAGCGCCACCACGTGGACCGGCTGCTGAAACGGCCGCCGACAGCCCGGCGGTGGCCGCGCACAAACTGAGCCCTGCCGGAGATATACCAGTCCACTTACCATCAATTGGCCTTGGTCGAAGCCGCCCGCAGCCCGTACGGTTGGCAGCATGCGGATCAGAGTCGTCGATGCCTTCACCGACCGGCCCTTCGCCGGAAACCCTGCCGCCGTCTGCCTGCTGGACGGCCCCGACTGGCCCGACGAGGGCTGGATGCAGCAGGTCGCCGTCGAGATGAACCTCTCGGAGACCGCCTTCGCCCTGCCGCTGCCCACGGGCGGCGAAGCCGACTGGTGGCTGCGCTGGTTCACCCCCGCCCACGAGGTCGACCTCTGCGGGCACGCCACCCTGGCCACCCTGCACGCCCTGCACTCCGACGGCCTGCTCGACCGGGACTGGGTCAGGTTCTCCAGCCGCAGCGGCGTCCTGCTGGCCCGGCCCGAGCAGGACGGCAGCTACACCCTGGACTTCCCGGCCAACCCGCACACGCCGGTCCCCGACCCGGACGGGCTCGCCGAGGCCCTGGGCACCCCGGTGCTCGGCAGCTTCGACACCGGAGCGCTCGCCGATCTGCTGGTGCTGCTCCCGGACGAGAAGACCGTCCGCTCGCTCACCCCCGACCTCACCGCGGTCGCCGCGCTGCCCACCCGGGGCGTGCTGGTCACGGCACCGGCCGACGACCCCTCGGGGGCGTACCAGTTCGTCTCCCGGTTCTTCGGCCCGGCCTCCGGCATCCCGGAGGACCCGGTCACCGGCAGCGCCCACACCGCACTGGCCCCCTACTGGGCGGCGCGGCTCGGCCGCACCCGGCTGACCGGGTACCAGGCCTCCCGCCGGGGCGGCCTGGTGGTCTGCGAACTCGCGGGCGACCGGGTCCGGCTCTCCGGCCGGGCGGTCACCGTGCTGGACGGCACCCTGCTCAGCCGGCCCGGGCCGCCGCGGAACTGATCGCACCCGGAGCCGGTCGCACGCCGGTCCGCTCCGGCACCGAACGGCTCGGTGCCGGAGCGGACCGGCCGCCGGACGATTCCGGACCTGAGCCGATCGGCCTCAGAGCCGGTTGCGCTCCAGCCGCAGGCCCTCCGCATCCAGTTCGCCGAACGACGGAGCCTGGTGTCCGTGGGTCAGGGCCGGTCCGGACGGCAGCCCCGCCCAGGTGAGCAGCTTCGCCGTCGCCGCCGCGGACTCGTCCGCCTTCAGTCCGGCGATCTTCGAACCGTGGTTGCCGCCGGGCACGGTGTAGACGTAGCTGTCCCGGCTGCCCCGCCCGAGCGCGAAGCGCTCGGCGCCCCAGGGGTCGTTCGCCCCGTAGACGAAGAGGATCCGCTGCGCGGACTGCCGCACCCAGTGGTCGATGTCGCGCATCGCACCCGGGTCGAAGTGCATCGGGATCGAGCGCGGCACGTAGCTGCGCGGTGCGTACAGCTGCTCGTAGTCGTAGTGCAGCAGGCCCTTCAGGTAGGAGACGTCGAAGCTCGGCGCACCGAGTTCGGTCCCCGCCTGGTAGTAGTACGCGGTGTACCGGGCCAGCGAGCCGTCGGAGTTCGAGGTGATGCCCGAGTGGGCGTCGAACCAGGTGTAGAGCTGGTCGTCGGTGGCGGTCACCGGCGGCACGGTGGCGCAGTCCGCCTCGGTGGCGTACTGCCAGAAGCTCCAGACCACGTCCAGCACCCCGGCCTCGTACCCCCGGTCGGCGCTGCCCATCACCTCGAAGGTGTTGCCCTTGGCCGCGTTGTCGGCGGCGTAGCGCGGCTCCAGGGTGGTCCGGCGGACGAGCAGCTCACGCTGCGCGGTGCGCAGCGCCGTCCGGCACCCGGGGGTGCCGACCTGCCGGAAGAAGGCGCTGTAGGCGGAGTCGTCGCGGTCGTTCACCTCGTTGGGCGCGACGTACGCGACCGTGCCGTCCACGTCGTCCGGGTAGAAGCGGCGGTGGTAGACCGAGGACATGCCGCCCTTGCTGGCCCCGGTGGAGATCCACTTCTGCCCGTAGACCCGCTTGAGGGCGGTGATGATCGCGTGTGCGTCGGCCGCACCCTGCCGGATCCCGGCCTTGGTCCAGTCGGTGGGCACCGGGCGGGAGGGGGTGAAGTAGCGGTACTCGATGGAGACCTGGTTGCCGTCCAGCAGCCGGGTCGGTTCCGTCCGGGAGGGGGTGGTGCCCAGGGTGTACCCGTTGGTGTAGAAGACCGTCGGCCGGTCCTCGCCCCGGTGCAGCACGCTGAACCGCTGCTGGAAGGTGCCCAGCCAGGGCTTGAAGTGGTCGACCGGCTGGGTGTACGTCAGCAGGAAGTACCGGTACCCGGGGGCCGGCCCCTCCTCGGTGACGGTCACCCCGGGGATCGCGGCCAGCCGGTCCCGGATGTCGGCACCGGCCGTCGTGGCGGCGCTGACGGACGTACGGGTCTGCGCGGTGGCCGGCAGCGCCGACCCCAGACCTGGCGCCGATATGAGCAGGGCTGCCGCCAGCAGCCCGCGGAGCGGATTGCGCATCAACTCTCCATGCCTGGTGGGTCGTCGGAGGGATCACACGGTCCCGGTCGGACCCCACCACGCTGGCGTGAGCATGGCGCATTGTCAACAACAGGTAAAGCAAACGGCTGCACGGCCGGACACCACCCGGCCGGCCCAGCGCCGACTCCCCCGGATGGCGCTACGCGCTGGGCAGCCAGCTCACCCGGCCGGCCAGCAGCGCGTACCCGACGAAGGCAACGGTGTCGATCAGCGCGTGCGCCACCACCAGCGGCATCACCCGACCCCAACGGCGGTACAGCAGGCAGAAGACCACCCCCATCACCATGTTGCCGACCAGCCCGCCGATGCCCTGGTAGAGGTGGTACGAGCCGCGCAGCACCGCACTGGTGACGATCGTCGCGGGCAGCCCCCAGCCGAGCTGGCCGAGCCTGCGCAGCAGGTACCCGACGACGATCACCTCCTCCAGGATGGCGTTCTGCCAGGCCGAGGCGGCCAGTACGGGGATCCGCCACCAGACGTCCGGCAGCCCCGAGGGCGCGACCGTCAGGTTGGCGCCGACCGCCTGCGAGCCCAGGTAGAGCAGCAGCCCCGAACCGCCGATCGCGGCGGCCACCGCCGCGCCGCGCCCGAGGTCGCCGAGCTTGCGGGACAGGTCGAAGCCGAGCTGCCGCAGTGAGCTGCCCTCACGGACCAGCAGGTAGCCGACCAGGGCCACCGGCATCAGCCCGCGCAGGATGTAGTACACCTGCCAGGCGAGGTCCAGCCAGGGCCGGCCGGGCGCGTGCGAGCCGTTGAGCGTCGCGACCTGCTGGCCGAGGGCGATCGGCTGGGTGAGCGACCCGAGGAAACTGATCAGCGCGCCGACCCCGCTGGCGCCGAGCGAGAGACCGAGCACGATCAGGAGTTCGGCCACGAGCAGGCGTCGGGACGGCGCCGCGGTCCCGGGTTCGGGCTCGGTCGAAACGGTGGTCACCAGGTCTCTCCAGCACGCAGCTCCGGCCCGGCGACCGGTCTGCCGCCGGGCCGATCATCCTCCCATATCAACCTTTGGACGCCCGGCCGGCCGAGCGGTGCGCCAGGAGCGTGCGGAGCCGGGCCCGGCGCACGGGGCCCGGCAGGACCGACAGGACCGGCGGGCGGCTAACCCACCGGCCAGGTGTGCACCGGCTCGCCGGTGCGCGAGTACTCCATGTACCGCCGCGTCATGGCCGCGAGCGCCGCCGCCCGGTCCATCCCGTACTGCTCGCGCAGCCGGTGCACGGTGGCGCTCTGCCACGCGGCACCGTTCGTGCGGCGGAGGCAGCGCTGCTCGATGATGCCGAGGTAGCGGTCCCGGTCGGCCGCGGCCACGCCCCACTCGTTGAGCCCCTGGTACGCCAACGGGAGCAGCTCGGTCAGCACCAGCTCGCCGGCCGCGACCGGTACGGTACCGCGTGCGCCCCGCCCGCTCTTCGGCCACTGGAGCACGGCCTCGATGCCGTGCCGGGCGGCGTTGTGGAAGTTCTCGTCCGCCTGGGCGAACGCGAGACGGGTCCAGATCGGCCTCGGCTGTTCGGCGAGCACCCGGACCAGGCCGTAGTAGAAGGCGGCGTTCGCCAGGGTGTCGGCCACCGTCGGACCGGCCGGCAGGCAGCGGTTCTCCACCCGAAGGTGCGGTACGCCGTCGGCGACGTCGTAGACCGGCCGGTTCCAGCGGTAGATGGTGCCGTTGTGCAGCCGCATCTCGCCGAGCCTGGGGATGCCGCCGGAGGCGAGCACCTTGACCGGGTCCTCGTCGTCGCAGATCGGGAGCAGCGCGGGGAAGTACCGCAGGTTCTCGGCGAAGAGGTCCAGTGCGGAGTCGATCCAGCGCTCCCCGAACCAGGTGATGGGGCGCACTCCCTGGGCCTTGAGCTCGGCCGAACGGGTGTCGCAGGCCTGCTGGAAGAGCACCGGCCGGGTCTCCCGCCACAGCTCCCGGCCGAACAGGAACGGCGAGTTGGCGCCGAGGGCGACCTGGACCGAGCAGAAGGCCTGGGCGGCGTTCCAGACCGAGGCGAAGCGCTCTGGCGTGACCTGGAGGTGCAGCTGGAGCGAGGTCGCGGCGGCCTCGGCGACCATCGAGACCGACTCGATCGCCAGCTGTTCGACGCCCTGGATGTCGAGCGCGATGTCCTCTCCCCTGGCGGCCAGGATCTGGTCGCTGAGCAGGGTGTAGCGGTCGTTGTGCGACATGGCGTCCAGGCCGGTGTGGTCCAGGTCGAGGGTCGGCAGGATGCCGACCATCACGATCCGGGCGCCGACCTCGGCGGCCTTGCGGTCGGCGTACCGCAGGCAGGTGTCGAGCTCCTCCCGCAGGTCCTCCAGGACATGGCCGCTCAGCCGGTGCGGCGTGATGTTGACCTCGATGTTGAACTGGCCGAGCTCGGTCTGGAAGTCGCTGGAGGCGATCGAGCCGAGCACCTCCTCGTTGTACATCAGCGGGCTGCCCTGCTCGTCGGCCAGGTTGAGCTCGATCTCCAGGCCCATCATGGCCTTGGGCCGGTCGAAGCGTTCCTCCCGCAGCATCCGCTCCAGCGCGTCCAGACAGGACTGCAGCTTCCGGCGGTACAGCTGCCGGTCGGCCAGCTCCGCCCGAGTCGCCACGACCTTCTCGCCCATGGGTGCCCCTTCACCTTTGGTCGATCGTCCCTGCATCATGCCCAGCCGGAAGATCGATAGCCGCTCACCCGAACAGGTTGACGAGGCACGGTTCCTGACGGACCGTCAGCCATCTCCCAGCTTGCCACGGGCCACGGAACGTGATAAGAAGGTCACCCTGCGCACCTGTTCGAGTAGAATTCGCACTGCGCTCCTACCCGGTGCCATGCCGCTCCGAATTCCATCGTCGGCAGGTTCCGCGCCCGCACCGCGATCATGCCCAACCGGACACGGCCAGGTCCCGTCACACCAACGCCACGCCGGTATGCCGCACTCGCACGCCGATCTAGCACGGAGAGGCGACCCGCCATGACTATGCAGACGCCCCAGCCCCCGCCCAGCGCCCTGCGCGCGGTCCTCGCCGCGCTCGACTCCGAGGCCGCGCTGTGCCAGCCCGCCGCCGGCGCCCTGCGCGGCGCCGCCGGCCCGCTGCTGCCCTCCCATCCGCTCGCGGTGCACGTCCTGGAGGGGCCGGGCGGCGGGCTGGCCGGCGCCCGGCGCACCGGATGGCGTTTCCTGATCAAGCGCGGATCGGCGACGCTCTCGGCGGAGCCCGCGGCCGAGGTGGCGGCGGCCGCCGAGGTGATCGAGACGGCGGACGGCCACGCCTTCTCCCACTTCACCGCGGGGCCCTACCTGGACTCCACGGTCCGGGCGCTGCGGCAGGCCTGGCAGCTCGCCCAGTCCTCGCGGTCGCGGCACCAGCCGCGGCTGCTGTCGATGCCCGGGCACTACGCCACCGCGCTCTGGCTGCACCACCCCGAGCCGGGCCCGACGACCGATCTGCTGATCCCGCTGGCACCCGCGCCGTGCGGCGTGACCGCGCACCGGGTCTACCCGGCCGTCGAGCTGCTGGCGATGCTGGAGCGCGCGGCGGTCCCCGCGCGGCTGACGGCCGGGATCTCCTGAGTCGAATCACCCGAACGGGCCATCTCGGCCTGACTCGACCGAGTCAGTGCCCGGATGGCCCGTCGGGCTGTACGGAGAGGACTTCTCCCCCTGAACGGGTGATGTGGAGCAGCCAGTTGTGGCGCATGTCACCAAATCGCTGCGCAATGGCCCCGGGATGCCGACACTGGGAACCAGGGTGGAGAGGGCACCAGTCCTACCCACCGAAGCGCCGGTTCACACTTGAGCCGGGGCCGGCAGGAGATCCGGTCGGCAGGGCGGACGCCCAAGGGGGGTGGCCGTGCGGCGGGCCCGGATCGTCGTGAGCGAAGCGAGGGTACGAGTCATGTGCCAGCACCGTCCTGAGTGCCCGTCAGCGGAGTCCGCCGACCGTGAGGCGGCCGTCCCGCTGGCCTGCCACCCCGAGCAGGGGTGGAGCCTGCTCTGCAACGGCGTCCTGGTCTTCGAGGACACCGGTGAGCTGCTGCCCGACGGGCAGGTGATCGCGCCGCACCGGGCCCTGGCCGCGGCCTGAGCAATCCCCTGAGCACCGTCCCGGAACAGGGCGAGGGCCCTTGGGAGGAACGTTCCTCCCAAGGGCCCTCGCCGGTGTCCGGGCTCAGGCGCCGTACTCGTCCAGCGGCGGGCAGGAGCAGACCAGGTTGCGGTCGCCGTACGCGCCGTCGATCCGGCTCACCGGCGGCCAGTACTTGTCGGCCGGGTTGACGCCCGCCGGGAAGACCGCCTCCTGGCGGGAGTACGGGTGCGCCCAGTCACCGGCCAGGTTGGCGGCGGTGTGCGGGGCGTTCCGCAGCGGGTTGTCCTCGGCCGACCACTCGCCCGAGCCGACCTTGTCGATCTCAGCGCGGATCTCGATCATCGCCTCGCAGAAGCGGTCGATCTCGTACAGGTCCTCGGACTCGGTGGGCTCGATCATCAACGTGCCGGCCACCGGGAAGGACATGGTCGGGGCGTGGAAGCCGTAGTCGATCAGGCGCTTGGCGATGTCGTCCACCGTCACGCCCGTCTCCTTGCTGAGCGGCCGCAGGTCGATGATGCACTCGTGCGCGACCAGCCCGCCGGGACCGGTGTAGAGCACCGGGAAGTGCGGGGCCAGGCGCTTGGCGATGTAGTTGGCGTTCAGCACCGCGACCTGGGTGGCGCGCTTGAGGCCCTCGCCGCCCATCAGCCGCACGTACGACCAGGAGATCGGCAGGATCGCCGCCGAGCCCCAGGGCGCGGCCGAGATCGGGCCGACACCGGTGGCCGGGCCCGCCTCCGCCTGCAGCGGGTGGTTCGGCAGGTACGGCGCGAGGTGCGCGCGCACCGCGACCGGGCCGACGCCCGGACCGCCGCCGCCGTGCGGGATGCAGAAGGTCTTGTGCAGGTTCAGGTGCGAGACGTCCGCGCCGAACTTGCCCGGCTTGGCGAGGCCGACCAGGGCGTTCAGGTTGGCGCCGTCGACGTACACCTGGCCGCCGGCCTCGTGCACCATGGCGCAGATGTCGGTGATCTGGGTCTCGTACACGCCGTGGGTGGACGGGTAGGTGACCATCAGCACCGAGAGCTGGTCGCGGTGCTGCTCGATCTTGGCCTTCAGGTCGTCGACGTCCACGTCGCCGTCGACCAGGGTCTTGACCACGACCACGCGCATCCCGGCCATCACGGCCGAGGCCGCGTTGGTGCCGTGTGCGGAGGACGGGATCAGGCAGACGTCGCGCTGGGTGTCACCGTTGGCCTGGTGGTAGGCGCGCACCGCCAGCAGACCGGCCAGCTCGCCCTGGGACCCTGCGTTCGGCTGGATGGAGACGGCGTCGTAGCCGGTCACCTCCACCAGCTGCTGCTCCAGCTGGCGGATCAGGGTGAGGAAGCCCTCCGCCTGGTCGATCGGCGCGAACGGGTGCAGCTGGCCGAACTCCGGCCAGGTCACCGGCTCCATCTCGGTGGTGGCGTTGAGCTTCATGGTGCAGGAGCCCAGCGGGATCATGCCGCGGTCCAGCGCGTAGTCCCGGTCCGAGAGGCGGCGCAGGTAGCGCAGCATCGCGGTCTCCGAGCGGTGGCTGTGGAAGACCGGGTGGGTGAGGTACTCGTCCTCGCGCAGCAGCGCGGCGGGCAGCGCGTCGGCGCTCTCGTCCAGCTCGACGCCCTCGACGCCGAAGGCGGCGAGGACCGCGGCCAGGTGCTCGCGGGTGGTGGTCTCGTCACAGGAGATCGAGACGGTGTCGGCGTCGACCTGGAACAGGTTGATGCCGTTGACACGGGCGGCGTCGACCACCGCGGTGGCCCGGCCCGGGACGCGGGCGGTCACGGTGTCGAAGAACTCGGCGTGCGCCAGCTCGACGCCCCCGGCCTTCAGGCCCTCGGCCAGGGCGGCGGCACAGCGGTGGGTACGGCGGGCGATGTCGGCCAGGCCGTCGGGGCCGTGGTACACCGCGTACATCGAGGCCATCACGGCCAGCAGCACCTGGGCGGTGCAGATGTTGCTGGTCGCCTTCTCTCGGCGGATGTGCTGCTCGCGGGTCTGCAGCGCCAGGCGGTAGGCCCGGTTGCCGTCGGCGTCCACCGAGACGCCGACCAGGCGGCCGGGCAGGTTGCGGGCGTACTCGGCGCGCACGGCCAGGTAGCCGGCGTGCGGACCGCCGAAGCCCATCGGCACACCGAAGCGCTGCGAGGTGCCGCAGGCGATGTCGGCGCCCAGCGAGCCGGGGGACTTCAGCAGGGTGAGCGCGAGCAGGTCGGCGGCGACGGCGACGACCGCGCCCAGGCCGTGCGCCTGCTCGATCACCGGGGTGAGGTCGCGGACGACACCGGAGGCACCGGGGTACTGGAGCAGCACACCGAAGACGCCGCGCTCGGCGATCTCGGCCGGGATGCCCCCGGACAGGTCGGCGACGACCACCTCGACACCGGTCGGCACCGCGCGGGTGTTGATCACCGCGATGGTCTGCGGCAGGGTCTCGGCGTCGACCAGGAAGACGCCGCCCTTGACCTTGGTGACCCGGCGGGCCAGCGCCATCGCCTCGGCGGCGGCGGTGCCCTCGTCCAGCAGCGAGGAGCCGGAGGTGGCCAGCCCGGTCAGGTCGGAGACCAGGGTCTGGAAGTTGAGCAGCGCCTCCAGGCGGCCCTGGGAGATCTCCGGCTGGTACGGGGTGTAGGCGGTGTACCAGGCCGGGTTCTCCAGCACGTTGCGCAGGATCACCGGCGGGGTGAAGGTGCCGTAGTAGCCGAGGCCGATCATCGGCTGCAGCACCTGGTTGCGCGAGGCGAGTTCACGGAGCTCGGCGAGCACCTGGGCCTCGCTGCGGCCGGCCGGCAGACCGAGCGCGGTGAGGCTGCGGATGGCGTCCGGCACGGCGGCGTCGGACAGCTCGTCCAGCGAGCCGTAGCCGACCTGCGCCAGCATCTTGTCCTGGGCGGCGGCGTCGGGGCCGATGTGGCGGGTCTCGAAGGGGCTGGCCTGCTCAAGCTCGGCGAGCGTCGGCTGGGCGTTCATGGGGGTCGAGGCCTCCTGGTCACGGACCGGCGGGGGTACGCACGCCGTAGGGCTCCGCCGCTGTGGGAGCGGTGGGCCGAGTGCGCGCGAACCCGACAGGCCTCCCCCTCTGTCATCGGGACCTGAGAGCTTCGCCGCGCGGGAGGCCCGGGGGCATCCATCGGCTTGCACCGTCGGTGAGGGTGGTGCCGCCGGCTCCCGCGCCAACAGCCCTGCCCTGCTTTCCAGAGTGACCTAGCCCACACGGTACGGATGCCTGAGAGATTCCGGGGAGGGTTTGCTCCTTCGGCGCCCCTGTTCCCGCAGTTCACGGTGGGTCGGGGACTCTCCCGAGCAGGCTCGGCGGTCGCGCCCAGGGTACCAGCGGAAGCCCTCCGGATCACTGGCCGGACCGGACCGATCCGAACGGATGCGAACGACCCCGCACGACCCGCCCGCTCCCGTACGGGTGCCTCCGGGTAGCCGCTGCCCGATTGATGGCTTTTCGTGTGAAGTGGCGGATGGACAGCTCCTCCGACCGCCCCCTGACGGAACGTCCCAGGAGCACGTGCACTGGAGGACAGCGTGCAGACCGATATCGATCCGCGGGACCTGATCGGGCACAAGGCGGTCGACCGGAACGGTGACAAGATCGGCACGGTCGACGAGGTCTATCTCGACGACGCGACCGGCGAGCCCGAGTGGGCCGCGGTGCGGACCGGGATCTTCGGCCGGGACGCCTTCGTCCCGCTGACCACCAGCGAGTTCTCGGGCGAGGAACTCAAGGTCCCGTACGACAAGTCACTGATCAAGGACTCGCCCGACTTCGGCGTCGGACAGCACCTCTCGCCCGCACAGGAACTCCAGCTCTACCGCTACTACGGCCTGGACACGGCGGGCGCTCCCCCGGTGGCGGCAACCGCCAACGGCACCTCTAAGGCCGCCGACCTGGACTTCGGCGCCGTCCCGGCGACCGGCCCGCGTCCTGCGGCCGCCCGGACCGGCCCGGTCCCCCCGGCCGCCCCGGTCACCCGGCCCGACGCGGCCACCCAGCCCGCCCCAGCCGGCCCTGCCGCACACCCGGCCCCGGCCCCCCCGGCCGCACACCCCGCCCCGGAGAGCACGTCGACCGCGTTCGCCGCGCCACTGGCAGGCCCGAACCCGCCGCTCACCGAGCACACCAAGAACCCCACGGCGCTGGACAAGCCCGCCCCCAGGGCCACCGAGGCCAACGGGCGGACCGTCAACCAGCCCACCGTGGACCGGCCGACCTCGCGGACCGCGGCCGACAGCGCGCCGGCCGGACCGGTCGAGATCACCTGCCGCGAGGAGCGCCTCGACATCAGCACCGAGTGGCACGTCCTCGGCACCGCACGGTTGCGCAAGTACGTGACCACCGAGTCGGTCGAGCGCCGGGTGCCGGTGGTCCGCGAGCGGGTGCGGGTCGAACGGATCCCGGTCCCGGAGTCCGAGCGGGCCGCACTGAGCGACCAGGAGATCGCCGAGGCGGTCGAGGAGGTGACGCTGCGCGAGGAGCGGCCGGTGGTGCGCAAGTACCTGGCCCCGATCGAGCGGGTGCGCCTGGTGGTCGAGCGGTACACCGAGGAGGAGGTGGTCCGCGAGGAGCTGCGCCGGGAGCAGGTCGAGGTCCACGACAGCACCGGCACGGACTCCCCCGCCGCACCGGCCGCCGCACCGTCGGCACCGCCGCCCGCCCGTCCCGAGCCGCTGCGCCAGGCGTGAGCCCGGCCGGTTCGGGTACGCAGCTGCCCCCGGTTCCGCCCCGAGACGGCTCCGGGGGCATCGTTTTGCCTAATTTTCACCGATAGATATTTGACATAGTGAAGTATCTACCGGCATCGTTACTTCAGTTCGTTGACTTTCGCCCCTCGCAACAGATTGCCCGGGGCACCTGAACTGGAGGAAGAACCGTGAGTGAGGCACCACAGCCCAGCTCCGCGGCCGAGAAGCCGAGCAGCGCACGGGTGCTACCCGCTCTGATCCTGGCGATGCTGGCGTTCAGCGTGGTGCAGACCGCGGTCGTCCCGATCCTGCCGTCGCTGGCCAAGGAGCTGCACGTCGCCGGCTCCAACATCACCTGGCTGATGACGGCCAACCTGCTCTCCGCCGCCGTCCTGACCCCGCTGCTCGGCCGCTTCGGCGACCTGCGCGGTCGCAAGCCGATGCTGCTGATCTCGCTGGCCGGCCTGGTCGCGGGTTCCGCCCTCGCGGTCGGCACCCACTCCTTCGGCTGGCTGGTCGTCGCCCGCGTCCTGCAGGGCGCCGGCGGTGGCGTGCTCCCGCTGGCGATCAGCATCGTCCGTGACGAGCTCCCCAAGGAGAAGGTCACCGGCGGCGTCGCCGCGATCTCCGCCTCGATGGGCGTCGGCTCGGGCCTCGGCCTGGTCGCCACCGGCCTGCTGCTGGAGCACTGGAGCTACAAGTCCATCTTCTGGATGGGCCTGATCTTCGGTCTCATCGCGGTCGCCCTGGTCGCCCTGCGCGTCCCCAAGGACCCGGTCGTGGACAAGGAGGGCGGCGCCGACCCGCTCGGCGCGCTCACCCTGGCCGGCTGGCTCTCCGCCCTGCTGATCGCCGTCAGCCAGGGCAACCACTGGGGCTGGACCTCCACCAAGACGCTCGGCCTGTTCGCCGTCGCGGCCGTGGTCGCCCTGATCTGGGGCGTCATCGAGGTCAAGGTCAGCCACCCGCTGGTGGACATGAAGATGATGGCCCGCCCGGCCGTCGCCTTCACCAACATCTCCGGCCTGCTCATCGGCTTCGGGATGTACGGCTCCTTCATGGTGATCAGCAACTTCGCCCAGACCCCCGAGAAGTTCGCCCACTACGGCTTCACCGCCACCGTGCTGCACGCCGGCGTGATGCTGCTGCCGTCCGCCCTCGGCTCGATGGTCGCCGCCCCGGTCGGCGCCCTGCTGATCGCCCGCAGCGGCCCGCGCCTGCCGCTGGTGCTCGGTGGCCTGCTCGGCGCCGTCTCGATGGCCTACCTGGCCGTCCGCCACAGCGCGGAGGGTGACATCTACCTCGCCTCGGCCGTCTTCGGCCTCGGCGTCGGCCTCGCCTACGCTGCGATGCCCGCCTACATCAACGGCGCCGTCCCGGCCGAGCAGAGCGGTATCGCCAACGGCATGAACGCCGTGCTGCGCACCGTCGGTGGCGCCATCGGCACCGCCGTCATGGGCGCGATCCTGACCGGCGACACCATCAAGTTCCCGATCCCGATGCCGATCCAGCTGCCCACCCTGGACGCCTACAAGCACGCCTTCTGGGTCGCCGCCGCGATGTGCCTGGTGGCCGCCGTGGTGCCGTTCGCGATCCGTCGCGTCAAGCCCGCCACCGCCGTTCCGGTGGCGAACAGCTCCGACTCGGAGCTGGCCAAGACCGGCGCCTGACGAGGCGCCTGACCTCGCGCTCAGGGACAGGGCGCGAGGGAACTGGGCCCCGGCGGGCGGTGAGGGCATCGCGACCCGCCCGAGGCCCAGCTCGACAAGTGGCCCTGTACCCGGACAAGCTCCGGGTACAGGGCCACAACGTTTTTCCAGCCGGCGGCACGGAACGCCGCTACGCCCGCAACGGCAGCGGATCGGCCGCCTCCAGCTCCGGGTCGTCGATCGCGAAAGTCCGGACCCGGCCCGGCAGGCTGTACGGAGTCTCGAACCGTACGGTGACCCGGCCCACGCCGCTGCCCTGCACCCAGCCGGGACCGTACTGGGCGTGCGTCACGTCCTGCCCGGGCCGCCAGTGCCGGACGGCCGGCGGCTCGACGGCCCCCGCACGCACCAGTGTCGGCTCGGGCTCCGGCGGCCCCTCCCGCTCGGTGGCGCTCTCCCCCTCCTCGACGGCCGCCCCGGCCCTGGCCGCCGCCTGTGCCTCAGCCGCCGCCTGTGCGAAGAGATCCTCCTGGGTGTAGTCGGCCAGCTGGGAGACGCCGACGCCGAGCAGCCGCACCCCGCCCGTGGTGTCCACCTGCGCCGCCAGCCGCCGCGCCGTCTCGGCGATCACGGCCTCGTCGTCGGTCGGCGCCCGCAGGGTCTCGGACCTGGTGAGGGTCGAGAAGTCGAAACGGCGCACCTTCAACACGACCGTCCGGCCGGAGCGGCCCGCCGCGTGCAGGCGCTGCACGCACCGCGCCGACAGCACGTCGACCTGGTGCAGGATGTGGTCCCGGTCCGCCAGGTCCACTTCGAAGGTGTCCTCCACCGAGACCGACTTGGCGTCCCGGTCCGGTACCACCGGGCGCTCGTCCAGACCGGTGGACGTCGCGTACAGCCCCGCCCCGTGCGCGCGGCCGAGCAGCTGGACCAGCTCGCCCTCCCCCGCGTCCGCCAGATCCGCCACCGTGAGCAGCCCGGCCCGCCGCAGCACCTGCTCGGTGGCCGGGCCGACACCGGGCAGCGCCCGGACCGGCAGCGGGCTCAGCACCGCTCGCTCGGACCCGATCCCGATCAGCACCAGGCCGTCCGGCTTGGCCTGCTCGGAGGCGATCTTCGCCATCAGCTTCGACCCGGCCGCGCCGACCGAACCGGTCAGCGCCGTCCGCGCCCGGATGTCCGCGCGCAGGTCCTCCGCGATCGCCAGCACCAGCTGCGCACCCTCCTGCGGGCCCGCAGCCGCCAGCGCGGGCCCGTACGGCCCCGCCTCCAGGTCCACGAACGCCTCGTCCAGGCTGAGCGGCTCCACCAGCGGCGACAGCTCCCGCAGCAGGCCCATGACGATGTCGCTCACCTCGCGGTAGGCGGGGAAGCGGCCGGCCAGGAACGCCGCGTTCGGGCAGAGCCGCCGGGCCTGCGCCATCGGCATCGCCGAGTGCACCCCGAACCGCCGCGCTTCGTACGAGGCGGTGGACACCACCCCGCGACCGCCCAGACCGCCGACCACCACGGGTTTGCCGCGCAGGCTGGGCTTGGCCGCCTGCTCCACCGCGGCGAAGAAGGCGTCCATGTCGAGGTGGATGATGCTCGGCACTGTCCGCACCTGCTGATCATCTCGCAGGGGTCTGACAATTCCGGTTCGGCGACCCGTCCCACCCCGCTCGGCCGTCGCCGCCGGCCGACCGCACGGTCAGTGGCCGCCCGCGTCCGCCAGCGCACGGGCGATCCCGGTCTCCCGGGCGCCCAGGAACTGCGGGTCGGGCCGCAACCACGCGTTCAGCGCCGCCTTGCCCGCGCCGGGGATCTCCCGCAGACCCCCGTAGTACCAGGTCGCATCGGCCGGTTCGGGCACCCCGACGGCGTACGACTCGATGCCCGCGGCCCGGCAGAGCGCCAGCGCCCGGCGCACGTGGAAGCCCTGGCTGACCAGCACCGCCCGGTCCACCCCGAAGATCCGCCTGGCCCGGGTGCAGGAGTCCCAGGTGTCGAAGCCCGCGTAGTCCTCCACCACCCGGATGTCGGGCACCCCGTGGCCGACCAGGTAGCGGCGCATCGCGTCGGGCTCGTTGTAGGAGTTCCGGCTGTTGTCACCGGTCACCAGGATCGCCTCCACCTTGCGGTCCTGATAGAGCGCCAGCGCCGCGTCCAGCCGGTGCGCGAGGTAGGGCGACGGCTCGCCGTCGAACAGCCCGGCCCCGAAGACCACGGCGACGGGCGCGCTCGGCGCACTCTGCACGGTGCCGACCCGGCCCTCCTCGCTCAGCCAGAGCCAGCCGCTCGGCGCCAGCGCCAGCACGCTGAGCAGCGTGACCGCCTGGAAGGTTCGCCGCTGAGCCCGTCTCGTCCGGGGCAGGCGCACCCGGGGCAGGCGCAGTCGTGGCCGCGACTTCCGTCCCACTGGATCCCCCTCTTGATCGTTCCACCTGCCCGGACGACGCCGAGGGCCCGGACGGTTCCTCCCGTCCGGGCCCTCGTTCGAATCCGTCCGCCGGTCAGCCGGCGCGGTTGCGGCGCTGGGCCAGCTCGTCCCCCGGGTCGTGCCCGATCAGCGTCTCACCGGTGTCCGCCCGCTCGGCGTGCAGCCGCCCGAGCGTCGCCTCCAGATCGTGCCAGACCGCGCCGACCGCGATGCCGAAGACTCCCTGACCGCCCTTCAGCAGGTCCACCACCTGCTGCGGCGAGGTGCACTCGTACACCGTGGCGCCGTCGCACATCAGGGTCAGCCCGGCCAGGTCGGCGACCTCGGCGCGCTGCAGATGGGTGACGGCGACCCGGATGTTCTGGAGCGAGACGCCGGCGTCCAGCAGACGCTTGACGATCTTGAGCAGCAGGACGTCGCGGAAGCTGTAGAGCCGGTGCGCACTGGCCGCGTAGGCGCTGCGCACGCTGGGTTCCAGCAGCCCGGTACGGGCCCAGTAGTCCAACTGCCGGTAGGTGATCCCGGCGGCGGCGCAGGCCGTCGGCCCCCGGTAGCCCACCAGCTCGGAGGTCGGCGCCAGCCGCTCGATCGCGGGCTGCCCGGGCTGCACGGCCGGAAAGCGTCCGACCCTCGGCAGCTCGCGCTCCTGCTGATCGACGCCCGCGGCCTCCCAGGCCCGCTCCAGCAGCAGCTTCCGCCCGGAGCGCGGGACGTGCACGGAGCACGGGCCTCCAACGGCTGCTTCGTCGCCCAAGCCGCTCATGCCAACCTCCGTCCGCTCGTCCTGTGGGCCGTCCGGCCCCGGCTGGAGTAACTCACCGGAGCCACTTCTGACGGTAGGCAGTCGCCAGTGACCCGTCAACGATCGCCACGCCGAGGCTCACCACCGATGTCACTCGGTGGAGTGGTTTTTCGTACCCTAAGTGTGGGTAGGTCGACGCCCTTTGGCAAAGCCCGACTTGCGGCCGGCACCCGATGGTTCCACCGACCTGCGGCGGAGCCGCGACGGAGCCCTACTGCTGGCCACCGCCGAAGTCCTCCGGCGAGACCTGGTCGAGGAACTCGCGGAACTTCTCCACCTCGTCCTCCTGCTCGTCCGGGATCGCGATACCCGCCTCGGCGAGCACCTCCTCGCTCCCGTAGATCGGCGTACCGGTCCGCAGCGCGAGGGCTATCGCGTCCGACGGGCGCGCACTGACCTCGACACCACCGGAGAACACCAGCTCGGCGTAGAACACGCCCTCCCTGAGGTCACTGATCCGCACCTCGGTGAGCTGCTGGCCGAGCGCGTCCAGCACATCCTTGAACAGGTCATGAGTCAGCGGCCGCACCGGTGTCATGCCCTGCTGGGCGAAAGCGATCGCGGTCGCCTCGCCAGGACCGATCCAGATCGGCAGGTACCGATCTCCCCCTACCTCCCGAAGCAGCACGATCGGCTGGTTGGAAGGCATCTCCACCCGGACACCCACGACGTCGAGCTCATTCACAGTGGCAACCCTATGACCCCTGCCCCGGATATGAAAGCGCAGCCGGTCGGGGCACTCCCGGGCGGACAGCCGCACGCCCCCGGGCGGCGGGTTTCGGCGGCCGGGCAGCACTGCCGGCCCACCGGGCACTCACTGGCCCGGCCTAGCCTTCAGTCCCGCCTGCACCATGGCGGCGTGCAGCCGCACCGACAGGGTGGCCAGCTCGCGCGCGGTGGCCTCGGCATGGGCCCGGGTCTGCGGGTTCCGGTGCCGCCGCAGCGGTGCGACCACCTGGTCGACCAGCGCCACCTCCCGGTCCGCCGCCGCCTTCATGGCACGCAGATGGCGCGGCTCCAGACCGTACCGGCCGAGCTCCGCGACCAGCCGGGCGACCTGCAGGGCCTCCCCGTCGTACCCGCCGTCCGGCCCCGCGGCGACCAGCCCGTAAGACTCCCACTCCGTCAGCTCGGGCTCGCCCGCCTCCGCCGCCGCCAGCAGCTCGGCCCGGCCGAGCCGGACCCCGGGCGCCGCGCCGGAGGCCGCCACCAGCTCCCGGTCCGCCTCATCCAGCGGACCGGGCCGGGCCTCCGGAGCCGGCAGGGCCGGGGGCGCCTCGCCGCGCTCCATCGCGTCGAGGTGCTCCCGGATCACCCGCAGCGGCAGGTAGTGATCGCGCTGCATCCGCAGCACGTACGCCAACCGCTCGACGTCGGACGGACTGAACTTGCGGTAGCCCGAGGGCGTCCGCTGCGGCTCCACCAGCCCCTCCGCCTCCAGGAAGCGGATCTTGGAGATGGTGACCTCCGGGAAGTCGTCCCGAAGGAAGGTCAGCACCGCACCGATACTCAGCAGTTCGTCACCGCGCCGCCGTACCCCGACCGCTCGACGCGAACCGGGCACGGAGACGGCCTCGACGGATGAAGGGGTATGCGCGGTCACTCGGGGCTCCTGCCGACGTCGTGTTCAGTACCCCCGGTGTGTTCAGTACCCCCGCTGCGGGCTGGCGAAGAACACCAGCCGGTACTTCCCGATCTGCACCTCGTCACCGTTGTTGAGCGACACCTCGTCGATCCGCTCCCGGTTGACGTAGGTGCCGTTGAGGCTGCCCACGTCGGCCACCGCGAACCCGCCCTGCGTCCGGCGGAACTCGACGTGCCGACGGGAGACGGTGACGTCGTCCAGGAAGATGTCACCCTCCGGGTGGCGGCCCGCCGTGGTGACGTCGGAGTCGAGCAGGAAACGGCTCCCGGAGTTCGGGCCGCGCTGCACGATCAGCAGGGCCGAGCCCGGCGGCAGCGCGTCGATCGCGGAGAGCACCTCGACCGAGAGCGCCGGCGTGGCACCCGTCCCGGTGGCGGTGGGGTCGTACGACTCCAGGCCGGAGATCGAGATGGTCGACGTGGTCTCCGCCGCGCCCTCGGGCAGCAGCCCGCCGCGCAGCGCCGTACCGCAGTTGTTGCAGAAGCGGGCCGCCGGCGGATTCTGGTTCCCGCACCGGGGACAGGGAAGAGCACCGGCAGTCATGTTCACAGCCTCCTGGCTCGGCACGCCCGACGGGGCGTGCCCGGCGTACGGATCCGGAGCAAACCCTCCATCAGAGGTTGAGGGTCCCGACTGGAAACCTATGCGCGTGGCGCCCGAGGAATCAACCGACGCGCCGTAGCCCTCCTGATTGCCGCCACCGTCGCGGAACAGCGGACGCTCGGCGTACTGGTCCTGCCCGGGGACGGGCCGCATCCCGGGGACCCCGGCGTCGTCGTCGGACATGCGGTGACGCGCCGTGGGCGCCTCAGCGGCCGCGGCCCGGTGCTTGTTACGACCGAACAGCTTCGAGAACAGACTCACGGGCGAATCTCCTTGCGTGTGACAGACCCGCCCGCGGGGCAGGGTGAGAGGCTCGGACAGGCAGCTGACCCGGCACCCGGCCGGTGCCGATCGAGTGGTACGTCCCATTGTCGCCGAAAGTTGCCGTGCACCCGCTGCCAAGGGCGCAGAACGGCTGACGGACCGTACGGCATTCGTGCCGTCACTTGGCCGCCGGCGTGGCGTACTGGGAGGTCTTCGGGGTGACGAGTGCATCCACCGTCACCGACTGCTGCGCGGCGATCGTGGCCTGCGCCTGCTGCTTCTCCAGGGTGCGCACCACGCCACCCGGAATGTTGAGGGCAGGCGTCAGATCCTGCGGGTTCCCGATCACGGTGAAACGGAACGGCTGCGAGACCTTCCTACCGTCGATCTGCACCCCACCCGCCGACGCATCGGTGAAGTAGGTGCCGGCCACCACGCGCACATCGTTGATCTGAATCGCCTCCGCCCCTGCCGCTCGAAGTTCCTGCAGGGTGTCCAGCAGCATATCCGCCTTCACCTGCCCTTGGGGATCATCGACCGTCAGTACGATGCCCGGACCTGTGGCTTTGACGGTGCCGGCGAGCACTCCGAGCTCCGTCGCCTTCTTCCTGGTCTGCTCCTGAGCCTCCTTCGCCTGGTTGGAACTGTTCTCCAACTGGGTGAGGGACTGCTCAAGCTGCGTCTTCTCCTGCTGGAGACGCTGCTGACGGCTGTCCAGTTCGTCGAGGATACGGACCAAATCCTCCTGACGGGCACCACGGAGCTGGCTGTGGTCACTGGTCGAGCGCACCTGGATCGCCAGCGCCAGGCCGAGCGAGAACAGCAGCACCGCCACCACCAGCTGCCCCCGCGAGAGGCGCGGCGGCCACAGCGCCGCCTTCAGCCGTCTTCTGGCGTCCGCAGGCGGGGTGGCCGGGCGAGCCTGCACCTCGTCCGGGCCGCTCTCCCGGGCCACCTCCCCCGCCGACGGCAGGCCGGCGCCCGACAGGGCCTCAACCTCGCGCTCAGGCTGCTCCGACTGCTCCGGCTGCGGCTCGGGCTCCGGCTGGGGCTCCGGCTGGGGCTGGGGCTGGGGCTGGGGCTGGGGCTGGGGCTGCGCAGCCTCCGGCTCCTTCTTTCCGTCCTCGCTCATCCCTCCCCCTCTCAGGCCCGGAAGACGTGCCGTCGGATCGCGGCGGCATTGGAGAAGATCCGGATGCCGAGCACGACCACCACACCCGTGGAGAGCTGCGAACCGACCCCGAGCTTGTCACCCAGGAAGACGATCAGCGCCGCGACCACGACGTTCGACAGGAAGGAGACCACGAAGACCTTGTCGTCGAAGATCCCGTCCAGCATCGCCCGCACGCCGCCGAACACCGCGTCCAGGGCCGCCACCACCGCGATCGGCAGATAGGGCACGACGGCGTCCGGCACTTCGGGCTGTACGAAGAGGCCGACGACCACCCCGATCACGAGACCAAGTACGGCAATCACGGTGTAGCTGCTCCTGTCCCTGTGGGGGTGGACGGACTCTTGCTGGACTTGGACGACCCGCTGGGCTTCGGCGAGGCGCTCGGCCTGGACGAACCGGACGACGACGGCGAGGCGGACGCCGGGACAGCGGCGGAGGCGGACGCCGAGGGCGCGGGCACGGGAGTCGTGGTGAGCGGCTGCGCATACCGCAGCGTGATGCCCAGCGCCCCCGGCAGCGTGACCTTCTTCTGGACGGAGAGGTTGGACTTGATCCCGTAGCTGTCCTGGATCAGTCGCAGGTAGTGCCCGGCCTCCGCGTTCTGGAAAGCCGTGGCGAACCGCTGCCCGTCCCCGATCGCCAGCACCGTGTAGGGCGGCACCAGCGGCCGGTTGTCCACCAGGACGGCGTCGCCCGCCGCCCGGATCGCCGACAGCACGGTGAGCCGCTGCCCGTTGATCGCGACGCCCTCCGCACCGGAACTCCAGAGCCCGTTGACGACCAGCTGGAGGTCACGGTCCTTCAGCCGCCCACTGTTCTGGAAGCCGTCGGCCTGACGCGGGTTGTTGACCGAGCCGCCGGCTCCGGTGCCCGAGGCGTCCTCGATCACCAGCTTCACTCCGGGACCGGACACCTCGCCCGTGCCCGCCTGTCCGGCGACCGCGGCGAGTCCGCCGTCGCCCTGCGACCTCAGGGCATGGTCCTGAGCCTGCTCGACCTTGTCCCGCAGGCTCTCGATCTGCTTCTGCAGCTTGTCGGCTCCGCCGGTGGCGTCGTTCACCCGGTGGACCAGCGCGTCCCGCTCCTTGGCCAGGGTCGGCGCCGCCTCCTCGTTGTTGACCGCACCCACCGTGACCACCGTCGCGGCCAGGGCCAGGCCCAGCGCCAGCGTCAGGCGTCCGCGCACGGAGGCGGGCAGCCTGCTGGAACCCTCGGCGCCCCGCGCCCTGGCCGCCTCGGCGTAGCCGTCGTCCAGGCTGTGGTCCATCACATTGGTCAGCAGGGACATCGAGGCGTCGGGGCGCGCAAAGCGTCTGTCCCGGTCACTCGGCGTCGTCGGTGCTGGCATGCGGTACATCGTCCCACGTCGTGGATCCGCCGAATGCACAGCCCCTACTACTGCCCGACACCCACCCGGCAGCCCACGGGCACCTGCGAGAGCCCTCCAGCACGCCTTGAACGGCCTGCCGGGGCCGGGGGAGCCTTCCGGCCCCCTCGACCCCGGAAACCGGCCGCTGCGCTAGCGTCCAGCGCCGTCCACCACGGCGGCCCACTCCTCCAGCAACTGCTCGGTGGCCCCATCGTCCGGGCCCTCCGCCCAGAGGTGGGTGACCGCCTCGGCCGGATCCGGCAGCACCAGGGTCCAGCGCCCGTCCGGCTCCACCACCCGGACCCCGTCCGTGGTGTCCAGCCTGCGGTTGCCGGCCGCCTCCACCACCGAACGCATCACCATGCCCTTGGCCGCCCACGGCGTGGCGATGTCACGCCGCTGGATGTGCGCTTGCGGAATCCGAGCGTCGATCTGGCTGAGCGTCAGCTGGGTACGGGCCACCAGACCCACCAGCCGGACGAAGGCCGCCGCACCGTCCAGCACACCGCTGAACTCCGGGACCACGAAGCCGCCCCGACCGTCACCGCCGAAGACCGTGCCCTCGGCCGCGGCCGCCTTGGCCAGGTCGTCCGGCGAGGTGGTCGTCCAGCAGACCTGGGTGCCGTGGTACGCCGCCACCTGTTCGGCGATCCGGGTCGTGGTCACCGGGAGCGCCACCTGGCCGCTCCGCCGCTCGGCCGCGACCAGGTCCAGCAGCACCAGCAGTGCCCGGTCGTCCTCGATCACCCGACCGAGCTCGTCCACGAAGGCCACCCGCTCGCCGACCGGATCGAAGCGCACCCCGAAGGCCGCCTTCGAGGAGGACACCAGCTCACCGAGCCTGGCCAGCCCCGCCCGCCGTTCCTCGGCGTCCTCGGTCGGCCTGGCCTCGTCCAGACCGGTGCTGACCGTCAGTGCCTCGACGCCGAGCCGGCCGAGAATGCTGGGCAGCACCAGCGCCGCGCTGCCGTGCGCGGCGTCGACCACCACCTTCAGCCCCGCCTCGCGCACGCCGGTGGTGTCCACGGCCCTGAGCAGGTTCCCCGCGTAGGAGTCGAACACGCTGGACGGAAAGGTCAGATCACCGATCTCGCCCGGGAAAGCCCGTCGGTACTCCTGCCGCGCGTACACCCGGTCGAGCTTGCGCTGCCCGGCCTGGGAGAGGTCCGCCCCGCGCTCGTCGAAGAAGAGGATGTCCAGCGAGTCCGGCACCCCTGGGGTGGTCCGCAGGAAGATCCCGCCCGCGCCGCCGCGCGCGGTGTGCTGGCGGGCCACCGGCATCGGGACGTTCTCCAGGTCGCGGACGTCGATCGCGCTGGTCTGCAGCGCCGAGATCATCGCCCGTTTGAGCGCACGCGCACCACGCGAGTGGTCACGCGCAATGGTGACGGTGGCCCCCTTCTTGAGCGTCGTCGCGTACGCCCCGGCCAGCCGCACGGCCAGCTCCGGTGTGATCTCGACGTTGAGGATCCCGGAGACACCGCGCACCCCGAACAGGTGCTCCTGGCCGCGGGATTCCCAGATCACCGAGGTGTTGACGAAGGCACCGGCCTCGATCGTCTTGAACGGGTACACCCGGACGTTGCCCGAGATGATCGACTCCTCGCCGATCAGGCACTCGTCCCCGATCACCGCCCCGTCCTCGATCCGGGCCGCCCGCATCACATCGGTGTTCTTGCCCACCACACAGCCACGCAGGTTGCACTGCGGCCCGATGTAGACGTTGTCGTGGATGACCGCCTTGTGCAGGAACGCCCCGCGCTTCACGACCACGTTGCTGCCCAGCACGGTGTGTTCACGCAGCTCGACGCCGGCCTCCACCTTGGCGTAGTCGCCGATGTACAGCGGCCCGCGCAGGACGGCCTCCGGGTCCACCTCGGCGCCCTCGGCCACCCAGACACCGGGCGAGATCTCGAAGCCGTCCAGCTCGACGTCGACCTTGCCCTCCAGGACGTCCGCCTGGGCCTTGCCGTAGCTGTCGTGCGTGCCCACGTCCTCCCAGTAACCCTCGGCGACATAGCCGAAGACCGGCTTCCCCTCCTTGAGCAGTTGCGGGAAGACGTCACTGGACCAGTCCACCGACTCGCCGGCCGCGACGTAGTCGAAGACCTCCGGCTCCATCACGTAGATGCCGGTGTTCACGGTGTCGGAGAAGACCTGCCCCCAGGTCGGCTTCTCCAGGAAACGCTCGACCCGCCCGCTCTCGTCGGTGATGGTGATCCCGAACTCGAGGGGATTGGGCACCCTGGTCAGACAGACGGTGACCATCGCGCCCTTGCGACGGTGGAAGGCGATCAGCTCGGTGAGGTCGAAGTCGGTGAGTGCATCCCCGGAGATCACCAGGAACGAGTCGTCCCGGAGTGCGTCCTCGGCGTTCTTGACACTTCCTGCCGTACCGAGGGGGACCTCCTCGTTGGCATAGGTGAGGTGCATACCCAACTCTTCACCGTCACCGAAATAGTTCTTCACCAACGAGGCCAGGAACTGCACGGTCACAACGGTGTCGGTAAGGCCGTGCCGCTTCAGCAACCGCAACACGTGTTCCATGATCGGCCTGTTGACGACCGGCAGCAGCGGCTTTGGCATGCTCGACGTCATCGGCCGGAGGCGGGTGCCTTCGCCCCCTGCCATCACAACGGCTTTCATTACGGGTGCGTCCTCCTTCGCGGTGGTGGACCCTGGGATCCATCAAACCGTTTCAGAGCATGTCTACCCGGATGGTTACGTCCGACTCACCGCGATGGCGTGTGCCTGGTCTCAACTGCACGGCATGCCTCACACGTATGTCCCGGCTCGCATACATCTCGGTTGGGCAAGTCCACCACACCGTCAGTATGCGCCGCCGGAGCGGTGTCAGCCCGTCGCCGCAGCATCCGCTTTGACGATCTGCCTGGCCTGTACGGCGTACATGATGGCGGCCCACCAGTAGAGCGTCGTACCCCACCAGATAAAAGCCCAGCTGACGATCTCGGCCGGCGTCGCGAGCCAGGTCGTACCGTCACCGAGCAGCAGCAGCGGGAACGCGTACATCAGATTGAAGGTCGCGGCTTTCCCGAGAAAGCTGGTCTGCAGCGGGCCGTAGCCATGCCGATTGAGAATCGGCAGCAGCGAAGCGATGAACAGCTCACGCGCCGCCAGAATTGCCGTCACCCACCAGGGCAGGATTCCGCGCCAGGTCAGCCCGACCAACGTCGAGACCACGTACAGCCGGTCCGCCGCCGGGTCCAGAATCTGCCCGAGCCGACTGATCTGCCCCCACCGCCGGGCCAACTTCCCGTCAAGATAGTCGCTGATCCCACTCAGCATCAGCACGACGATCGCCCAGCCGTCGTTCCTCGGGCCCCCGAACACCGGCCAGAGAATCAGCCACAGGAAGATCGGCACCCCGACCAACCGCCCCATACTGAGCAGGTTGGGAATGGTGAGGACGCGGTCGGTCTGAACGCGCGTCTCCTGGACCTCCACCGGGGGGCCTCCTGACGGTACGACAACTGTGCGGCATTGACCCTACAACAGAGAAGCCCCCTCCCGAACCCGGGAGGGGGCTTTCTCCAAAATTTGTTCGGCGGCGTCCTACTCTCCCACAGGGTCCCCCCTGCAGTACCATCGGCGCTTTGAGGCTTAGCTTCCGGGTTCGGAATGTAACCGGGCGT